>JASGFI010000133.1:0-8253 GCA_047605615.1 Edaphocola sp. | reverse complement strand
ATCCTTAATTCCTGGGACTCTCTTTAATCTAAAATAAGTTTAAACAACTTCAATGCTATTTCTTGAAAATAGTATTACGCCCCAATAAATGAAAACGAACCAAAAAAACCCGCAGCTTTTCCTGCGGTTTTTTTTGGTCATTCCCATGCAAAATTCAAATATCGGCACCTGCTATCGCATGATATAAAGTTTGCCGTACCCATTCTTGAAATATTTGTCCACGCTGGCATTGGCCCTGTGTTCAATATCCTCGCCCCTAATAGAGGTAACCACCCTATACAGGTACACGCCGTTGCCCAACATCTGGCCGTATTCATCCTTGCCGTCCCAACGGTAATCGGTAATGTTGCGGCCTATGTGCAGGTCGCCCAATTCATTTTTCTTGATTTCGCGCACCACTTTGCCTGTTACGGTCAATATTTGGATTTTGAACTGCGAAGGTATTTCCGATCCGGTCATGGTAAACAGGAACTGCGTGGCCGTAGAAAACGGATTGGGATAGTTCAGCACGTTGGTGATGGAGGGTGTGTTCTCTACCGTGAACTGAACTTCATACTCGGCGGCATTGCCGGCTATGTTGCCCACTACGTCCTTTCCGGTAACTATCAATTTATAGACACCGTCTTGCGCCAAGGTGGGCTTGTATTCTATATAGGCGCTGTTGGTATTTTTACCGTCTTGTACTTCGGCGGCAACAAACCTGCATATAGTGCCGTCAAAAGGTATGGTTTCGGCAGTAGTCGCATCCGGGTACAGCAGTTGCACCGTCATCAAGGACGTATCGCTCAATAGCCGGTATTCATTTTCGTCGTTCATCATTATCTTGATATACGGCTTGGCCGACACTATGTCTTTATCCAAGATATGCACGCCGTCAAAGGTCACGTCCAGCACGGGGTTTTCATCATCGGAGGCGGTATATAGGCTCAGGTAGCCTATGTTGTTAGGGTGGTATTGCTCGGGCTGGTCGTCATCGGGGTTGGCTTCCACCACCAGGAATGTTTTGCCAGGGTAGGCCGACATGTCAAAATCCAAGTCGGCCACTATCGTATCGTTGCCCGGCAGCGGCTTGTATCTTTTTGTGTAAAAAGTGTGTTTCACGTTGTTGGCATCTATTACGCTGTAGCTTACCAACATGCTGTCCATATCGTAGGGGGTAAGGTTCTCTATGGCCAAGCGCAATTTACCCGTTTCGCCATCGGCAAGGCTGTCGTTGCTGCTAAAATAGGCGGCGGCATTCAGGGCAGCTTCGGGAACGGGCGTGTACAGTACGCGCCAATAATCGAGCTGGGGGCTGGTTCTTGTTTGGGTATCTATGCTAAGCCATTCCAACTTTAAATTCGGATACAGCGCAGCCGATACAAAAGAAAGTGATGTATCCTTGGCTGTGCCGCTGTATAGCAACGTGGACTGGCTGGCGGTATCTACACCAAAAATCTTGACGTAGGGAGCATCGTATTCATCTACCGTAGTGCTGCCCTGCGATGAATATTTCCAATGAAACGATTGCCATTCTTTGGCCGGCCCCACCAATGTGCTGGTCATGGTGCCGGTATCCACATAGGTATCAAAATAAACATCGATGGAAATTTGGTCGTAAATACCGGTGGTTATGGCTTGCTGTACGCTACTGGTATTGCCTTTTTTTACGAAAAACGAGAAAACTTTCTCGGCATCGAATTCGTCTATTTGCGAAAAGCCGAGATTTTTCAAGGTGTGGTACAGGGAAACCCCTGAACCGTTTACCGCGGTATCGGCTTGCATTTCCGCTGCCGTCACCCCGTTCCAGCCAACGTTGGGGAAGCCGTCTTCTATCTTGTTTTGCACAAAAATATAATTACCAACGGGTACGCTTTGCAACAAGTCCATGGCGCTGTTGCGGGCCGACTGGCTCCCAAGGTCGTACTCGAACATGTATTTTTCGTCGCTGGTACATAGAGGATATGAACCATACAGGCCGGAAGTGCATTGCCATAATTTGCCGGAGGCGCTATCTATTATCCCGATGTAGATGGCCCCGCTATGTATGCACTCAAAATTGGGTACGGGTACATCGTTCAACGCGGCTTTTGTTTGCAAATAATTGAGCAGGCTATACCTGACCACTGCATTGGGCACGGACAAATAATTGTTCCTGGGGGCAAACTGGAATTTCCTTCCCGTGCTTTCGGATATTTGCAAGGCATCGAAGGGGTTTTCTTTCGTGAACTGGAAAAAGTGCGACTGGTTCCAGCCCTCGCTTCCGTTTGCCAGATAAATAAAAGAACTACCCGACCAGCTATAAGTGCCGTTTATCAAGCTATCGGGGGCGGCGCGCCAATAATATACGGTGCTATCTTGGTAGGTGAGGCTGGGCTTCCATTTCAACACCCCGCCTATGCTGCCAATGGTGGTACTTTGTTTTAACGAACTATTGAAATATTCGGTGGTGTCTATTTCAAGTTTATAGTTCCTGTAAGCGGCAAATGCGTTGAGCGTGGATGCTTTCAGCGTAATGCCTTGCTCGTGTACTATCGCATACTCTTTGGGATATACGGGTACCAAATTGTCCGAATAAATGAATAGTTGGTACGATATGCCATTGTTCGCTTCGGAAATTTCGTCGTAGGCATCCCTCGAATCTATTTTTAGCGAGAAATTGTTCACGCCCAAATCCAAATTCGGGTCAATCGGCATTTTGAACTGAATGGTGTCTATATTGAACAAATCGGTAAGCAATACGGAATCGGCGGAGGTGACGGTGGTGGCACCGGGGCGGAAGCGTTGCAATTTGACCCATACCGAATCGCGGGTGGCCTTGCCCAGGTCGTAAACGGGCAGCCTCAGGGTAAAGGAATCCAAGGCCGTGGTCACATTGGCCGGAATGGAGGATATGCTATTGGCCTCGATTGCATAGTCGCGTTTGTCGGGGTTGTAAAGGTGCAGGCCGGGGTCGCCTTGTAGCAATAGGCTTTGGGTATGAATATCCATATATATGTCGCCTGGGTTAACGTAGTCTTGCAAGTAGCTGATGTTGTTCTTGTACTGCACACCGAGGGTATTCCCATAATCGCGCCAAGCAAAGCTCCTATATAGGTGTTGCATATAAGAAGGCAAAGTACCCGTCCAGCCAAGGTTATTGGCGGCAATCATGGCTATGGCTCCGCCATTGGCCGAAGCGATATAGTTTTCCGAAATGGATTTATCCATAGTCAACAGAAACATATTGGCTACTTCGCAGGCAAAGGCAGAAAAGACGGGAAACCGAGGATTGGAATTGTAATTATCCGGCGAGTTCAGGTTGAAGTCGAACCCTTGCGACGAGCCGTGGCCATAAAAAGAGATATAGCCCAAGCCCATATTCATCATGGAATCTATGGTCACGTTGTTTACGTCTGCCACCTGGTCGGTGGTGGTTTTTTTTATCAGCGTTGTCATGCCGCCCACCAGGGTGTCTTCAAAAATACCTTGGCAAGCAACCAAGGAACTTACCAAGCCGGTTTGTTCCGTAAGGTCGCTGGAACCGGCTATAAACAACCCTTTCTTCTTCCACAATTCAGACGCACTGGTGGGCACCGTCAAGGGCAATATTGCTTCATCGTAAGCCTTAACTTTCTCCAAGTACGCCCCTATTTCCGCATTGTTGTATGCCGAAAGCCTGCCGGTGGCCAGCTTGGGTTTTTGGTCGTTGTTGAATGCCGAAAGTAAATTGTCGGCACCGGGCTGGCCCCAAGTGGGCACCGGGGCATAGGTATAACTGGCGGGCGATTGTTGGTAGCTCCTGTAATTTTCATAAGTAAACCCTTTGCCTATTATGAACATATACTCGGGAGTTACCGACCAATTGCCCAATGCGTAGGCTACAAAATTGCGAATACCCAGCGCATTGTAATCGTACCCGTAACCAAACTGGTCGTACAACTCGGTAACATCTACCACCACTACCGTATGCCCGCCACCCGTAGCGCTGGCCCGGTATGTCTTGAAATCGTTTACGTAGGAAGGCGAGGCGTTGATGTAATCTTTGTGGGTCAGTATAATATAGTCGCCCTGATTGGCCGTGGTGGCGTAATTCCTGAACTGGACACTTTGCGGGGTTGGCGCGGTCGCTATGTCTGCATTGGGTGCCAGGTACATTTGTCGGGTTTGCGTGGCGGCATCCAAGTAAAATTTTGCCGTGCCGCCGCTTTCGGTAGCGGTGTACATCTTGCTATTGGTAATGTCGTACAGTCTTACGATTTGCCCGGTGCTGCCAAGGCCGGTAATCTCTATGTAACGATTGGCGGCGTCCACATCAAATGCCGCTTCGCCGCTGAACTGGTAATCCCTTGGATACCTGATGTAGGCACGTTGTACGTAAAAGCGGTTGATGTTGGTGACGGCTATTGTATTGCTGGCTTGCAAGTTGCTTGTAGCAACATTCACGGTTCTTTTTACCATCTTGAAATTGGCCACACTTGTGTCGAACACTGCATTGCCATTCAGGGTAAAGTACGGGTGCGGCGTGTTGTCGTCCGATGCTGCCCCGAACCAAGTAAAGGCAAAACCGGATTGGGGGCCGCTGCTGTAAAGGTTGGGCGTGGCTATGGTGAATGAAACGGAAGTTGCGACTGTGGTAAGCGAATAGCCTTCGCTCAAGTCGAAATCGGAAGAGTAATAGTAATAGCCCGTACCGGCCCTGTTGGGGCCGTCCACCCATGCCGCCCTGTTGTCGAGTTGCGTATAGCCCTTTGACCAACAGTATGCGGCGGCACTGGGCGTAGGCGTAGGTATGGTGTTGCTAATGGAAGTATATCGGGTATGCGTGGTATTGTCGTAGGTCAGGAAATAAGCGGCGGTATCGTTGATTAAATTGACCTCTTCATTGGGTTGATAAGATGTGTCGATATACATCTGCGCCTCCACCGTGCCATTGGCCTTTTCGCCGTAAAATTCTATGTAGTCGCTGCTGCCCAAGGTACTCGTGTTGCTCACGTAAATAGGCACCTCCTTGCCGTCGCGCAGCAATGCAAAATTGCTACCGGCCACATTGCCGAAGCCTATGGCATCCAGCTGGGTCTTGGTTATCCTATAAATACCCGTTTTGGCTATCTTTATTTTGTAATAGCTGTTGTTGAAATCAATCCATGAATTGCTGTAAGTTTGGGCATTCGTATTTTCTACAAAACCCAACAGTGCCTGCAGCAGGCAAACTGTAATGAGCGATAATTTTGAACAATGTTGCTTCATCATAAATTTAGGTATTGCTTGTGCTATTTATTTTTGTCGGACGGAGGCTGCGTTGCCTTTACCGGCATGGCAGGCTTCGGGTCGGCATCTTTCGTTTTTCCGGCTTTCATTATATCCAACCTTATGGAAACTATATGCGACATCAAGGGATTTTCCTGCATTTGCAGGCTGGTAAAGGCATAGTCTATTGAGAAACTCTTGACCTTGAAACCCACGCCTACCGAAGGTTGGAACACGGTATATTTCTTTACGTTGTTGGTGTCGGCATTGTCCAGCGCGCTATAAAAATTGCCCACGCCTGCCCTTAGGAACAAGGTATTTTTATAACTCGCTTCCAAGCCCATGCGTGGATCCACGCTTATGGTATTGCCTGCCAAAAGCGTATTGCGCTTGCCATCGGTTGTTATATCAAAACCTATTTCTGCCAATAGCTGAATATTTTTTTCGGGCTTGATGAATGAATGTGCCACGCCAAAATTGAACCGCGGCAGCATCACCTCGTAAGATTTTATGGGCAATTCGTTGCCCGTGCCGCTGAATACTTCTTTCTCGTGTTCGGTCAGGTGAAAGCTCCAAGCCGTGTAGCTGGTGGTAATGTCTTTCATGCCCAGGCCAAATTTCCAGCTTTTGTACCGTGCCTGCAAACCTATGTCCAAGCCAAAACCCCAGGCATTGGCCATGCTGCCTACGTTCCTGTATAATACTTTGGCGTTGGCCCCGATGCTGGTTTCCCATTCGGGATGTTTTTTCAGGAAATTCAATTTTTGCGAATAGGTAAGCAATGCCGCATAATCGCCCGCCGAAAAACCCTTCAACTTGCTTTCGTCAAAAGAACCATCGGGCTGAACATAGTCCAAGGTGTAGGGAATATTGTCGGTGGCAAAGCGGATGAAGGAAATGCCCAAGGCCCTGTTTTTACCCTTTAGGGGAATGGCCAAACTGCCATAGTCGTAATTGAAGATACCGGCAAAATATTCGGCGTGCATGGCCCCCGCCTGTACGTCGGCATCCATGTGTATAAGCCCGGCGGGGTTCCAGTAGCCCGCGTACACATCGCTTACCGAAGCGGCAGTGGCACCGGCCATGCCCAACGACCTTGCCCCCACGCCTATGTTCAAATATTCATTTACATAAATCCTGCTTTGCGCATGTAGGGACGCGGCCCCGGCCATTGCAAAAACACCAAGTAACACTTGCTTCATAAAAATACCCGGTTTCAAATCATACACCGATGCTGCGCAAAACGCTAAAAACCCTATATTATTGCTATCGAGAAGTACGCAAAACGCCGACTCCAAAGATAAGCTATCTCAACATACGATTTATTAAGCTGGCAAAAACCTTGCCATTGTCCAAAATCAAACTACTTTTGCAGCCCCGATTTAGACCCCAAAAAGAAAATTATAGTGATTAGAAACTTCATACCCGAACTACGGCAAAGAGGCTTGCTGCAAGACATAATACCGGGCACGGAAGAACAATTGGGCAAGGAAACGACCAAGGGCTACGTGGGCTTCGACCCCACCGCCGACAGCCTGCACATTGGCAGCATGTTGCCCATCATGTTGCTGATGCACATGCAAAAGGCCGGCCACAAACCCATAGCCTTGATTGGCGGTGCCACGGGCATGATAGGCGACCCTACCGGGAAATCGGCCGAACGCAACCTCCTGGACCGCGATACTTTGGACAAGAACATAGCTGGCATACGCAAACAGCTGGAAAAGTTCCTGGACTTTGACGAAAACTTGCCCAACCGTGCCGAACTGGTCAACAACTACGATTGGCTCAAAGACTACTCCTTCCTCGATTTCATCCGCGATGTGGGCAAGCACGTTACGGTAAACTATATGCTGTCCAAAGACTCGGTGCAGAAGCGTTTGGAGTTTGGGCTGTCTTTCACGGAATTTACCTATCAACTGATACAAGGCTACGATTTCTACTACCTCAACACTACCCAAGACGTAAAGCTGCAATTTGGCGGGGCCGACCAATGGGGCAATATAGTGACCGGTACCGAATTGATACGCCGCAAGGGTGGCAACGATGCCTTTGCCTTTACCTGCCCGCTGTTGAAAAAAGCAGACGGCGGCAAATTTGGCAAGACCGAACAGGGAAACATTTGGCTGGACAGGAACAAAACTTCGCCCTACCGATTTTACCAATATTGGCTGAATGTGGGCGACGAGGATGCCAAGAACCTGATAAAGATTTTCACCTTCCTGCCAATAGAGACGATAGAACAAATAATAACCGAACACGATACCAATCCCGGTGCGCGCTTGCTGCAAAAACGCCTGGCCGAAGAAATAACCATAATGGTACATAGCCGCGAAGATTACGAATTTGCGGTGCAGGCCAGCGGCATATTATTTGGCAAGAATACCGCCGAAGCCTTGGTTGCCCTGAACGAACAAGACTTTTTGGAAATAATGGACGGCGTGCCGCAGGTAAGGGGTTCGCTGGCCGAATTGGCCACCGGCATAGACCTCGTCCAGTTCCTGGCCGACAAAGGCATTTTCCCTTCAAAGGGCGAAGCACGAAAAATGCTGCAAGCCGGCGGCGTGGGCATCAACAAGGCCAAGGCAGAGGCTGCCACGCTGGAAGCGACACACCTTTTGAACAATAAATACGTTGTGGTGCAGAAAGGGAAGAAAGATTTTTATTTGGTGGTGTTTGAATAGCAAAAACCAAAGGTAAGGGACCGGCTTCGCCCTATTGGTATATTTTTATGTAATCGTAATAGACCTCCGATTTTGGCCCCGCGCCCAAGCCAATTTTTTGGCCAAAAAGCGGATATGCCGTAGCCGTCAATATCAGGTGTCCAAATCCACATTTGTGTTGGGGCTTTCGGTGTAATTGCCGTTGGAGTCCACTTGGGTAAAGTAGCCCCAAGCAAGGGGAATGGTGCTCATGTTTTCGGATTTGGCTATTGCCGGTATTGGCCAGCAGCACAAGGCACCAAATGAATAGCAGCGATATTTTCATGTTTTAGAGCCTGTTTAAATTTTATTGTTAGAATTTCTTATAGGCTATTTTCGAGCG
>JASGFI010000132.1:0-8285 GCA_047605615.1 Edaphocola sp. | reverse complement strand
CTAATACCCATAAGGATTACAGCGATTTTGAGCATCATTTTTTGTCCATTAAGCCCAACATTGCAAATTTTCACTCCGGTATGCCGGCCAAAATATCTTGTAAAAAACCCCAGAATTTTTGCACGGAACTGATGCTCGCACGTTCTTCGGGCGAGTGCGCGCCCCGGATGGTGGGGCCGAAACTAACCATTTCCATCTTGGGGTAATGGGCACCTATGATGCCGCATTCCAGTCCGGCGTGGCAAGCGGTAACTTTGGGTTCGTGGCCAAAATTATCCTTGTAAATGCGCTCCATCAATTGCACTATTGCGGAGCCGGGCAAGGGTTTCCAACCGGGGTAGGCACCACTAAATTCCACCTCCATGCCCGCCAATTCAAATACTGCCTTCAATTGGTTGGCCACGTCGTCCTTGCTCGATTCCACGGACGAACGGGATAGGTTCAGTATCTGCAAATTGTCCTCATGGAGCAGCACCCTCGCCACATTGTTGGATGCTTCTACCAAACCTGCCACATCCGGGCTCATCCTGTAAACGCCGTTGTGCGCGGCTTTCAGCGCATGGATAATTTTATCGGAGTCGGCTGTTGACAGTGCCTTTCCTTCGTGGTTTGCAGCAAGGATGTTGATGTTCAATGCCGGTTCCAAAGAGGCGAATTCATCCAGTATTTGCTGTTTTGCGGTGTTTGAAATTTTGTTTGCCGTGTCGGCATCGGCCACTACCAACAAGGCGTGTGCCTCGCGCGGAATGGCATTGCGCAGGCCGCCGCCGTCAATGGAAACCAATTGCAAGGGCAGTTGCTCCGCCAAAGCAAACAGCAAACGGCTCAAAATTATATTGGCATTGCCCAATCCTTTATGTATGTCCATGCCGGAATGGCCGCCTTTCAAACCCTTTATTGCTATATTGATGCCCGTGCCGGCAGCCGGAACCAAAGGGTACGCAGCCGTGGCGGTTACATCTATGCCGCCGGCGCAACCAATGGTTATTTCATCGTCTTCTTCGGTATCCAAATTCAGCAAAATGTTGGCCTTTAGAGTGCCGGGTTGCAGGTTGAGCGCGCCGGTCATGCCTGTTTCTTCGTCAATGGTAAAAAGGGCTTCCAGCGCGGGGTGGGGTATGTCCTGGCTTTCCAGCAAGGCCATGATGGTGGCCACGCCCAGGCCATTGTCGGCACCCAGCGTGGTACCTTTGGCCCTCACCCAATCGCCCTCCACATACATGTCTATGCCCTGTGTGTCGAAGTCGAAAGCTACGTCGTTGTTCTTTTGGCATACCATGTCCAGGTGCGATTGCAGTACCACCGCTTGGCGCATTTCCATGCCGGGCGTGGCGGGTTTGGCGATGATTACATTGCCTACGGCATCCACGGTGGTGGGCAGGCCCAAATCTTCCCCAAATTTTTTGATGAAAGCTGTCACCCTTTCTTCTTTCTTGGACGGGCGGGGCACGCTGTTGAGTTTTGAAAAATTATGCCAAATGGCCCGTGGTTCTATGTTGGACAAGTTCATGGTTTGTTTCAGTTGTTCCTTGTTGGTCAAAGTTGCCCAATATTAAATTGCCGGAAAAATATTTTTAGCATTAATGTTCTTGTTAAGTTCGACATGGTTACGCGCAGCAATGGCTACAGGGTTGAACTGTAGCCACCGTTATGCAAACATTTTCAGCTCAAAAATTTTGGCGGGTAAGGCACCTATGTCGGGTGGTTTTCAGATGCTTTCGGCATGATGACAAGCGGGAGCGAAAATGGTTGAAGCGAGCATTTGAACTTTTTTTCGCCGAAGCTACATTTGCTCAACCTACTGCCGGTTACTTGGTTTCACTAAACGCTCCAAGGAATACATCTTTTCTTTTGAGAAGAGTTGTTTCTTTTTTGAAATGCCGGTACCGGTCAATAAACCTGATTGCGAATGTAGCGAAGAATACAGCAGCTATTATGCCAATCAAGGGGAAACTTTTATCATAGCCCAACAGTACCGTTGCACAAGACAGCAATCCAAAAACAGGGAAATGATGGTTGTACCTGTAAACAAAAAAAAGAATTGCCCCCAATAGGATATTTAAGCCCAACCAATCATAGATTTCGGTTACGCCATTTTTGAAAAACACGGGCAATGCAACCAAGAAAGCGAGGTACAAAGAATGAATGAAAAGGTCTATTTTGGAACCTCTTACATTCTTTAGAAACACGTTATTGTACAATGCCCGCAGGTGTTCTTGTTCTTTATGATAATCCTTGCTATGTTCGTTCACCGGAAGCAACACCATGGGTTCCCTCGACACAAAAAACTCCGGCCTTCGATAGCCGAAGTTCCACAATGAATGATATCCTACGCTAAATTCCAGTTTTTCTTTTTCTGCTGCCTCGAAAATCAGTTTGTTGGAATGTAGCCACTTGTACAGGAAAAAATGGACAATGGTTTCGCTGCCAACCTGCATTTCGTGCTTGCCGGCAGCAATGTCCATCGTCAGGTCTTTCCCATTCCCTATTTTACCCACCACCTTGCCGTCCAAGAAGATGCGCCAAGGCAGTATGCCCATGTAATAATGTTTGCCTCTATGAATGGTAATCTGGGCCATGTTTCATGAATTTGTTAAACACTACGGATAAGGGCTTGCATTATTGGTGGCGGCGCAGAGTTGCGCCATTTGCAAAGAACAAATAGCCCGTTTTATTGGCCCGGTTGTTTTATTTCAAATACTCGTCGAAATAATCGGTTATCTTTTGCATCAGGTGCACGCGGTCTTTGCCCTGTACGTTGTGCTGGTGGCCGGGATATACAAAGTAATCGAGCTGTACGCCGTTGTCCACGCAGGCTTTGACGAATTTGAGGCTGTGCTGCCATACCACCACATCGTCTTGCGCACCGTGTATCATCAATAATTTTCCTTTCAGGTTTTTTGTTTTGGTCAAAAGGTTGTTGTCGGCATATCCCTGCGGGTTTTCTTGCGGCGTATCCATGTAGCGTTCGGTGTACATTATTTCGTACATGCCCCAATCTATTACCGGGCCGCCGGCCACCGCGCATGTAAACACACCGGGGTGGCGCAACATCAACGATGTGGTCATGAACCCGCCAAAGCTCCAGCCGTGTACGCCCATGCGGTTGCTGTCAACGAAAGGCAAGGATTTTAAATAGGCCACGCCCTGCAACTGGTCGTCCATTTCTTTGGTGCCCAACCGGCCAAAGGTAGCCTGCTCGAAAGCCAAGCCCCTGTTGCCGCTGCCCCTGCCGTCCATGCTGAACACCACGTAACCATGTTGTGCCATGTATTCGTACCACAAATTGCCGCTGGCGGGGTAGGTATTGTTGACGAGCTGCACATGGGGGCCATTGTACAAATATACGATTACGGGGTATTTCCGGGTAGCATCGAAGTCGGTAGGGTAAATAAGTTTGCCGTAGAGCGGGGTGCCGTCGTCGGCCTTCAAGGTTATGTTTTCTATTTTGGGCCGTTGGAAGGCAGCCAATGGGTCTGCGGCCTGCAACAGTTCCCTTGTCCAGGAACCATTGACGCTCTTTACGGAAGCTACTCGTGGCGTAGCGGCATTTTGGTAGCGGTCTATCCAATAATTGCCCTTGGTGCTTACGTCGGCTATGTGCGTGCCCGGTTCCTTGTCCAACTTGTTCATTCTCCCATTGACCCAGTTTACGGTATATACGTGCCTTTCCAAGGGCGATTCTTTTGTGGAAACGATGACCAAGCATTTGGCGGAAGCCCGTACACCTGCTATGGCCGTCACTATCCAATTGCCTTTGGTTATTTGGTTGAGCAATTTGCCTTCGGTATCGTAACGGTACAGGTGCATGAATCCATCGCGCTGGCTCCACCATACAAATTCGGTGTTGCTGCCCGGCAAAAAGGTGAGCGGGTGTTGGGGTTCCACGTATTTGGGGTCGGTTTCTTCAAAAAGGGTCTTGATGAAATTGCCGCTTGCCGCATCATATTTGTTGAGCCAAAGGTGGTTTTGCTGCCTGTTCAACACGGCCACGAAAATGTATTTTTCATCGGGACTCCAAGTGGCCGAGGTCAAATATTGGTCGGCGGGCAATCCGGTTTTGAGATATACGGTAGTGCCCGGCGCAGGGTTGTACACACCTATGGTTACTTGGTGCGAAGTGCCGCCCGCCATGGGGTATTTTATGTCGTGGTTTTGGGCAGGAACGGTAGCCCAGTCTATTACCGGATAGTTGGCCACCATGGTTTGGTCCATTCTGTAAAAGGCTACCATATTGCCTTTGGGCGAAAAGAAGATGCCGCCGTCTATGCCAAATTCGTTTCTGTGCACCGACTGGCCGTAAACTATATCCTTGTTCGTTTCATGGCTGATGGCCGTCAAATTTCCTCTCTTGTCGCAAAGCCAAAGGTTGTTGTCAACGGTGTAGGCAAGGTATTTTCCCCCTTTGTGCAACGAAACATTTTCCGCATTTTCGGGCAAGTGCGCCCACTGTTTCACCTGCCATTTTCCATGGGCGAGCGAGCCGAGGTACCAGTCGTTGTTTTGGCCGAACGCCACCGACGAATCGTTTATCCAATTGAGGGTGGGTATTTTTTTCAAGGAGTTTTTTGATTGTGTATTCAAATCGTCCACCCGCAGCAGGGTGTCGGTCAGCATTTTGGGCACTTGGGTACGTATCAGGTATTCGTTGTTGGCCCCTGCAGTATAGGTAAACGCATCTTGGCCGGGCAGCCAATTAAGTTGTTGCAGGTTTTGGGGAGCCAATTTGCCGCGCAAACCCAGGGTGGCTTCTTCCATGGTGTATTGTTGCGGCCAGGCGAAAGAGTGGGCGCAGGTGATGAGAGCTATGCAGGCGGGGGCAATTTTTTTCATGCCCCAAATATACTAAAGCCCTTGCTTTTGAAGGGAATAGAAAAATTGTTTCTTTATTTTTTTCGCCATGAGGCCAAGCCGTCCACGGAGCTTACGCCGGGCTTTAACACCAGCAATTCGCTGTCGCGGGCATCGCGCATCATTTTCAGGGGGAAAATATATTCTTCGCCCATGTGCAATATTTTCCCTTCGTCGTCCACAAACATGCACCAAGTGTCTGAACTGAAAAATGCGGCCTTGGGTATGGGGTGGGGGAAGTCGTAGCGGGTATAGGGCTGCTGTATATGGCGTATGGCCGTAACGTTGGGCAACTCCTCAAATTCTTGGGCATCTAATTCGATGACGACGTTGGTACGTTCCAATGTTTCATTTTCATTCAGTTTGCAAGGCTCGAATTTGTCGCCGGCAACGGAGTAATACAAAGTGCAGCGTGTCCTGGTGGGCATAAAAGAATATGTTGTGTCACAAAGTTATGGGGCAAATGGTGCAGTGCAAGCACCTTGACGCCAATATGGATCATGTTGTTGCCAGTAGTTGAAAAATTGTGTTTTTTATGAGGTATGCGTTCAACAACATTTAGCAAAAATGCCACCCGGCAGCGTATTGACGGTTTATTTTACAATTTTCAAGAAAATACCGGGTTTAAAATTTGGTAATATACCCTGCGGCGCATTACCTTTGCGCCTTTCATGGTGATAGGGTTTATAGGGGCTGGCTCATTCTTGGGCCGGCTTTCTTTTTTTTGGCATGGTGGGAAAAGCATCACCATTCCGTCAATACCTGCGTGACAACATAAATAAGCAACCCCACCAAGCCGCCCACCACGGTGCCGTTTATGCGGATAAATTGAAGGTCTTTGCCTACTTCCAATTCCAGTTTTTCGCTCAGTTCCTTGCCCTGCCAATTGCCTACCGTCCGGCTTATGAGCAGGGCCACATTGTCGGTATTGCGCAACACGTATTTATAGGCCGTAAGCCTTACCCATTTGTCTATGCGGCGTTGCAACGCTTCGTCTGTGTTCAAGGACGTGCCCAAGTCTTGCAGGCTTTTGTTTATGTAGCGGCCAAGGGCCGTGTCGCCGTCGTTTAGTTCGGCCATGAGCGTTTCCCTTAGCGATTGCCATAAATCGGCCATGTACCGCTCCAGGTTCGCTTCCCGCAGCAGGTTCGTTTTTATGGATGCGAAATTTTCCCGCCACTTTTCGCCGGTGCGCATTTCCGTGGCCAAATTGTTCAACTGTTGGGTAAGTTCTGCCCGTATTTTGTGGTTGGGGTCATGCTCTATTTCATCGAAATATTTTACCAAGCCGCTGCTTATCTTGTCTGCCAATTTATTGTTCACAAATTTTGGCACAAAAAAATAGCTTTCTTCCTTTACCTTGTCTTGTACCATCTGTTCGTTTGCCGTTATGTAAGCCTTGATGCGTGCCGCCAGCAAGGTCACTAACTTATCTTGCTCTTTTTGCTTAACCATGTAAGTAAGCGCGCTGGCCGTAAACTCGTGCAGGGGCAAGGTTTGCAGCAACTGCGCAGCCTTTTTGCCCAGGAAGTTCACGGCAAGCCGGTTGTCTATTTTTTGCACTATGTCGTTTGCCAATTTCAGTCCTTCTTGGGCTACCATTTGCCTGTTTTTTTCCTTTGCCAACCATTGCGCCACGAAGGTTGATATTTTCAGCTGCTGCACGTAGGGCCTTATGTTTTTGGGCGAAAGGAAATTTTCCACCACGAAATTGCCCAGGTTGTCGCCTATGCTCTGCTTGCTGCGTTCTATCAGGTTGGTATGGGGTATGCGTAAACCCAGCGGGTACCTGAACAATGCGGTTACGGCAAACCAATCGGCCAGGGCGCCTACCATGGCGGCTTCGGCAAAGGCGCGCACATAACCCACCCACGGCTGGTAGTGCTTGTGTTCCAGCCAAGTGCATAGTGCGTATAGGGCAGCCATGGCCATAAAAAGCCCGGTGGCCAGTGCTTTGTGGTTGCGTAGTTGCTGTTTCTTATGAAGCTCTGTAAGCATGTGTACGTTCGGTTCGTTTATGTACAACTTGGCGCCGACTTGGTTGGCCAAATTCGGCAGTGCGGAAAGGTAAGCATAGTTTTTGTATTGCCTTGTGCGCCGTCTTGCAGCTTAAACGCTAAGACCTATCTTTGCCGGATGGCTAAAGTGTTTTTAAGGAAAAAAATAAGCACGCGTATTGCCGACGGGCATCCGTGGATTTTTGGCAACGAGATAGGCGACGAAGACGGCAGTTACGAACCCGGCGACATTGTGGAGGTATATTCGTCCAACGGCTCTTTTGTGGGAAGGGGCTACATAAATCCGGCTTCGCAGATAAAGGTGCGCTTGCTTACCCGCGACCCAAAGGAGGCGATAGACGAGGCATTTTTCCATAAACGCATATCGAAGGCCTGGGACTACAGGCAAAAACTGGGCTATGCCGAAAATTGCAGGTTGATATTTGGCGAAGCCGACGAAATGCCCGCTTTGGTCATAGACAAGTTCAACGACTATTTCGTAATCCAGACCTTGGCCTTGGGCATCGACCGTTGGAAACCAGCCATAGTAAAGGCTTTGAACGAAATTTTTGTACCCAAGGGCATATACGAGCGCAATGACGTGCCGGTACGCGAGCTGGAAGGCATGCCGCAAATCAAGGGCTTCCTTTCCGAACCTTTTGATACGGAAATAAGGATAAACGAAAACGGGCTCCAGTTTTACGTAGATGTGGAAAACGGCCAAAAGACAGGCTATTTCCTGGACCAACAAGACAACCGCCGCGCCATAGGCCAAGTGGTGGCGGATGCCGACGTGCTGGAAGCGTTTTGCTACACCGGCACCTTCTCCATACATGCGGCCAAGTACGGGGCCAAGAGCGTCCTGGGGTTGGATATTTCGGATTTTGCCGTCAAGACGGCAAGGCGCAATGCCGAACTGAACGGCTTTGCCGACACCTGCAAATTTGAAAACGTAAATGCTTTCGATGTGTTGAAACAATGGGTGAAAGAGGGCAGGCACTACGATGTGGTGATACTGGACCCGCCGGCATTCACTAAGAGCCGGGAAAACATACAAAAGGCCATAACCGGTTACAAAGAAATAAACCTGCGCGGCATGAAACTGCTAAGGCCGGGAGGCTTCCTGGTAACGGCTTCGTGTACCAACTTGGTGCCGCCGGAACTGTTTTTGAAAACCATTGACATGGCCGCCAAGGATGCGCGCCGCACCATACGCCAGGTAAGCTGGCAAACCCAGGCCGCGGACCATCCCATACTATGGCACGTACCCAATACCCAATACCTCAAATTTTTGATTGTGGAGGTTAGTTGATTGGGTAGACAATCGGTTTTCATTTTGAGGGGAAATAAACCTACATCCAAATGTTTTTTTTCCGAAATACTGGACGAAAATGACGCTATTTTTTGGACGATGTGTTGTAATGGACATTTTTGATG
>JASGFI010000131.1:0-8333 GCA_047605615.1 Edaphocola sp. | reverse complement strand
GCTAACCCCCTGAGGATAGCTCCTTAATTGTTAATTGTTAGTCGGTTTGTAGTGACTTTTTATCTCAATTCATATATAGATGATGAAGATTATTATGATACAATAGTGGCTAATGGAATAGCAGCAAATATGATCAGTGAGGATGAATTTGCAGACAGCTTATTTGTGGGTGAGTTGATAGAGAAAGTAAAAGTTGTTGCATTGGAACCCTATCTTATAGGAATGACATCGGAAACAATGAATAAAGTAATGGCCCCTAACATTAACCTTCAAAGTGTGTTAACTAAGGTTTATCCTAATCCAACAAAGTCGAACACTACTATTATTGCAGGTGATAATTATATAGACGGCCAAAACATTACTGCTAATTTATATGACATGATGGGCAAACTCGTTTATTCTGTTGAATTAAAATACACAAAGGGAAGGCTCATGAGTTGTGATATTAAAAACCCACATTCAGGTAATTATTAACACAACGGCAATATAACGGCAATTAAAAACGAATTAAATTACTGACAATCAAAATATTGAACAAAATCAAATAACGAAATAATCCCGTCGGGTTAATATGTTTTGGAACTGAAACAAGGCGGAAAAGCTGATGAACATTTAAAGATTACAAAAACAGCTGATTAATTTCGCTAAATTAAATTTCTTCCACAGTAATTGTTTCTTAATGGGAGGATTTATGTATAGTTCAAACATAACAAGAAAGTCATGACATTTAACTTTTAGTATAATAAATTATTTTTCATAATACCAACATTTCCAGCAACTATTTAGACCATTTTTATTATTTTCCCATATTTTGAATATAGACTTTGTAGATTGAAAAGATAATAGCCAGCTATTGTTACAATCTACCTTTAAAAAACAATTGATTTTGACGCAATAGCCAACTGCATTAAATTTCTATTGGACTTCTTTCAAAAAATTTCAGCCAAATCCATATATTTGCAAATCACAATTAAATACCTGAATATATGGCTACCCACAGGTTTACCATCGGCATAGAAGAAGAGTACATGGTGATAGACCCCCAAACGAGGGAACTAAAATCGCATGACCAAAAAATAGTAGAAGCCGCACAAAAGGTACTGAAAGACAAAGTAAAAGCCGAAATGCACCAGGCCGTGGTGGAAGTGGGTACCGGTATATGCCAAAACGTGCACGAAGCCCGCGAGGACATATACCAATTGCGCACCATCATCAGCCAAATAGCGGGCGATTACGGGCTATTGGTAGGCGGCTCGGGTACGCACCCCTTCTCCGAATGGCAACGCCAGCTTATTACCGAAGCTCCAAGGTACAACGAGATAGTGAACGAGCTGCAAGATGCCGCCCGTTCCAACCTTATTTTTGGCTTGCACGTGCACGTGGGCATGGAAAGCCGGAAAATGGCCATCCACATAGCCAATTCCGTTCGCTATTTCCTGCCGCACATTTATGCCCTTTCCACCAATTCGCCTTTTTGGGAGGGGCGCAATACCGGCTTCAAGTCTTACAGGACCAAGGTATTCGACAAATTTCCCCGCACGGGCATACCCGATTTTTTTGAATCCATAGAAGAATACGACAATTATATAAACCTGTTGATTCGTACCAACTGCATAGACAATGCAAAAAAAATATGGTGGGACATAAGGGTGCATCCATTTTTCGACACGGTAGAGTTTCGCATTTGCGACGTGCCGCTCACCGCCGATGAAACATTGGTGATGGCCGCCCTTTTCCAAGCCTTGTGCGTTAAGTTGCAGAGGCTGCGCCAACACAACATGAATTTCATGATTTACAAGCGGGCGTTAATCAACGAAAACAAATGGCGCGCCAGCCGTTACGGCATAGACGGGTTCATGATAGATTTTGGCAAGGAAGCCGAGGTGAATACCAGGGCCTTGATACTGGAACTGCTTGAATTTATAGACGATGTGGTGGACGAATTGGAAAGCAGGGAGGTAGTAAACAAAGTACACAGCATACTGGCCCGCGGCACGGGGGCCGACAGGCAATTGGCCGTTTACAAGGAAACCAATAGCTTTACGTCGGTAGTAGATTACATAACCTCACAATTTTTGGTAGCGGATTAAGAGCTTGTCTTGATTTTATTGTCAGGATGGATTGCCGACATTGGCAACCAAGTAGAGGTGTTGGGTAGCTTCGTAAAAATTAGTATTGAAACAAAATTTTTGATACATATTTCCAATTATCACAAATCTGTATTTGGTTGCCATTCCCTTGTTTTGAAATACGCCAAACCCGATGATGCGTCATTCTGACCAAGGAAATCCCGAATTGCACGAAAGGGCAAAAACGGGACATTACCAAATTCAAATCTGCGTTTAATCAACACAAATGTAAATAAATGCATAAATACCTGTTACGACTGTTTGTTTTTTTAGTTCATTTTGCTTATCCTAATGGTAGGGTTTGTGCTAATCAGCTTCAAAATGACTCAATTTTTGTGTATTCGTATGGCAAGTACACCGACACGATCAAATTCATAGATAATTTTTCAAAAATAACTATACAATCTTCTGACAATAAAAAGAACGCTACTTATTATCCGTCAGGACTAAATGAGATTCCGAAAGATATAATTGTTGGCAAAGAATTAATAATTGTATCTACTGATGATGATAGGTTTCTTAATGCGAAATGGATAGAATTGAGGTTTTTCGGAACAGAAAGGATTTTAAAATTATCTCGACTGAACAATGAGAAGAAGTTCAATATGCTGCCCGAAGTACCAATAATCGAAACAGACATTCATTATCCGGTTGGATTGAATTTAAGGAGCGATATTATTGATAAAATTTTGGTACAGGAAAAAAAAGAGTATAAAAATACAACTATACGGTTTGACAATGCAATGCAGGACTTTCAAGAATTTATTGATTTTTATTCAGAATATAGCGAAATAAATAACATTCCTTTTAAATTAACCTTACGTGAATACATGAAGAAATGCGCTATAGTTAATAAGGATGTCCGTAATTATTATTATAAATTGTTATTTCATTTAAGAGAAGAAAAAGATTTTTCGTCGTACAAATACCTAAACAAGCTGATTAGAAAATCTAAAAAAGAAGACACTATTAGTTGCCATCTTTCGGAATAAGACAAACAGGCAACCACATTGGCAAGGCACACGACCTGTCCCGACATTTCGGGAAAGCCACCACACAAAAGCCAATCTTGCCAAAGAACCTGCCCTCACAATCATCAACAGAAGAACAACTATTGAGCAACAAAACACGCAAAAAACCTGCCTGCGTACAACAGGCAGTTTTGCAATAGCGGGGCTGAAGTCCAAAATTGAACATTTGTACTTCTATCAACTTTTGTACATTACCGACCGTTGCGCATCATTTACCTATATTTCACCGAAAGAAGCCATTAATAAAACCTCATTGCCAAATAAGTTGCTATTTTTGGCGTCTTATCGAGCAAAATAGGCCGCAAGGTCCCAACATACAATCATCCTGAACATGCGATTAGCTTTTTGGAAAAAAAAGAAACAAGACGAAAATAAAAAAAAGAAACCCGTTTGGCGCGAATGGCTCGATGCCGGCGTGTTTGCCATAGTGGCCGCCACGCTTATCCGCACGTTTTTAATCGAGGCTTACACCATTCCTTCCGGCTCCATGGAAGGCACCATGTTGGTCAACGACTACTTGTTTGTAAGCAAGCTGGCCTACGGCCCGCGTATGCCCATGACCCCCTTGGCCATACCTTTGGTACACAATACCATCCCGTTTTTTGGCGGCAAGTCTTACTCCGACGCCGTGCAGTGGAAATACCGCCGCTTGCCCGGTTGGGGCCATGTAAAGCGCAACGACGTGGTGGTGTTCAATTTTCCCAATAACGATACCGCGGCCTTGATAGACCCCGCACAAGACTATTATGCGTTGGTGCGCCAGGCAGGGGGTCGCGACAATTTGTTGCGCCAGACCGAAATAGTCTATCGCCCGGTGGACAAAAAAGAAAATTACATCAAACGTTGCGTAGGCTTGCCCGGCGATGCGTTGGAAGTGCGCAACGGCGTAGTGTTCATCAATGGCAAACAAGGGCAAATATTCCCGCACCAACGCATGGATTACCGCATTACCGCCCAGCCCGGTTTTTCCTTGTCGCAAGATTATGCCGACGAAAACCATATCCTGATAAGGGGCAGCGATGCCGCCAACAGCTTAGTGGCCGAAATGGAATATGAAACCACCAAGTCGGTAGCCCAATTGCCCGGCGTTTCCGGAGTTGCGCCATACGTGGAAACCGCTGGCGATGTGCAGGGTCAAAGCGGCAGTTCGGTGTACCCGCAGCGTCCCGATATTTTTAAATGGAACCAAGACAATTATGGCCCCATAACTATTCCGAAAAAAGGAATGACCGTAGTGCTGACACCGGAAAATATTGCCTTGTACAAGCGTGCGATTCAAGTATATGAACACAACAGCTTTGAAGACAAAAACGGGCAAATATTGATTAACGGCCAAGCCGCCCGGCAATATACTTTCAAGATGGATTACTACTGGCTAATGGGCGACAACCGGCATAATTCTGCCGACAGCCGCTATTGGGGTTTCGTGCCCGAAGACCACGTGGTTGGCAAGGCGTCCTTCGTATGGTTGAGCTACGGCTCGGCACCTGCCGACGGCACCCCGGACGCTTATTCAGGAGGCGGCCTCCGCTGGGGGCGGTTGTTGCACAGCGTAGGTTCATTGCAGGATTAATTTTGGCAGTGATTTAAAAGACGAACAATAAAGAGACAAAAGAATTTGACAGCGTAACATTCTTCCGAGCCATAAAAAGAATAATTGGCTAAAAAATAGAAGGAATGACTTTAATACAGAAACGTGAATTTATGCGACAAGTACGAGAAGGAAAAATCAAAGTCGCTTGAAATTTTACTGCATCAAGAGCCGAGTAAAAGAACATTGCAGCACTTCTCGCACTTGTCACGCGCCGTAGGCATCTAAAAAAAGCACCCGGCATAGACCCTTACAGGGTGACAAGAACGAGTAAAAGATTATTGCAATACATCCCGCTTGTCATGCTGCAAGCATCCAAGAACTTTGATGGCACATTTTTACCAAGTTGGGAGCATTGCTGCTTTTTCATAGAACAATGAGGGTATCGACCGGTATAATTAAATTGGCGGAAAATGAAATATCGTGCCTGCGAATGGGACAAGGCAAGCGTTTAATCATAGCCTTCCACGGCTTTGGCAACGATGCTTCCTTGTTTTTGCCCATAGCCGAAAAGCTGTGCAACGAATATACTTTGGTTTCCGTCGATATACCGGGGCACGGGGGTACCAAGTGGCTGTCGCCATATTTTGCCAAAAAGGATTTAATGGCCGTGGGACAAGGCATCCGCAACGAATTTTCGGTCGAAAAATTTTCGTTGCTTGGCTACAGTTTGGGGGCCCGCATGGCATTGAGCATCGTGGAACTACAAGCCGACTGGGTGGACAATTTGGTATTGCTGGCTCCCGACGGCCTTGAAAAAAACTTTTGGCACCGTATGGCCACCGGCAATCCCCTGGGGCGGCAACTGTTCATAGACCTGATGCGAAACCCCAAACGCTACCAAACGGCCTTGGCCTACCTGCGCAAATACAATTTGGTGGATAAAACCAGGTACAAATTTGCCATGAATTACATAGAAAACGAAACGGAACGAAAGAGATTGATGACGGTATGGCCCACTACGCGCAAAATAGCTCCTGCCATACCTATTGTAAAATGGCACCTCGAAAAACAACAGGTTAAGACAACGGTTTTCATGGGCAAACACGACCGGATAATACCGGCAAACAGCGGCGAGCGGTTTATCAAGGGATTGACACAGGCAAGGTTAACCGTATTGGACTGCGGACATGCCATAATCAACGAAACGAATACTCCCGTTATCGCCACGGCGTTTGAGTAATATGGCCAAATAAAAACACGATACTATGCGCATATTCTTGACCGGGATGCCCGGTAGCGGCAAATCGTACTGGGCTACCCAAGTGGCGGACGCGTTGGGCTACGCAGCCATAGACCTGGACAATGAGATAGAAGTATATGCCCAATCGAGCATACCCGAAATTTTTAAAAACGGCGAGGCCCACTTCCGAGAAATAGAAACTACCGTTTTGCGCCGCACCATAGACCTATATGGCGAAAAAGTGGTCATAAGCACGGGCGGCGGCTTGGTGATATCCGAACATAACAGGGCCTTGATGCGCCAACATGGAAAGATAGTGTACCTACATCTCGACACTGCCCAATTGCTGCAAAACCTGAACAACGACAAGCCGAACCAACGCCCCTTGATCGGTGCCGATAGTGCGGCAGAACAAGAACAAAAACTATTGCAGCTCTACCATGACCGGAAACGATTTTACACAGATTGCCACCTGATCGTCCATGTACGGCAGATAGACTTGCCTACCTTTGTGTCGCAATTAAAAAATAACTTTGACGATTTAAACCAGCATACCGATGAACATATTTAAACCGGCTTTGAATGCCGCTTTCATTTTTGCCATTTTGGGCGTAAGCATCGGAGCCATGGGCGCCCACGCATTGCGTGCATCGCTTACGGAGGCAGGACAAATGGACTCCTTTGAAACAGCGGTAAAGTACCAGTTCTACCATAGTTTCGCCTTGCTGTTCGCGGGTTTCCTCCATACCGTTTTCCCTTCTGCTTGGGTAAGGCGGGCCACGTGGATGTTCGTTGCGGGTATCCTATTGTTTTCCGGCTCCATTTACCTTTTGGTTTATTTCCATGCCGCCCATGTAGCATTTCCTCGTCCCATGGCGCTCCTTACCCCCATAGGCGGCGTGTGTTTTATCGTAGGTTGGTTGTTTTTGCTAATCGGCATCAACAGCAAGGGCAAAACAAGGGGATAGACCCCATGATTTTTGCATTTTTAGCCGTTACAAATCCCAATGCCCTATTCGGGTTCACAACCCAATGAACAACTTTACCATTCCACATATTGAAACACAGGGACTGGATGTCCAGGAAAAATTCCAATTGGAAAAATTGGCGCAACTGATTGATAAGTTAACGAAGCAAAGCCCTTTTTACCGAAAGCACCTGGCCGCAACTGCCCACCACCTCCGGCTGTCTTCCTTGAAAGACCTGGCACACCTGCCCACCACCACCAAGCAGCACCTTCAGCAAAATACGGACGATTTTTTATGCGTGCCCAAAGAAGAAATAGCCGAATACATGGCCACCTCCGGCACCTTGGGCAAACCCGTATATATAGCCATGACCCAAGCCGACCTTGAGCGGCTTGCCTACAACGAGTGGCTATCGTTCAACACCGTCGGCCTCAACAAAGCCGATACGGTACAATTGATGCTTACCCTCGACCGGCAATTCATGGCCGGAACGGCCTATTATACAGGCTTGCAAAAATTGGGCGCGACCACCATCCGCACGGGCCCGGGTTTGCCGGCCATGCAGTGGGAAACCATGAATAACCTGAATACTACCGCATTGGTGGCCGTACCGTCCTTTCTGCACAAAATGATACTGTTTGCGCAGCAAAATGGCCTTTCGCCGCTGCCTTCATCGGTGAAAAAAGTGTTGTGCATAGGCGAAGCCCTGAGGGACGAACACCTGGCCCCCAATACCTTGGCCAAACAAATAACCGAAAAATGGCCGGTACAACTTTTTGGGACTTATGCCGCCACCGAAATGCAAACCGCCTTTACCGAATGTGCCGAAGGGGCAGGCGGCCACCACCACCCCGAACTCGTCATAACGGAACTATTGGACGAACACGGCAACCAGGTAGCGCCGGGCAGCGAGGGCGAAGTAACCTTCACCACATTGGGCGTAGAAGCCATGCCACTACTGCGCTACCGAACCGGCGATATATGCAAAGCCTATTACGAACCCTGCGCTTGTGGCCGCAAAACCATGCGGCTGGGCCCCGTGTTGGGACGCAAACAACAAATGATAAAGCTGAAAGGCACCAGCTTGTACCCACCCGCAATATTCGAGGTGTTACATGCCGAAACTTACATTGACGAATACGTGGTGGAATTGAAAAAAGATGCCCTGCACCAAGACGAACTCACCATTTTCATCCATACAAAATTATCGGCAGAAGCATGTAGCGAACGGCTAAAACCCATATTCAGGCACAAATGGCGTGTAATGCCCACATTGATATTCCTCGGTTCGGAAGAAATCAACAAAATGCTCTTCCCCGCCCAAAGCCGCAAACCGGTAAGGTTCCGGGATGTGCGTTAACCTTGTCCGTTAGTGACAATTCCCCATTTTTCCGCAAGAAAATAAATTCTCGTGCTAACGGGAGAACCGTT
>JASGFI010000130.1:0-8434 GCA_047605615.1 Edaphocola sp. | reverse complement strand
GCTTTTTTTTCGTAAACTTACTCCATTAAAATTTTAGTATAACCAAAAAAAGTTTAAATCACTTCATTCTATACCTTAACTAAATGACATTGCCCCCAAGGGGCATTTGGCTTCGCCGAGAAAAGTTCAAATTTTTGCTCCAATCAATTTTTATCCCCATTGTCATGCCGTAGGCATCTAAAAAACACCCTGCAATAGATGCCTACGGCATGGCAAAGCGGGAGAGCCATACTTCCCCTGCAACAATTTGCAACCCACCCGTATTTTCACACGCTTGCCCACCTCCACCCAAAACCCTACTTTTGCATAGCAAAAAACAGCAGGCATCATGAGTTTTGAAGTTCCGGTAAGGCTTAAGGGCGCGCAAATCTACCAAGGCAAAAGCCTCGTATTGGGCAATGTGGACTTGGAGGTGCAAAAAGGTGAGTTTGTCTATCTGATAGGCAAAACCGGTACGGGCAAATCGTCGCTGCTCAAGACCCTGTACGGCGACTTGCACCTGCAAGAAGGGGAGGGCGAAGTGGCCGGCTTCCAACTGCGCGACCTTACGTGGAAAACAGTACCCATGCTGCGCCGCAACCTGGGCATAGTATTCCAAGACTTCCAACTGCTTACCGACCGCAACGTACACGACAACCTTGAGTTTGTATTAAAAGCCACCGGCTGGACCGACAAGGTGAAGATAAAAGAGAAGATAGAAAGCGTACTGGAGCAAGTGGGGCTACACGCCAAAGGCTACAAAATGACCTACGAGATGAGCGGCGGCGAACAACAACGCGTGGACATAGCCCGCGCCCTGCTCAACAACCCAAAACTTATACTGGCCGACGAACCTACCGGCAACCTCGACCCCGAAACCACCGACAAGATAATGCAATTGCTCATCAACATCTGCCGCGACTCGCATACCGCCGTGGTAATGGCCACCCACGACTACGGCTTGATACAACGCTACCCGGCAAGGGTGGTGGGCATAGACAAAGGTGCCGTGGTAGAGCTTATAGAAGGAATTCGATAATGCGCCGCGCATTGGCCTTATTGTTGTAATGCCGCAACAAAACCGCTTCCCTTTCGGCTATCATGCCTGCGGTAAACGGTTGTGCCATCAACTCGTGGATTTTCTTTGAAAAATCTTGGGCAGTTTCCGCCTGCGTACATAGATGCACTATGCCCGTACCCGCCACCATGGCCTCGTTCACCAAGGCGTGCCTGCCGTTAAAGAGTGCGTGCAGCAATTTCAGCTTCAAGCCCGTAGCCTGAAACGTAGGCAATACATGTACCTGCGCATCGGCCACCAATTGGCTCATGGTGTCCATATCAGGATTGGGTATCAGGCTGCAATTTTCCCGCACATCTATGGCGGCCTTTATTTCCTCGGAGGGATTTTTGCCGGCAAAAACGAACTGCACATCCGGGCACAAGCCACAAACCTGCGTCAGCAAAAACATGGCCGCTTCTATGTTTTCCGGGTGGCCAAGGTTGCCTTGGTACAACACATATTGCCCCTGTCCCGGGCGGCTGCACACGGCATCGTAAGGCTGAAAAGAAGGTATGTAAACGTGTGTCTTGTCGGGATAGGCTTTTTTGAAAAAATCGTAATCGTGCAGGGCTACCGTCATAAAGGCATCGGCAGCGTGCAAACGCGCTTCGGTACGTTGCAACAATGCGGCTTCCACACGGTAATACAATTTGCTGAAAAGCCCCGTCGGCCTAAGCGACAGTTGTTTGAAATAATCCTGTTCCAAGTTTTGGTTGCGCAATAACTTCAACCTACCGGCCAATGACGCATGGCTTAAATAATAAGCACAATGAACGCCTTCAAACAAAATGGGGGCATCTGTTTTTTGCAAATTAGCCAACAACCGGGCATCCCTGCGCGAATACATCATATAAGGCAACGTAAGCGACAGCCCGCGCAGCCCCGTTTTGCGGGGATAGTAATACACCGCCTTGCAATATTGCCGCAGGGCCTCCGGTTTGCCGCGCCCGTATTCAAAGCAGTGCAGGTATATTTCCACGCCGGCTTCGTGCAGGTTTTTTATTTTGTAAAAAACATCCACCATGCCCCCGTAATCGGGCGGAAAGGGTATATCGGGCGATATGAGGTGTAGTTTCATTTTTTGTTGCGGCGGGCAACGGTATTGCGATGGCGGGGAAATCGAAGCACTTCCACTCGGCTAATGTACAAAAGTTTAATCGAAGCACAAAGGTTCAGTTTTCCACTTCAGCCGCACTATTGCAAAACTGCTTGTTACCGGCTGTGCTTCTTATTCTTTTGTCAGGTCGTTTGCTTGGTTTGGGAATTTCTGAATAAGCCACTTCAATACGTCAAGTTGGTCTTTCGCAGGTGCTCGTCTTACTTGTGCAATTAGCTTGATTGTGTCGGGTCTGTTAAGTGTCAAGTTTGATGCACCTTCATTACAAACAGAGCATATGGCTCTCAAGTTACTTGCGTCATCAGTTCCGCCCATTGATTTGTCAATAATGTGTCCAATATGCAACCTTGTTTTTCTGCCGTTGTCGTAAGGATGTGGTTCTCCAGCTGCCGCACCACACATTTGGCAGGTAAAACCGTTTCGGTCTAATACAAACGCCCTCGTTTCTTTGGAAATACCTCTTTCAAAAGCCGGAAGCGGTTTTAGGCTAATCAGTAAATATTGTCCAGGCTTTAAATCGCTTCGGTCATTATGTGTTACAATATTTAGTCCTTCTTCGTTTCTTAATTCTCTTACTCGTCTTGCCCATTCACTTGTTCCCGCTACTTCTCTTAGCATGTCGGAACCTAATACTTTACCAACATTGGCTATAAAAAAGTCTCTAAGTTTTGCTCGTGAACCTTTCCCTCTTGGTGATTTATTTGCCATAATTTAATGCTCTTATTATTGATTTCCCAACCGCTTGTGCAACTGGTGGCGGGAAAGCATTGCCGACCTGCCTGTATGCAGGGGTTTTCTTTCCTGCAAATTTCCAGTCTTTCGGAAAACCCTGAATTAATGCGGTCATTCCAAGTGTCAAACGTGGGTTGCCTTTATAACCATTTATCGGTGGTTGGTCTGCTAATCCCTTTCCACAAACACCAAGTTCTTCCCAAGCCTTTTTTGCTCGTGTCGGTCCTAAGTCTGCACCTCCGTGTTTTTTAGAACCGCCAACTAAAGTCGGGGCAATTTTATTTGCTTTTTCTCTCCATTCATTTACACTTTCCCAACCCAATTCTGCCATTGCTTCATACAATAAATCTCCAACCGGTTTAGGTTTGCTTTTGTGTTTTTCTGGCCATTCAAAATGGCTAAAATATTCTTCTTTGAGTGCTACTAAAATGGCCCTGGATCTAAGTTGTGAAACGCCAAATTCCGAAGCGTTTAATAGTTGCCAGTCTGTTTTGTAGCCCAAATTTTCAAGTTCTCCGATTATTTCATTTCGGTAATCTTCAAATTTTGGGTCAAGAAGTCCACGAACGTTTTCAAGTAAAATAGCTTTGGGGTTGCATTCTTTAGCTAATCGTAATGCTTCGGGAAACAAATCCCTGTCGTCCATTTGTCCAAGTTGTTTTCCTGCAATAGAAAACGGGGGACAAGGAACGCCACCGGCTAAAAGGTCAACTAGTCCATTGTAGGCTGTCGCTTCAAACTTTCTTAGGTCGCCTTGAATAACGTTCCATTTTGGGCGGTTTGTCCGTAGCGTTTCACAAGCCAAAGGTTCAAGTTCAACTAATGCAATATGGTCAAACCCTGCCTTTTCAAGCCCAAGAGCTTGTCCACCGGCACCAGCACATATTTCTAAAGATTTGAATTTTTGCATTATATATTCTTAAACTGACAAATTTACTAATTTTCTTGGTATTGTCGTTGTTTTTGTGTCGTCTGTTGATGTTTACACGGTCGCTGGTAGCGCAAGGCTTACCGAAGGTGCCGCCGCCCCTTAACCAAAAGCCCCGATAGCCCGAAACGAAAAAACGCCCGGCACATCATGCTGTGCCGGGCGTTTTTGGGTTGCGCTTAAATACGTGTTGCCTAAAATTCGTTTACCCCGTTTACGGTGGTGTACTTCATGGTGTATTTCACGCCGGGATTGATGTATTTATACACGCTGTGGCTCATTAGTGCCGCCTCGTGAAAACCGCAAAGTATCAGCTTCAATTTGTTTTTATAGGTATTGATGTCGCCTATGGCCCATATACCTGCTACATTGGTGCTGTAATCGTCGGTATTTACCTCTATGGCGTTTTTGTCTATGTTCAGGTGCCAGTTTTCCATGGGGCCCAGCTTGGGGCTAAGGCCAAACAAGGGTATGAGGTAATCGGCCTCTACGGTGGTGGCCTCCTTGGTTTTGGCATGTTCCATGGATACGCTGTGCAGGTGGCCGTTGCCATGTACATGGGTGAGGTTGGTGTTGAGCACGAGGTTTATCTTTCCCTCTTCGGCCAGCTGCATTACCTTGTTCACGGAATCGGGTGCGCCGCGGAAACTTTCGCTGCGGTGTACAAGGGTCACTTTTTTGGCTATGTTGGCCAGGTGGATGGTCCAGTCGAGGGCACTGTCTCCGCCGCCGGCCAATACCATGTTTTTTTCGCGGTAAGCTTCTGGCTCCAGTATCATGTAGTTTACACCTTTGCCGTTCTCGAATTTATCGAGGTCTTGAACGGCGGGCTTGCGGGGTTCGAAGCAACCCAAGCCACCGGCTATCACCACCGCTTTGGCTTCTATGCGGGTACCCATGTTGGTGGTCAGCACAAAATCGGCATCGCCGCGTTTTTCGAGGCCCTCTACCCTTTCGCCCAAGGTGAAAGACGGGTGGAAGGGCCTGGCCTGTTCCAAAAGGTTGTCTATTAGTTCCTGAGCCAATACCGAAGGGTAGCCCGGTATGTCGTAAATGGGTTTTTTGGGATATATTTCGGACAACTGGCCGCCTACTTGCGGCAAATAATCAATAAGGTGGCAACGCATTTTGAGCAATCCGGCTTCAAATATGGCAAACAAACCCACGGGGCCGGCACCTACGATAGCTATATCAGTTTGAATCATTTCAAAAATTTGGCGGCAAAATTAAGCAATAGTGAGCAATAAAATAAGGTACGTGCCGCTGCGTGGCAGGCAGGCCAAGCAAATGGACAAAAAATTTACAACTTCATGACATACATCGGACGGTGGGCGCCGCGTGGCACATGCGGAATAACGATGGGCATACGGCGAAATTTTTCGGCATGTACACGCAATGCACATTTATCTAAAATTTAGGCCAAGACTTGCCAAAAGCCGTTTATTTTTCGCACTTTTGCAGAAATTATCAACTAAAATTTATTTTCCGGCCTCTTTTCCGGGGCGTGGAGTTTACGATACGCAAAATGGGATTGTTCAGCTTTTTGACGCAGGAAATTGCGATAGACCTTGGCACAGCCAACACTTTAATCATCCATAACGACCAAGTAGTAGTAGATGAGCCTTCGATAGTGGCCAAAGACCGCACCACCAACAAGATAGTGGCAGTGGGCAAAAAGGCCATGATGATGCACGAAAAAACCCACGACAACCTCAAGACTATCCGTCCGCTCAAGGACGGCGTGATAGCCGACTTCGATGCCGCCGAAGGTATGCTGCGCGAAATGATACGCATGGTATATCCCAAGAAGCCCTTGTTCCCGCCCAGTTGGCGCATGGTTATCTGCATACCGTCGAGCATTACCGAGGTAGAAAAACGTGCCGTGCGCGACAGTGCCGAACAAGCCGGAGCCAAGGAGGTATACATGATACACGAGCCTATGGCCGCGGCCTTGGGCATAGGCATAGACGTGGAAGAACCTACCGGAAACATGATTATAGACATAGGCGGCGGCACCACGGGCATCAGCGTCATATCCTTGGCCGGCATAGTGTGCGACCAAAGCATACGCATAGCGGGCGATGAATTTACTACCGACATCATGGAGGCCATGCGCCGTTACCATAGCCTGAATATAGGCGAGCGCACCGCAGAGCAAATAAAGATACATGTGGGTTCGGCCTTGAAAGATTTGGACAATCCGCCGGACGAGATAGCCGTCAACGGCCGCGATTTGGTGACGGGTATTCCCAAACAAATACAGGTATCGTACCAGGAAGTGGCCGAGGCACTGGACAAATCCATCTTCAAAATAGAAGAAGGCATATTGAAGGCATTGGAAAGCACGCCCCCGGAATTGGCTTCGGATATTTACCGCAGGGGGCTTTACCTTACCGGCGGCGGCGCCTTGCTGCGTGGCCTGGACAAGCGCATTTCCCAAAAAATAAAGCTGCCGGTACACGTAGCCGAAGACCCGCTGCGTGCCGTGGTAAGGGGTACGGGCATGTCGCTCAAGAACATCAATCGTTTTACCTTTTTAATGAAATAAACAGGCTGTTTGCCTACGTTGCAATAGAGGGAAAACGGAACAATGGCATCGCAATTTTCCGTTTTCCCTATTTTTTGTTTACCTCACCCCCGAAATATAGACACAAGCTACACGGTGCGTAATTTTTTTCTGCTCATACGCCGATTTTGGAACTACATCCTGTTTCTCATACTGGAGATAGCGAGCTTTGCCATGATTGCCAAAAACCGTAGCATCCAAGGCAACGATTTGGTAAATTCCAGCAATGCTATGGCTGGTTTCGTGTTGAAAAAGCAAAACGACGTGGCCTATTATTTCAACCTGAAAAGGATGAACGATAGCCTGCTGCAAGAGAACACCCGCCTGCACAACCAGATAGCACAGAACAGCAACGTAGATACCTTCAGGAATGTACAGGTAAGCATACCCGCCACCGTACCCGACACTACCACGAAGGCCGTGAAAGACTCTACGGGCAAAACGAAAATGGTGTCCGTGGGCGGCGTAAAGGTGGTAAGATATGCCCATTACAATTACATACCGGCGCGCGTTATCAACAACTCCATATCCAACGAAAGGGTAAACTACATAACGCTGAACAGGGGTAGCGCAGATGGCATAAAAACCGGCATGGCCGTGGTGACCTCCAGCGGCATAGTGGGCAGGGTGGCAAACGTGTCGCTGCATTATGCCACGGTGGCCTCGGTATTGAGCGATAGGCCCGTCAGTTCCAAATTGGCCGAAGGAACCAAAGATTTGGTAACCGTGTGGAATCCCGGCTCGCCCGATTTTGTAGTGACCGAAAAAGTGCCGCTTTATATAAAGGTCAAAAAGGGCGACACCGTGTTGACTTCGGGATATTCTTATTTTCCCGAAAACATATTGATAGGTACCGTTGTAAAAGTAGATACCGCAAAAGCCACCAACACCAAAAACCTAAAAGTGCGCTTGAGCACCAATTTCAGGAAATTGCAGTACGTGTACGTAGTGGAAAACACCTTGGCCGCCGAGCGCGACAGCCTCGAAGCCGCCACCATAGAGGCGCAGCAAGCCAACACCAACAACAATCCTTAAATTTGCCCAAGACAAGTATCATAAAATCATGAGTATCTACCTGAGAAATATAATACGATTCGTACTGCTGGTACTGATTCAGGTGCTATTGCTCAAGCAAATACCCCTGAGCTGGTGGACTGCCCCCGGCGGCATTCCGCCCTACGTGCCGTATATCTACCCTTTGTTCTTATTGGCGCTGCCTTTCGGCGCGTCCGTGCCGTTCCTGATGATTGCGGGGTTTGTCATGGGCCTCACCATTGACATGTACATGGATACCGGTGGCATACACGCCGCTGCTTGTGTATTGATGGCCTTTGTGCGCACCAACATACTTGCGGCCTTGCTACCCCGAAGATTGGCCGAATACCAAAACACCTCGCCCGGCATACGCTCCATGGGTTGGGCGCCGTTCATGACCTATGCCGCCATACTGCTGGCCATACACCACATAGCCTTTTTTACCTTGGAGATATGGAGCATGGTAAGCTTTGGCTACTTGCTTGTGAAAATACTGGTGTCTTTGGTTACAAGTTCATTGTTTGTGTTTTTATACGCACTGTTCTTTTCCAATTCCATTGGTACCGTTTATTACGACAACAATAATTGAGGCAGCCACGTGCCGGAACGGACACCATAAGCAAACAGGAAGGACGTTCTCGTCCCTCCTGTCTGTGCGTTAAGCAAATTACGATGCTAATACTCGTCTTCGTTGAAAAAGAAATCCTCCTGGGTAGGATAGTCGGGCCATATATCTTCCACGCCCTCGTACAGCTCGCCCTCGTCTTCCAGTTCCTGAAGGTTTTCCACTACTTCCAAAGGCGCGCCGGAACGAATGGCAAAATCAATCAGTTCGTCTTTGCTTGCGGGCCAAGGGGCATCTTCCAGGTGGGAGGCTAATTCCAGTGTCCAAAACATATTTTGGTAATTTTTTATACGGTTGCTAACTGCTGCAAATGTAAGGTTTCCAAATTAAATACCAATATTTTTAGTACACGACAAAAAATACAATTAATTGGATTGCCAATAAATTATTTG
>JASGFI010000129.1:0-8497 GCA_047605615.1 Edaphocola sp. | reverse complement strand
TTCATGTGCCGCGTAGCCGGATATTTTGTATAGCACCTCAAAAAAAGAATTAGCCCCCAAATCCAAGAGTTTCATTAATCCACAAAAATAACCGACCTTTATTTGTTCAATTTCGGCTACGGTGTAGCAAGGTGCATGAAGCGAGCCTTTACCATATTCGTCTGTTCCCTATTGGGTTGCTTTGGGCACACCCCGTATGCCCAGGTTGCCAACGACACCTTGGTAGTGGCGGCAGTGCAGGTGGGCGACAAGTTGGTGCCTATGGGTTTTTTGCAGGAGGTAGAGGTGGTAGCCGCATACATGGATACCAAGAAGCGCGACGAGATGCGCCGCCTGCGCTACAATGTTTACAAAGTTTATCCTTATGCCGTTACCGCGGCCTATATCCTCGACAAGGTGGACAGGGAAACGGCGCCCTTGGCCAAGAAAAAAGACCGTAAGGCTTATTTGAAAAAGATAGAGCAGGAAATGAATGCCCGGTTCAAAGACGAACTGAAAAACCTATCGACCACCCAAGGGCAAATATTGGTAAAGCTCATCAACCGCCAAACCGGGCGCGATTGTTACGATGTGATAAAAGAAGTGAAGGGTGGCCTCAACGCACGCATATACCAGACCGCCGCTTTTTTCTTCAACAACGATTTGAAGGCGCAATATGACCCATACGGCAAAGACAAGGACATAGAAACCATAGTGCAGGACATAGAGGCCAAACACTATTATCAGTATATGTACCAGCAACAGCAACGAAAAATGGCCAATTAATTCTTGCCGCCGCCCTTCCGTAGCCAGTCAATGCCCGAACTTGGCACTTCCGTTGGCGGTTTTGGCACAAATGCCGCCACCTATTCTTGAAAAAGGCAAAACTTGGCAAAGTTGTTACCTAACCAGCGTCACCGTCCCCTTGTAGGTTTCTACATAGCCATCGCTGTAACCTATTTTGATGACATAGCCATATACGCCCACGGGCTGTTGCTGGCCGTTGAAGTGGCCGTCCCAACCGGCTTGGGCATCGGTGGTGCGGAACAAAACAGTACCCCAACGATTGAAAACCCTGAACTCAATCAATTTCTCGGTAGTGAGGCCGGTGGCTATCTTAAATACATCGTTCTGCCCATCGCCATTGGGGCTGAAGGCACTGGGTATCAGCAATTCCCTATGGTCGGCCATGGCGGAAATATTGCTGCCGCCGATATTGCCGGTAAAATGGACCCCACTTTGCGCCCGGCTGCCCAACGCAAAAAAAACGGCACAAACGGCCAACAAACATTTCATTTTCTTCATTTTCTCCAGTTTCGTTGCAAAGATAGACTAAGAAAATAATATAAAGGTTGGGTAAGGCGCAAAGAAAATATTGAATTTATGGGCAACGCTGCCCCAACCGCACCGCCAAACCCAACGGACAGGCAAAACACAGGAAACAAAGGCTGCTTCGTAAAAACCCCCACAAGCCCGGAACGATTGTGCCGGGCTTTTTTTGGTTGCCCCAAATAGCCAAACGTCAACAATGCTTTTTCGCGAAAAAATTCCATATTTGTACGCAATAATCTTCATGCCAATTTTTTTAACCGATACATACCAACAACCCACATGAACAAGATGAAATCCATGACTATGGCGGCAATCGTAGCCCTATCGGTTGCGGCTTGCCACAACAATGGCAAAGGAGCCGCCACCAACACCGAAGCTACCGAACTCGATACCTTGGTAGCCGCCTATTATAAAGACTGGGCTGCCTTGTTTCCCATGGAAGCACTGTCTAACGGGGCCGATGCCCGCACCGACACCTTGCCCAACAACCTGTCTGCCGATTATGCCAAAACGGTAACTGCGGTTTATACCCAATACACCGAAAGGCTAAAGGCCATTAAACGCGACCAACTGGACGAGGCGCACAAGATAACTTACGACGTGCTGCACTGGGAGTGCGACATGGCCTTGGAAACACAGAAATACCCCTTGGAGCTACTGCCCATCAACCAATTCTGGGCATTGAGCAGCACCATAGCCCAAATGGGCAGTGGCGGCTACGTACAGCCATTCAAAACCACCCAAGATTACGAAAATTGGTTGCAACGCCTATCCGACTTTAAAGTGTGGAGCGATACTGCCGTGGTGAAAATGCGCGAAGGAATAAAGAAAGGCTGGGTGCTGCCCAAGCCGCTGGCACTAAAGGCGTTGCCCCAACTGGAAGCCTTGGCCACAGGCACGGCCAAAGACCACCTGTTTTACACGCCCATAAAAAACCTGCCCGACAGCATACCTGCCGCTACCAAAGCACTGCTGGCGCAAAAATATGTGGCAACCATAGACACCTTGGTAATTCCGATTTACAAAAAATTGGCCGATTTTTTCAGGAACGAATACATAGCGGCGGCGCGCACCACTTCCGGCATTGGCGATTTGCCCGGCGGCGCGGACTTGTACCGGCATTTGGTCAAAACATATACCACCACCAACATCACGCCGGAAGAGGTTTTTGCGCTGGGCGAAAAAGAAGTGGCGCGTTTGCAGGGCGAAATGGAAAAAGTAAAAACGGAATTGGGTTTCGGGGGTAGCCTGAAAGATTTCTTCGACACGCTGCGCAACAGCAAAAAGTTGATGCCGTTTACCCGGCCGGAACAAGTAATAGCGCATTTCAACAACATACACCAACGCATGAAACCCCGGTTGAAAAAACTGTTTGAACTGGCGCCCAAAACACCTTTTGAAGTGCGCCGTACCGAAACATTCAGGGAGGCCAGCGCCAGTGCCGAATACAATCCGGGGGCGCTCAAAGATGGCCGTGCAGCCATTTTTTACGTACCCATACCCGATGCAAAAAAATACAATGTGCTGCAAGACGAAGATTTGTTCCTGCACGAAGCCATACCGGGCCACCATTACCAGATAGCCCTTACCCAAGAAAATGCAAGCCTTCCCGGCTTCCGGCGCACGCTTTGGTACTCGGCCTATGGCGAAGGTTGGGCTTTGTATGCCGAATCGTTGGGCAAGGAGCTGGGCCTATACACCGACCCCTACCAATATTTTGGCATGTTGAGTGCCGAAATGCACCGCGCCATAAGGTTGGTGGTAGATGCGGGCATACACGCCAAAGGCTGGACCCGCGAACAGGCCATTCAATATTCGCTGGAACACGAGGCAGAGCCGGAGGCCAGCGTGGTAGCCGAAATAGAACGCTACATGGCCATACCCGGCCAAGCATTGTCGTACAAAATGGGGCAACTGAAAATAAGGGAAATGCGGGCATTGGCAGAGAAAGAACTGGGCGACAAATTCAACATAGCGGCTTTCCATGCCGCCGTGCTGGACGAAGGTTGCTTGCCCCTAAAAGTGTTTGAAGACAAGATGACGCGCTGGCTGGCTACCGAGAAAATGTCCCATTAGTGTTGGCGTATTTTAGGGAGGTAATTCATGCCGTGGTAAATGCTACATTTGCCGCGGCATGTTGCACGATAGCAAAGGAATAATACTACGCACCGTAAAGTATGGCGAAACCAGCCTTATCTGTACCATTTTTACGGAATTGTTGGGCGTGCAGTCGTACATGGTAAAAGGTGTGCGCACGGCCAAAAGCCGCAACAACAAAGCGGCTGCCCTGTTTGCAGGAAGCGTGCTGCAGATGGTGGTGCAGCAATTGCCCAATAAAAACCTGCAATACATCAAGGAGTACGAACCGGCATTTATCTATGCTTACTTGCAAGAAAGCCCGGTGAAGAATAGCGTGGCCGTTTTTGCCATAGAGTTGGTTGCGCAATTGTTGCAGGCCGACGACCCCCAACCGGAAATGTATAGCTTCCTGGAGCAGTTTTTGCGGCGTTTGGATACAGAAGCCCATAGCGTGGCCAATTTTCCCCTGTATTTTCTCATACAAGCCGCGCGATTGTCGGGCTATTATTTGGCAGGTGCTTACGGTGCCGCCACGCCGTTCGTTGATTTGCGCGAAGGCCGTTTTGCTTCGTCGCAGGGTAGCCTGCCACCGTTTGTGGAAACCCCTGTCGCAGCGGCCATGAGCCAGCTAAATGGAGCCAACTGCATAGAAGCGGCGCAACAGGTGCAGCTGGGCAGCGCACTACGCAAAGAAGTGTTGCAACAGTTTATAGCTTTCTTGCAGCTACATGTGCCGCATTTCCGGCCATTGCGCTCATTGCCTGTTTTGCAGGCTATTTTTGGTTAGGGGTATTATGCCATTTAAACAGTATAAAATGTTGCGGGCTGTTCAAACGAACAGCCCGCAACATTGTTTTTGGCACTACCCGCTATTTTATTTTATACCTGAAACCTACATAGAAATTGCGACCCATGGCCGGCCCCCATACCAGCGAAGCGTCAAAGTTTTCGCCAAAAGGGTTTTGCGCGCCATTCACTATATGGTGCTGCATGTAACCGGTAAGGTTTTCGCCGCCTGCATACACTTCTATGTCTTCGTTTTCCCAACTCTTGCTTATCTGCGCGTTCATTTGCACATACGAAGGCGAATTGCCGGAGGCAAGAATGGTATTGCCGGTTGTGGCATAGCGTTCGGGCAACCTCTTGGCACCAATCCATTGCACGGTATAGTCAAATTTCCAATGGTTCTTGGTATGGTACGCCGTATTCAAAAACGCCCGGTGCTTGGCTACCAGTGGCCTTGGCTTTTTGCCGCTGTTGTAGGTGGTTCTTACGTCATAAAAACGATAAGCCAACCTCAAATCCCAGTTATGCACCACCTCGTAATCCAGTTGGGCCTGGAAGCTATGGGAGAAAGATTTCCCGTTCAGGTTGTAAAAGGATACCTGTCCCGGTGTTTCTATGTCCGTAACCACTTGGTTGGTGAAATTGGTATAATAGTAGTCGGCGCCAAAGGTGCCGTCCCTGTAATCGAGCATGAATTTTTGGGTAAAATTCAGACCCATGTTCCAAGCTACTTCCGGTTTCAGCCCATACGGATAGTCCGCTTCATTGCCCTGAAGCAAAAAACTGCGGTTGCTGGCCAAATAGCCCATGTTTTCCGCAAAAACATTGGATGCTCTTTGCGCCCTGCCAATAGATGCGCGCAAGGCACTATTTTCGGTAGGGGCATACCTTACATGAAGCCTTGGCGTAACAAACAACCCAAAGAGATTGTGGTAATCGGCACGCAAACCGGCTACTATATTGAACTTGGTTAGGTATTTGTAACTATACTCGGTAAAAATGCCCGGTACCGATTCCGTTCGTCCATATAGCGCGCCCGCAAAGGTTTCGTCATAATTGTCCAACAGATAGCTGGCTCCGGCCTTTATTGTATGGTTGGTATTGTTCAAAATAGTTTGAAAAATATAATTGGCATAGAGGCTTTTTTGCTTTCCGGCATAGCTGCGCCGGCCGTAATTATTGTCTTGGTCATGGTAGGTGCCCGCCAGTTGCAAACCCATGCTTTTCCACGGTTTGGCGGTATATACCTTGCCTATTTTGGCCCAGGCTTCGTAGCGTTGCAGGCTTTGGGTATAGCCCCAGGGATTGCCGCTTATTTGTTCCGTTCCTTTTGTATAAGTCTTTTGGCCGCCGGTATTGTCGAGGCGTACGGCCTTGATGCCTGCCTGAAATTCAACGCCCTTTGGAGAGAAATAAAACCACCGGTTGGCACCCACAAATGTCTGCCCCAAAGGCTGGTCCATAAAGCCGTCTCCGTTTTGGTCTATGCGCGCCCAGTCGCTGCGGCCGTGCAGCAGCAAGTTGGTACTTAGCGATTCGCCAAATTTATGGTTGATGACCGCATTGCCTTCCGTGCGCCCTTGTACGTTTTGGTAGCCATTCAGATATACCTTCGGGCTTTTTGTGTCAAATGGTTTTTGCCATTCCACGTTTATCTGTCCGGCGGTACCTTCAAAGCCATTTACCACGCTGCCCGCACCCTTGCTTAGTTGCATACCTTGTACCCAGGCACCAGGCGTAAACGTAAGGCCCGTAATGGCGGCCAGCCCCCTTATGTCGGGTATGGCTTCGCGGGTAAACGAAGTATGTGTACCCGCCAGTCCCAACATCTGGATTTGCTTATAACCGCTTACGGCATCGGTAAAACCCACATCCACCGAAGGCGTGGTTTCAAAGCTCTCGCTCAGGTTGCAACAGGCGGCTTTCAGCAATTCGCGGGTACCTATGTTTTCGGTTTTCAGGGCATCGAGCAGGTTTATGTCCGTGCTTTTTTTCCTGTGTTCAATGGTCACTTCGGCCAAGCGTTCGTCCGGTTTCAACAAAAAGCGGAGGCCGTCGGCGGCATCCAAGGTGTCGTTTACATAGCCTGTGTAGCTTGCCACCACTTTGGTTATGGCCGCGGCCGAGTGAAATTCAAAATTCCCGTTTTCGTCGCTGAGGGAAGCCATGCCATTGGGCAAGGCAGTGACCGTGGCCCCGGCCAATACTTCGTTGGTGCGGGCATCTTTTACGATTCCGGCAAGTTTGGTGGCTACAGCTTCCTGCGCAGAAACATTGATGGCGTAGCCTGCAAACGATACCGAAAGCAGTAAATTTTTCAAAAAATAATTGCTGTTATAAGTGCGCATCAATGGGTTTTCACACCTTCTTTATATGCGCAGCAACCGGGAAGTTTTTGATAATCTTGGTCCTTGGCCTTTACCTCGCCGGCATCGTGGCCCACGGCGGCTATATGCTCTTCTATGTTTTTGAGGGTAGTTTTGGAAGGACGGTAGGTAACGGTCAATATTTTTGTGGCCACGTTCCATTCGGCACGTTTTACGCCGGGCACGTAGGCGGCTTCCTCGATGCGTTTTTTACATTCGCCGCAAACACCCGAAACGTTTATTTTTTCGGTTACTATGTCCTTGGCGGCGGCTTGGCCAAAGGAGGGGGAAATCAAGTTGCATATCAAAAGCAATACACCTGCTATTCGTTTCATTTTTTATAAAATTCATTAAGGTTGAACAATAAGAACGGAGTATAGGGATAGTACCCTATTTCCATTCATCAACCATAATAAGTGAAACGTGCGTGCAATTTATAGAGGGGAATATTCTGCCAGATGCCCGGCGGCGGGGCTTTGCCCCTGTACACGGATATGCCGGTACTTCCCGACAAAAATTTTTCGGGAAAAGAAAAGCCGGTGGGTGCGGGCAACAATGCAACAAAATCGTTGAACGCGGGCAGCAATTTCGGCTGCACGTTTTGCGAACCGGCAAGTTTAAGCGTGATGACCTTGTTCTTGCAGCAATCCTCTTTTTTTATGCCGTCCGTCTTCGCGGAAGTTTTGCAGCAACAGGCGGGTTGGGTATTGTTTATGTTCCATGTTGTCAATCTATTGCCACAAAAATGCAATTGCACCATGGTGTCCGAAACGGCAACGAGGTACAACACGAGCAAGTTTATGGCAACAAACTTCTTCATCCTAATGGCCGCAAAGGTACTGTTTTGAGGGAAAATGGATTGTTAAACTTGGGTGATGGGTGCTCTTGTTGGCCATGTTTGTTTAACGGAAACTGATTTTTTTAACACAATTGGCAGGCAGCATACCTACCCGGATGCCCGCAAATATTACGGTACAGAGCGGCAGCGGGGCTGTGGCGGGCCTGTCACATTCGTTGACGCTTGACAACGAGAAGGATTGGCACGTACGGGCAGACATCCTTTTTACCTACAACGGATACATAATGGACGGTATGTTCGCGAACGGTAATGGGTACGAATTTTCAGGTACCCCCAGCAATTTCAAGCAAAACGAACTCAATTTTTACAGTTTCAGGTTGCCTGTGTTGCTGAAATACTCGCTGTTGAAATCCGAAGGCGCCAATGCCCCCTTGGTTACATTGGGTGTAGGGCCCTATGTGGAATATGTTTTTGCATCCAATCAAAAATACAAAGCAGACAATCAGATTCATAAAAATTCCATTTCGATACAAAACCCCGTGCAATATGGATTGGGGTTCGATATGGGAATTTATGGAAACAAATTGTCTGACCGCCGATGGGGCAAATTATCTATGCACACAGGCATCCAATATCAAATCAGCGATTACCTGAAAAACGTGCAATCGTTTAAACCGATAATGGGCTATGTTGGTTTGAGTTTTAGGTTAAAGTAATTGGGTACAACCGTGAGCAATTGCTTGCAAACGTATTAGCCGTTTTTATTGACAATTTTCCAGTAACCTGTTTTGTCGCTTCCAATTCGTTCTATTGTACCTGATTTTTTAAGTTCTTGTATGTGTCGCTTTATTGTTGCTGTGGAATAGCCCGTCTTTTTTGCAAGTTCACCATAATTTGCCTTATGGTTCTGTTTCAAATAATGCAAGATATTTGTTTTTACCGGGTCATTTACAAGGTCATATCCTGCTTTTACAGGGTCATTTTTCGTGTTTACAAGGTCATTTACAGTGTCAGCGTAATGAATGTGCTTCCCTATTCTTTAAAGTATGGTTTTCGCCAAGTAAAAGATTTCCAAGGAAACGTAATAAAAATTCATTGGTGGCGTGAATGTTTTTTATGTGGTTTTTGTAATTGGCTCTTACAAGTGCATTGCGGA
>JASGFI010000128.1:0-8539 GCA_047605615.1 Edaphocola sp. | reverse complement strand
CATGTAGATATGTGTTCTGTGTCTGTAAAGCTATATCACTTTAACAATCCCAAAAAATAAATTGCCGCAAAGCTATTTTACTTACCGTACCGCATTGGCCAATCTGTAAAAGGTTGGCTATTTTTGCATAAAGACGCAACATTCTATCCAAAATAACCAACACAACTCCTCTAAAAAATGTTTGAAGGCACGGGCGTAGCATTGGTAACGCCATTTACAACGGATAATTCCATAGACTTCCAGGCTTTGGGCCGCATTATTGACGAAGTGATCGGCGGCGGCGTCAATTACTTGGTAGCATTGGGCACCACGGCCGAAACACCTACGCTGAGCAAAGCCGAAAAGCTGGAAATACTCAATTTCATACTGGATTATAACAACAACAGGGTACCCGTGGTAGTGGGCATAGGCGACAACAACACACAAGGCCTGCTCGATGCGCTGGACACATACCCCATGGACAGAGTGGACGGTATCTTGAGCGTAGTACCCTATTACAACAAACCGTCGCAAGAGGGCATATACCAACACTTCAAAACATTGGCCCGGGCTACCGACAAACCCATAATCCTGTACAATGTGCCGGGGCGCACCGTTGCCAATATGTTGCCCCAAACGGTTGTGAGGTTGGCTACGGAATTTAAAAACATAGTGGCCATAAAAGAAGCCAGCGGCAATATGGCGCAATGTATGGAACTGGTGGCCAATGCGCCCGAGGGCTTTAGCGTGTTGAGCGGCGACGATGCCTTGATACTGCCCCAGGCTGCCATAGGCATGAAAGGCGTAATATCGGTAGCGGCCAATTGCTATGCCAAAGAATTTTGCGCCATGGTGCAGGCCGCCTTGAACAGCGATATGGCCACGGCCAGAAAACTACACTACGGTTTGCTGCACCGCATCGACCTGTTGTTTGCCGAGGGCAATCCCACCGGCGTGAAATATGTGCTGTACAGCCAAGGTTTGTGCCAGAATGTATTGCGTTTGCCCCTGGTATCGGCTTCGGATGGCCTGGCGGCTGCTTTTCAAAACGGTTAGCCCGTGTCATGGCTGCAAGGAACCAAAATTAGCCACGAAGGCGCACAAAGACACTAAGAACACATCTAAAACCATAGTGTCTTTGTGCCTTCGTGGCCTTTTTCGATAGCTATGCCTTTTTCTGCTCTACCATTTTGCGCAGGAAAGCACTTCGTCTTTCAGGTTGTTGATGGCAGCCCCGCGGCTCGCCGGTATGAGTGGGGCTTTTACCCGCTTTTGTCGTGCCGCAGGTATCTTCGCCGAGATGCCGGCAAGACGATGAAACCCTTACGGTATCAAACATTGCCCGGTTTTATCCCCCTCGTTTTACCGCAGTATTTGCAGCCTCTGGCTTTCCGTTCCCCGGCTTGTGGCGAGGCGGATTTGGTATATGCCATTTGCCCATGAAGAGGTGTAGATGATTGGATTTTGGGTGCCGGCTACATTTTGCGTCCACACCAATTTCCCCATTGCATCGTAAACGTCTATCCTGTTCAGCTTGAGGCCGGCATCTGCGCATTTTATGGACACTTGGCCCATGGCAGGATTTGGGTACAATACAATGCCGGCTTGGTTTGCCCCTGCCGTTTCTATTATTCCCGTAGGCAAGTCCACATGTATGGGCAGGCTCGTGGTGTAACCGTTGCAACTGTTGGCCACCGTAAGGCTTACGAGAAATTGGCCGCTCGATTCGTAGGTGTGCACGGGCGCGGTGTCGTTGCTTACCGGCGTGTTGTCGCCAAAATCCCAAATATAGCCATCAACGTTGCTGGGGTTGTTGGGCAAAAACTTTACTTTGCCCAATTCTTCAAAGAAATAAGGAATGAAGTTGAAACCCTCTACGTAGGGCCGTAACCTATAATCTATAAATTTACCTTCGGTAAGTTCGCAGCCATAGGGCGAAATAGTGGTTACTTCAAAATATCCGGTATCGGTTGTTGTTATGGTCTGCGTTGTGTCGCCAATGTTCCAAAGGTATTCGGAACCGGCATTCCCGGCATCCAATGTTATGGAATCGCCGTAACACAATACGGTGTCGCCCCCCAGGCTGGGTGTCGGCAATGGCCGCACCACCACGTCGGTAGTGCCGATGGTGGTGCATTTGTCCGTACTGGTAATGGTTACGGTGTAGATGCCGGACGTGTCCGTGGTAATGGTTTGTGTGGATTGCCCTCCGGGTTGCCAACTGTAGGTGCTGCCGCTGTTGGCAGCATCGAGCAGTACCGTGGCGCCTTCGCATACGTTGGTTGTTGCAGGCAGGCTGTTCGTGGGTACTATGCCGTCCACGATTGTAACCGTGTCGCGGGCTTGGCAATTGTTTTGTGCCGTAACCAATACGTAATACGTGCCTGCCGAGGCCACGTCGATGGTAGGTGTGGTGCCGTGGCATTCGTAGATTTGAAATACACCTTTGTGATGTAACCGGAGGCAAGCGAGGTGTTGAAATCCGAGGGCTGGTATATCCACTGTACTTTATTTTGGGTACAGGAATTGAATGGGTAGGTTGAATTTGCCGTGCCACCGGTGGTATAAAACATTTGCGCGAACGACCCGCTATCAGAAGTTCGATTTTCTGGGTTACACCTTTAAGCCGAGTGTAGTGAAAGAGCGAGGCAAAATCAAATTAGGATTTTCGCCAGCCATCAGCCAAAAGAGTAGCACAAGGATAGCCCAAGAACTGAAAGCGATGGATTTTCATCGTTGGGTACACTTCCCAATCAGCAAGATAGCGGAATTGTTAAAACTCAAGATACGAGGTTGGATAAACTACTACGGCAAGTTCCGAATGAGCGAAATGCGGGAAGTCTTCCGACTACTGCACAAGCGACTTGTGAAATGGATACGCAACAAATACCGCAGGTACAGGAAACAACGCTGGGGCAATGCTTACAAGTATTTGCAGAGCCTGTCGGCGAGTTACCCCAATTTGTTTGAACACTGGCAATACGAGGGTTTTCGACCTTAACAGTTTTGGACTAAGAAGAGCCGTATGAATTGAGAGGTTCACGTACGGTTCTGTGAGGGGCTTAGGGGTGAAATTCCCCTTTGCCTACTCGACGGTTACCGCATGGCTATTGGCCAATATGTTTTCTATCTTTTTCTCCTGTTGCAATATCTGTCGGCGCAAAAAAGAAAACGGCCATTGGCTGCGCAGCCGCTTCAGCCTGTCGTCCGGGCTGAGCAAGAAGATGCGTTTAAGCCAAGTCCAGGGAAGGAAATTGCGAAAGGTTTGCGACAGCTTGGCATAATACACCACCGTTTCCGCGCCGCAACTTTCCAATAACCTGCTTAGGTCGTCGGGGTCGTTGAGCGATGAAATGCAGAGCACCGAGCCATACTTGGGTTGGAAATATTGGCTCAGCTCCAAGTCGGCTTGCCAAGTGCTATTGGCTATTGTCCTGCGGGCATAGGCTTCCATGTTTATTTGCTCGCCTATATGCAGTTCTTGGTCGGGTATGTATTTTACTTCAAACTCTTGCCCCGCCAGCGATTCGTACACACTCCACACACGCCTTTTGTAATAGTTCAGCATTTCGGACACAAAACCTCCATCGGCTTTGGCGGCGGTTATTTTGGCGTAAAAACTGGCAAAGAAATGGACATGCGAAGCATAGGGGTCAAATATTTCGGGAATGCGCACCATCAACTCGCGGTTCTTGGCATACACTTTCCACACTATACGGCGCACGTCGTCGCCGCTTTCAAAATCTTTGTAGTTCAGGTATTCGCCCTGCACTTTCCTTAGTTGTTCTATGCGGGTTTCCGTGTCGTCTGTTTTGAGGGGCCGCGCTTCTTTTTCGTTGATTACAACCCTGTCGGGGGCTTGGTAAAAATGCCCTTTTAGTGTTTGGCGGACGGGTAAAGACAGAAGTTGCAACATATCTTCAAAAAACACGAAACCACCCGTTATTTCATATTCCTTTACATCGGGCAGGTACAGGCGGTTGCGGCCATGTATGCCTTCGCGCCAAAAATTTCCCTTCGAGCGTTTGTTGGAGGCCAACAAGAATTTATCGGTCATTTTCAAGTCGTCGTAAAAGAGCCTGCCTTTTACGAAGCCCAAAATCGGCCTGCGTACTTTTCCCAAAAAAGCCTCTAACCACAAACCTTTGTCTTTTTTGTCCGCATCGAATTTTATTTGCAGGGTAATGTTTTTGCGCTTCACGTAAAGAAAATAGAGCCAGCACGCCAAGGTGCCCAACAGGCCAAACCCAATCAACGATACGATGAACCAAAGCGCGGTTTTGCCCATTAGCACTATGAAAGGCATGAAGGAATCCACGCCCTCTTCCCCGGGTGCGGGCGCGGCTTTTTTCAACAGCTTGAAACACAACCATAACGCCACGGCGGTGGCTGCGGCGTTCCACGTAAAGGGGAAATATTGAAGGTAAAACAGAACTTTTTTCCGGAGTTTCTTGCGCTTCATGACGGAAAGGTAAGGAAATAGTGCAAAACGGAGGGGGGGGGAGAGGCATTTGAAAACCGTCAGCCCAAATTTAGCACAAAAGTTTCATAGCAGCACTTCGCCCCGCTCTCTTGCAAAACCCTTGTTAGTGGTTCTGGCTTCTTCGCCCACACCAACGTATTTCTTCGTTTTGTTGGTTCCAATTGTGTCATGCTGTCTTTCATCGAACAAAGCATGTGTTCAGCTTCTGCTGCTTTTAATTGTCGCATTGGTTTCGGCATATCCTTAATTTCAATGTATTTCTTTTTTGCTCTTCCTTGTTTTACATAGCCTTTTTCGTCAAGTACCTCCATTCCTTTTCTTGCACCAGCGTGTAGATAAACTTTGTCAGGTTCGATGTGCCTCGTCCTGAAATTAGTTGACAGTTTTTTTGTTGTTAATGTTCAACCGGTTTGGTACGCCCACGAATATGGCGGCACACAAATGTAAGTATAACCTATTTCGTAAATGTAAGGGCGCATAGTGTGGCTCGCGGTCGCCCTGCAGGGGTCTGTTTTTTTGATGATATTACTTGCGGCATGACAATGGGGGTGAAAACAAATTTGAACTTTCCTCAGCGAAGCCACAGTGCCCATTTTCCCGATAGGAACGGCGAGCCTAAGCCCCCCAAGGCATTTTTTACGATACGAAAACACCCGAAACGGCCATTAAGCCATTTCGGGTGCATAGTGTTATGGGGGTAGTGCAATTTTAAAGCCCCACCATGTTGCCGGGTATCACCCATTCGTCAAATTGCTCGGGGGTAACGTAGCCAAGTTCCACGGCGGTTTCTTTAAGGGTTTGGCCTTTCTTGTGGGCCGTTTGCGCTATCTCGGCGGCTTTGTAATAGCCTATCTTGGTGTTCAGGGCCGTAACCAACATCAGGGAGTTGTTTACGTGCGCAGTAATGTTTTTCTCTATTGGTTCTATGCCCACGGCACATTTGTCGTTGAACGATACGCAACCCTCGCCTATTAGGCGCGCGCTGTGCAGGAAGTTGTAAATCATTACGGGCTTGAACACGTTGAGTTCAAAATGGCCATTGGCGCCGCCTATGCCGATGGCCACATCGTTGCCCATTACCTGTGCGGCTATCATGGTCAATGCTTCGCACTGCGTGGGGTTGACCTTGCCGGGCATGATGGACGAACCGGGTTCGTTGTCGGGTATGTGCAGCTCGCCTATGCCGGCACGGGGGCCGGAGCTAAGCATGCGCACGTCGTTGGCTATTTTCATGAGGCTTACGGCTACTCGTTTCAGGGCTCCGTGGGCTTCTACTATGGCATCGTGTGCGGCCAGGGATTCAAATTTGTTTTCGGCGGTAACGAAGGGCAAGCCCGTAAGTTGGGCTATCTTGGCTGCCACGGCTTCCGAATAGCCTTTGGGCGTATTGATGCCGGTGCCTACTGCGGTGCCGCCCAGGGCAAGCTCGGCCAGGTGGGGCAGGCTGTTTTCTATGGCTTTTATGCCGTGGTCCAGTTGCGATACGTAGCCGCTCAACTCTTGGCCCAAGGTGAGGGGCGTGGCATCCATGAAATGGGTGCGGCCTATCTTCACTACGTGCATGTACTCTTTGGCTTTGGCATCGAGGGTGTCGCGTAGTTTTTTTATGCCGGGTATGGTGGTTTCTACTATTATTTTGTAGGCGGCTATGTGCATGGCCGTGGGAAAGGTGTCGTTGGAAGATTGCGATTTGTTCACATCGTCGTTGGGGTGAACGAATTTTTCCTTATCTGTCAATTGGCCGCCGTTCAATACATGTGCGCGGTAGGCCACCACTTCGTTCACGTTCATGTTGCTCTGCGTGCCCGAGCCTGTTTGCCATACAACCAAGGGGAATTGGTCGTCGAGCTTGTGGTCCAGTATTTCGTCGCAGGCGGTGGCTATCAATGCCGATTTTTCGGCGGGCAATGCACCCAGGTCGGTGTTGGTAAGTGCGGCCGCCTTTTTGAGGTAGGCAAATGCCCGGATTATTTCCTTGGGCATCTTGTTGATGTCTTGCGCTATCTTGAAGTTGTCGATAGAGCGTTGGGTCTGCGCCCCGTAATAAGCATCGGCAGGTACCTGTACCTCGCCCATTGTGTCTTTCTCCGTACGGTAGGACATAATCTTTATTTGGATTAAAATATGGGATTACAAATTGACGGCGGCAAAGTTAGTCAAGTATTGCCAAGGTTGTAGCGCATTATTGTAATGTGACGGTAAATTGGTAGCGTCTATATAAATAAATTTTAAATACTACATCCAAAATGCCCAGAAAAAGCAAAAGCGGGAACTTTTTATGCGGACAACAGAAGGTTTCTGGGAACATGAAATACAAAAAGCGAGCAAAGAACCCTGGGGTTTTTCGCACGCCTCGTTGTTCGTAACTTGGTTTTGTAAACTACACCAAAGCCCCGCTCACTTGCGGTATCTCTTTGGGATACAGTTGTTTTTCCAATTTTTCGCGCACGGCCGAAAAAGCGTTCAACGTTTCTTCTATGTCTTGGTCGGTATGTACGGCGGTGGGTATCAGGCGCAGTATCATCTGGCCCTTGGGTATTACCGGATACACCACCATGGAGCAGAAAATATGGTAGTTTTCGCGCAAGTCCACCACCAATTGGGTGGCATCGGTAACGCCGCTTTCCATATACACGGGCGTTACCGGCGTATTGGTAGTGCCAATATTAAAACCTCTTTCGCGCAGGCCTTGCTGCAGTTTGTGTACATTCTGCCATAGTTTTTCCCTCAACTGGGGTTGGGTGCGTATCAGCTCCATGCGCTTCAGGCCGCCTACCACCATGGCCATGGGCAGCGATTTGGCAAATATTTGCGAGCGCATGTTGTAGCGCAGGTAATAGATAATGTCCTTGTTGCCGGCTATGAAACCGCCTATGCCCGCCAACGATTTGGCGAAGGTGGAAAAGTAAAGGTCTATGCCGTTGGTACAATTTTGTTCTTCGCCTATGCCCGCCCCCTTGGGCCCCATGGTGCCAAAGCCATGTGCATCGTCCACGAACAGGCGAAATTCGTATTGGTTTTTTAGCGCGGCTATCTCGGCTACGCGGCCTTGGTTGCCGTTCATGCCAAAAACGCCTTCCGTAACGACCAATATGCCGCCGGGCGTGCCTTCTACCAGTTTGGCGGCGCGTTCCAATTGCTTGGCGCAATCGGCTACATCGTTGTGTATAAACTTAAAACGCTTGCCGATATGCATCCGCAAACCGTCTATGATACAGGCGTGACATTCGGCATCGTACACCACCACGTCGTGGCGGCTCAGCAGCGCGTCTAATGCCGAGGCCATGCCTTGGTAGCCGTAGTTTACCAGCATGGCATCTTCCTTGCCCACAAAATCGGCAAACTCATGTTCCAGCCGGTCGTGGTAATCGCTGTTGCCACTCATCATGCGGGCACCCATGGGGTAGGCCAAGCCCCATTTGGCGGCGGCTTCGGCATCGGTTTTGCGCACTTCGGGGTGATTGGCCAAGCCCAAATAATTATTCAGGCTCCATACAATTTTTTCCTTGCCCCTGAACTTCATCCTGTTCGATATTTCGCCCTCCAATTTCGGGAAAGCAAAATATTCGTGCGCTTGAATTTTGTATTGGCCTATGGGGCCGCCGTCTAATTGAAATTTGGCAAAAATGTCCATAAATTATATGATTGTATGTTTTGTTTCCGGATCATTTGGTTGCGCCACTTGCATAGCGACATAACGCAAAAGACCGCCGCAAAATTAATAAATTAAATCCTTACCTTTTTGGCAGGGGTTATTTTTCGGATAGCGGCGTTGTGAAGGAGCGGAAAAAAAGCACGAACCTGAATTTTGCACTACCGTAAACGCGAACCTTGAACTTTGTACCGGCTCCGCTATTGCAAGGCCGCCTGTTGTATGAAGTCCTTTTTTGTTGCTCGCTTTGTTGCTCAATAGATGTTGGTAAGTTGAGGGCTTTGAGGATAGGCCCTTTGCTTAGGCATTGCTGGTCTTTTCTATTTCGGGTAATTTGAGAAATTAGCTCTTAGTTCTATCATTGTGCATAAAAAACGGGGTTAATGGACAAAAAAGTTGACAAAACCATTCAAAAGCCTTACTGT
>JASGFI010000127.1:0-8667 GCA_047605615.1 Edaphocola sp. | reverse complement strand
TCATGGTCTCCCTATGGGCCACGTGGGCCAGCTCGTGTATCGTTGTGCCGAACAGGGGTGCTGTTCTATTTTTGGGCATATTCGTAATCGGATTCGGTGAAGGTGTACTCGTAGTAGCCAACAAGGTAATTTTTGTCTTCCTTGGTTATCACTTTGTTATAATGCTGTTCATCCGAAATATTACGTTCATTTAAAAATGGCACTTTACCTTGGCTTGAAATTAAAGTGTCGCGCCAACTGTAGTGTACAGAAGTTTTTGCGGGCATCGATTGGAATGTTACAAGTACGGAATCGTAGGGTTGCAACAATGTTCCCCAACACGGGTCTAGTGATTTTCCCATTACATTGTCAGCATATACTTCTATTGTTTCCATTGCGCTTACAGTACGCATATTGCCCATATCTAGTACTCCGTTTTTGTAAGGAACTATTAGAATATCATAAGGAGTTTGGTTGGCCATCAATGTTCTTGTCGAGCTAACATAATCTTTTATACAACCTTCAATCAGCATCAAAGACAGTAGGTGTATTGCCAAAGATCTATATTTCATAGCAGGTTATTTTTAGTAAAAATTTAACAATAAATAAATTTACGTATCCGTAACACCGGTAGGTTTGCCCTATGAAGCCCCACCGGGCAAGGGTGCTGTTTTATTTTTTTGCATATTCGTAGTCGGATTCGGTGAAGTAGTATCGATTGTAATTGGTATATATTCCTTTTTGCTTTACTCGCGTCAGTTCATAGCTTTGGGCGTTGAATATATTCCTACTTGAAGTATATAAATAATAATTCTTATAAAGACTATCTGGCGTAGTTATGTAATGAAGTGTTTTGTACTGGTTGTCAAACACCACTATGGCCGAATCCGTAAAACCTGAAAAATAATCAGAAGAGAAAGAAGGTCCCTTGACTTCACCACGATGCGAACTGCTGCCCAGCAATACGGAATCACCTGCCTTGAGGTTAATACTGTCGTTTGCCGAAATTATGCCATTATCGTAAAAATAGACAGTTACTATATGGTTAGTTTGGTTGTGGAGGTAACCTTCGAGCATAGTATATTTCTCAACAACACATCCGGTTAATAAAATGCTTAATAGCATAAGTATCTTAATGTATTTTCCCATGACTATTTATTTATTTTATCAACTAATAACTATCGAAAAGTAAATCTAACTGTGCATCTGTTACACCGGTGGGTTTATTTAGGGATAACTTTGCCTTTAATGTGCTAAGATTCATTGTATTCAGCAACATAAAAGATTGTATAAACCCAAGATTATATCCTGATACTTGATCGTTAACTGTGCCATTGTCAAAACCAGGGAACGACTGGCCAAATTCATTGTAATCATCGATTAAATTAATAAACAAACTTGTGTATTTATCATCGTATGTTGCTTCGTTCCAATATTGATAAGCAAACACATTGGGAAATACTGGAGAAGGATTGGGGGCGTAGCCAAAGTTACCGTAATTGGCTATTCCCCTATTTTGATATTCCATACTGGTCAGCAACCATTCAACCCCTACAGAAAAACTTTCTCTTAACCGGTTGTTGACTTGTAAAAAAGCAGTAGCATTTCTTTGAAGAGTGTTAAAGTGACTTGTGTGTGAAATTTCGTGTATCGTGGTAGAATACCAATCGTCAGTACCAAATTCATTAGTTGTGCCCGGTGTAAATCTTGTTACATATAGCCGTGGAGTAATGATAGTGTTCATTCCCAACCCCGATAGAAATGCCCACGTTTGATCATCATTTCTGGCTACAATTACCTGGTTAACTTCAAATGAAAAAATACCGACCACCACTACGGGACGCCCTGGTCGAGGAAGTCCTGCTATATCGCCATAATGGTAGCTATACGCCGCCCTAAATACAGTTCCGTAAAATCTACCTAAACCATCTGATAAATCTCTATCCCAATGGTTTCCCGACACATTGCTTTCTGTAATGTTAGCAGCCACTAAAGAATTTTTATAAACAGAGAAACCGTTTCTCCTGAAATGTATCTTATAATCCGCCGGCCTGTCGAAGGAGCCGTCGAGGCAATAGTCGCCGTTTTGGTCGGCATAGCCCGTATGCGTGGTAAACCAACGGTTGGCGGTAACCCTTACGCCCTCCAGGCCTATCAGCTGGTCGAGGCGGGTGTCGTGTACGCGTATGCGGCCACCCGTGCAGCTTCCGCCACCACCGCCGCCTTCAATGCCGGGGTCTGCCAGGAGGAAATTGTGGTTGCCCGGGTCGTCGGTCGGCCGGGTAATGCTGTATGCCTCGTTGAGCAATAAGCCCATATAAGTCCATTCCTCCAATAGGGAGGCCCCCATTAGTTGTTGGTCTTGTTCGGGTATGTACAATTGCGCCAATACCTGATAGCCTACTCCGTTTGTAAATTGGTAACTGGCGGGTACGGCGGCGTATTGCGGCGTGGGCACGGAGGAGTCGGCCAAGCCGGGTTCGCGGTACCATGTGCCCACCACTAATTTTTCGTAATCCATGGGGCAATCGTAAAGGTTCAGCGTGGTGTCGCTTTCCAACAGGTTAAGTTCCTGTTCGTTTTGCGGGGTAAATTTTACGTACAAGTGGGTAACACGCACATCGCACTCGTGCGCCTGGGGGTAAATGCCTCTTGCCGCCAGCAGCCGCTCGGCAGAATCCATTACGGGCAACAGGTAAGGATTGTTGAGCTGTTGGCCCAACACCGTCGGCCCATCGTTTTCGGCATAGGTTATGCCGGCGCTCATGGTGCCGGCATTGGCCGTGGAACGGGCATCGGGTTCGTTTGGTTTTTGGCAACCAATGGCGGCGGCCATGCCCAGGGCCAATAGCGCAAGGTTGATTTTTTTATTCATGGATTATTGCTTTATTCGGCAAATGTAGTGTTTTATTTTAATTTTCAATACATTGGTAAATGAATTTTGCGCATTGTTAATACTGAAACAACAATTGCTGGTGTGAGGTACTTATCTAAACATCTTTTTGTTCAATTTACGCCCCCTTATTTCACCCAGCCCCATTCCAAAAAAGCAGGAATACATTCGGCCCAGGTTTGCCCATTGTGTTTGCCGCCGGGTATTTCGTCGTAAAAGATATTGCCCGGTTCCCGGTAGCCTTTTTGTTTCAGCAGCTCAATCAAGTCGCGGGTATCGTCTATGCTGTCTATGATGCCGTTATGGTTCCGGTCGGCTCTTTCGTCGTTGGTGCCACATTCAAAATAAAACCGGAGCGCGCTATTGAGGTTGGGCGCACTGTCCCTCACTATGTTGTGTATTATCCTGTTTTGCTCGTCGCTGTAGCCATCGTCCAGCGCACGGTTGCGCCACCAAAAGCTGCCGCTAAAAACACCCACTTTGCTAAACAATTTCGGGTGCGCCCACACCGTGTCGAAGGCGGTAAGGCCGCCTAAGGAAAAACCGGCGTACGAAACATCTTTCCTGTCGCAAAAACTAAATTTGTCCAGGCTGCGCAACAAGCACTCGTGCATGAAAAACAGGCGATAAGCGGTGGCCTTGGCTCCTTGTCCCTTATAGTTCGGCACGCCGGCCGTACCGTATTCCATCACCCTCTCTTTGCCGGCATGTATGCCTATTACCAGCAAGGGACTGTCTGGGTTTTTTTGAAGAAAATTATCGTAAATGCGTTTAAACTCAACCTCTTCCAACAATTGGCCATCATTGAAAAACAAAACGGGTATTTGCCGCCCGGCTTCCAGTACTTTGGGGTAATAATAATCTATTTTCACCGTGCGTTGCAAATGAACAGAGTTTATTTCCTCGTGCCTGCATACTATATTGCTGTAGGTAGTCATTGTAGTTGCCATAAAATGCTTACTCGTATTTACAATTTGCCCCTTGGGTAGAAAGGAAGGCAATCAATAGCCAAAATTAAATTAAAACAAAATAAATTTCATTAAAAAATGCCCATATTGCACTTTGTTGCTTACTTTTCGCCAACATTTATGCCATTTTCAAACTATATAAGTTTCGTTGGGCAAAAAGTATCGTTGTGCAACCTTGGTTGAAACAACCAAGTCGGCAACAAAATAATCAATCCATCAATTCCCAACTTGACTTTAATTTTGGGCGGTGAAAATAACGCTAATTTAGAAAACTAAAAACAAACGGATTTGCAAGAAAATTACACCAAATGGTTTTCGCCCATCATAGGCCGCGATTTTGAAATGCTTACTTACGGCCACGGCGGCGTACCGGTCATAGTTTTTCCCAGTTCCATGGGCAAGTATTACGAAGCCAAAGACCGTGGTTTGGTAGATTCGGTGGCGTGGTATGCCGACAATGGCCTGGCCAAGTTTTACTGCGTGGACAGCATAGACAAGGAAAGCTGGTACAACAAGGGCGTACACCCCGGCACTCGTGCGTGGAACCATGTATTGTACGACCGCCTGATACTGGAAGACGTGGTGGGCCGCGCGCGGTACGAAACCGGCCACGACCGCGTAGTAACCGCCGGTTGCAGCTTCGGGGGCTACCATGCGGCCAACTTTGGGCTTAAACACCCCGAGCTCACGAGGGCAATTATTTCCATGAGCGGCACGTTCAACATCAGGCCGCAGGTACCCGGCTATTACGACGACAATGTTTATTACAACAACCCCGAAGATTTTTTGCCGGGCGACAACAATCCTTGGTTGTGGCAGCTCAAAGTATTCTTGGGCGTGGGCCAATCGGACATTTGTTGGGACCAAAACATGAACATGTCGCGCATATTGGCCGACAAAAACATGAACCAATGGCTGGACATAAGGCCCGGCATACACGACTGGCCTTTGTGGCTGGAAATGTTTCCGCACTATTTGTCGCTGATTTAGCAAGAAATAAACTTAATTTGTAAACGAAAAAACAACTAAATACAATTATGGCACTAAAAAAAATAGGCATTTTGTTTGGCCAGGAAAACACCTTTCCGCAAGCCTTTATAGACAAAGTAAACAGCCTCCAAGACAAATTTGAAGCGGAATTTGTGAAAATAGACAAGGTGCAGCAAGCCGCCCCCACCGATTATGCGGTAATCGTCGACCGCATATCGCAAGATGTGCCTTTCTACCGTGCGTACCTGAAAAATGCGGCCATCAGCGGCACGGCGGTCATCAACAACCCCTTTTGGTGGAGCGCCGACGAAAAGTTTTTCAACAATGCGCTGGCCGAAAAAATAGGCGTACCGGTACCCAAAACCGTTATACTCCCTTCGCACACGGTGCCGCCCGACACTACCGATGCCTCGTTCCGCAATTTGGCGTTCCCCTTGGATTGGGAAGGCATATTCGACTACATTGGTTTCCCGGCCTACATGAAGCCCTTTGCCGGCGGCGGTTGGAAGAATGTGTACAAACTGAACAGCTCCAACGAATTTTTTGAAAAATTCCAGGAAACGGGCCAGTTGGTGATGATGCTTCAGGAAGAAATTATTTTTGAACAATACTACCGCTGTTATTGCATAGGCCGCAAGTACGTGAAAATAATGCCTTACGAACCCCGTAACCCGCACCACTTGCGCTATGTGGCCGATTTTGCACCCTCTGCCGAGCTATTGGCCACCATGGAAGACTATGTGTTGCGCCTGAACCAATACTTGGGCTACGATTTCAATACGGTAGAACTGGCCGTACGCAACGGCATTCCTTATGCCATAGACTTCTGCAACCCCGCCCCCGATGCCGACGTTAATTCCGTGGGCCAGGAAAATTTTGACTGGGTAGTGGAACATGCCGCCAAATACGCCATCGAACGTGCCGAAGCAGTAGTGGAAGGTGCCGACAACCTGAGCTGGGGCAAATTCGTAACCCATGCGGCCAACCATTTGCCGCTTTTGCAAAAAGACGCTCCCGCTGCACCAAAAAAAGCAGCAGCAAAAAAAGAAACAGCGGCAGCAGCAAAAGAAGAAGAAACGGCACCAAAAGCAGCAACACCCAAGAGGGGCCGCCCCTCCAAAAAACAGGGATGATGAAATAAATGAAAGGAAGTTATGAACGGGCCAATTATGCTCACATAACTTCCTTTTATAAAAAAGGCTATAGTAAAATTTTAATGGAAAAAAAATGAAGCATTAATTTGCTTTTAGTGGGAACACACATCAGCCCCAACCCCTATAAACGGTAGAAGCAAGTATGGTTTTCATTGTAAACAGTAGCTAAAGCCTTCCATTAAAAATTTAGTATAACCTTCTTTTCTTTTCATTGTTTGGACGTATTTTTCCGGCATTGTCAATCCTTTGCCTTGATATGGGTAACGTTTGGTTTTGGGAATTTCTTCATCTGCGGGTCTAAGTAAAAACCCAAATGCGGCGGCTGGTTGTAGCCTACATTTTGCCACACGATGCTTAGCCGGTATTGCGGGTCGTCCATGAGCGAATAAAATTTCAAGTCGGTGGGTATGGGCGTGGAAAAAATCCGCAACTCCTTGCTGTCGCTCGTGGCGTAGATAACCTCTTCGCGCCAATCGCCAAAAATATCGGCCGACAGGACAGGGTTGGCCTTGGAACCATTATTGCTTTTGCATTGGTAATCGGCGGTATTCAACAAAGTTTTGGTCTTGGAGTTCTCATAGTCCCATTTCAATATTTTGGTGCCATTCAATAATTCACCAAGAAAATCGCCGTCCCAATAAATGCCCATGTTGCAAGGCGGTGCTTTCTCGGGCGTGGCTATAACGTTGCCCTTGCAGTCAAACAAGCCTTTGATGCCCGCACCGGCTACCCAACATTCACAACCCGGGTAACGGGGGTCTATGTCCAATGCCAAGCCCCTGCCCGGCCCCTCGCCATCTTCGCCGGCCTTAACGGAAGGTTTTTTCCAATAAACCTCACCTGTGCCCGCATTCCTGAAGCTGCACCCCGCATCGTCAAACCTTTCCTGTATGTCGAACGCCTCCAAGCCCGGCAACGACGGATCCAAATCGCTGACGTGCAAGGCGTCGCCATGACCAAATCCGGTAGCGTACAAGCCCTTGCCGTTATCGTCCACGCACATGGCGCCAAATACTATTTCGTCTTTGCCATCGCCGTCCACATCGGCTATGGACAGGTTGTGGTTGCCTTGCCCGGCAAATTTTCCGTTGCCCGATTTGTCCGTATCGAAAACCCAATGTTTTTGCAACTTTTTATCTTTCAAATCCCAAGCCGTTATGACGATACGGTTATAATATCCCCTGGACATGACAAGGCTGGGATGCACGCCATCCAAATAGGCTACTGCACCCAAAAACCTGTCAACACGATTGCCATAGCCATCGCCCCACATCTCTTTAAGTTCCTTGGTGGTGGGCGTAAGCGTGGGCGCGCGGGGTGGCCAGAAGTCCACCGTGTGCATAGCCGCACCCGTAAGCCCGTTAAAAACGGTAAGGTATTCCGGACCTTGTAATATATAGCCTTTCTCGTTGCGCCAGTCTTTGCTGCTGTCACCTATTACGTTGCCCACGCCATCTATGGTGCCGTCGGCTGTTTTGACGGCCACTTCCGCTTTGCCGTCGCAGTCTAAATCATACACAATGAATTGCGTGTAATGCGCGCCTTCCCGTATGTTCTTGCCCAGCCGGATAGTCCACAACAAAGTACCCGAACCGTCTAACTTATAGGCTTGCAACATTGGGGGGTCGGTATAGCCGGATTGGCTATTGTCGTGGCCTTGGCCGGCTACGTGCAGTATCAGTTCATATTGGCCATCGCCGTCCAAATCGGCCACCGAACCATCGTTGGCACTGTAACCCGGAGGCATTTGCAAGGGGACGGACAGGTAAGGTTTTGCCATATCGTTCAAGGTAAACGAGGCACTATCGTTGCTCTCGTGTCCTTTAACGATAGGCTTTACCACATAGCCAATGTTCGTGGAGGTACCTGCACCGGAGTCGATAAAACCCGTAACCGCAGTAATGGCTTGCTTGTTCAATTTTACCTTCTTGCCTGCCGTTATCCTGTAAAGGTTGAAGCCAATGTCGGGGTCGTCGGTGGCCAACAAACGCCAGTTTACAAATATGTTTCCGCCACCCATGGGCGTGGCTACAATATTTCTGTTCACGGTTTCCATCAATCGTTGCGCACCGGCAGACATACTGCATAACACCAACAATGAACCTACCAAATTCTTTCCCATAATCATGCTGAATTTTTTACGATATTTTACTTTTAAACGCTCGTATCTTTTTTGGCCGATAAAGGTAGTTACTTAGCGTACACCCGGGTTAAAAATCTTGGCCGTTAACTAATGGCTATTTTTTTGTGCCTTTCGGAAATTATGTCCTTGCCTGCAACCGTAGAGCGACAGTGTTAAACTTCAACATTTCGGTTGACAAACAAGCGACAGACTATTTTTCGGTAGAGCCGTTTGACTATTTTCCTACAATCACTTTCCGATGTTCTGTTCCCCAATCTGAAAGTTTGCAGATAACCGCCTGTAATTTCCGACCGTATTCCGTAAGTTGATACTGAACGGTTATCGGTTGTGTGTCCATAACTGTCCGGGTTATAAGTTTGTTTATTTCCAATTCTTTCAACTCCTTGCTCAGCATTTTGTTGGTAATGCCTTTTACATCAACCAACAAATCTGAAAATCTTCTTGTGTCATTATAGCAAAGAGCAGCCAATACAGGTATTTTCCATTTTCCGTTCAGCACATACATTGCATCGCTTACCGCCCTGATGTGCGAATTACACT
>JASGFI010000126.1:0-8791 GCA_047605615.1 Edaphocola sp. | reverse complement strand
TTCACCAGCCATTTGATACCATTCACCCCCCAAATGCAGCCGTTCACTCAAAAAAGCTTTTATGAAAGCAGGCAGCACCGTAATTTTGACGGTACGGGGTTTTAAAAGCAAGGTTGAGCATAGACTTAATAGAAAGTGTGGAGCAATTACATAAAACGTATCATTCGGGGCATTGTCATCATCTGTATTGCTTCCGGTGCTGCCTTTTGCAGGCAGGGGCAGCTGCGTTTCATGGACTCTGCGGCCACCTTATTGTTTGACAAACACGCCTCCGCTCCCGATTACCCCACACAGCAATACATTATCGACTCCGTAACCCGCATTTTGGGCAATCCCCCGGCAATGTGGCACGACAGCGACAAGACCAAGGCGCTGTGCATCATTGCAAAGGCATATATACTCATAGATAACGACAAGAGCCTTTTTTATGGAAAAGAGGCGGTAAAGCTTGCCCGGAAAACAAACCGGCCGGGAAGCATTGCCATTGCCGAAAGTGCTTTAGGCGCATGTTACTGGGCAAGATGCGATTACCTGAACGCGCTCAAGCACAGGCAGGCAGCGCTCGATATATTCCTCAAAAACAAAGACTGGCAACGCGTGGCGAAAGCATATTGCTCCATGGGTTCCATCATCTATGCAGAGCATGATTACGACCGGGCGCTGGAATATTTCCATAAAGCGTTGCAAACAGCAGAAACCCATGAAGGCATTGACCGCAATCTTTTGTACAGCCGCAACGGCATACTTGCCGATATTGGCATGACGCTGTGCGCGAAAGGGGAATTTGAACAGTCGCTGCCCTATTACCAACGTGCCTTAAAGGGCAACGAAGCAAAAAAAGACACCACGGAAATCATACGCCTGCTATCGCTGATGGCGCCGGTAAATGCGGCGCTGCAGCATTTACCGGCAGCGCAGCAGGAAGCCGACCGCATAAGCGGCCTGTTGCAGCATGTTACTATGCCCAACGACAACATTGTGGGAACGGCGTATGAAGCAATGGCTTATGTGCAACTTTCAAAAAAAGAATACGGAGCCGCCATAATATATTTCCGGAAAGCGCTGGATGCCTTTGCGGCCTGTAAGGATATAGGAACCGTGGGCGCATTATATGCCAACATAGGCGACATATACCTGCAGCAGGCCATGAAGTACAAAACTCAACTCAACTACCGTAAGCAATATGACGCATTGCTGCACAACGCTGTTTTTAACCTCCGCAAAGCCATAGAATGTAGCCCCACAACCTGGGTAAACCTGAAGGAATACGAGAAAAAACTTTCGGAAGCATATATACTGCTGGGTAGTACAAAAGGCGCACTCGAGGCCATGGAAGCCTTTACGGCCTTTAACGACAGCCTTTTTAATACGCAGGTGCAAAAGAACTTTACCGGGCAACTGCTGCAGTACGAATATGACCATCAGAAAGATTCGCTGAACAATGCGCATAAAATCAGGCAGTTGCGCACGGCGCAGTTACAAAAAGAAAAAGAAGTACATACGCTGTATATCATTATTGGGCTGATATGCCTCCTGCTCATAGCCTCATTCTTCGTGTACAGAAGCAACCTCAAACGGCAGCGACTAAAAAACCAGCTTGAAAAAGAAAAAGCCGACGGGCGCATAAAAGAGATTGAATACAGGAATATGATGACCAACATCTCCTTTTCTGCCCTGCAAGCGCAAATGAACCCGCATTTCATCTTTAACTGCCTCAACTCAATCAAGCTTTATACCGAAGAAAACAACAGCCGCGCAGCCTCCGAATACCTTACGAAATTCTCAAAGCTCATAAGGCTGATGCTGGACAATGCACGCAATACGCACATATTTTTATCATCTGAACTGATGCTGCTGCACCTGTATCTTGAAATGGAAGCCATGCGGTTCAAGAACAAGCTCAGCTACAACATCAGCGTTGATGAAAATGTGGACGCAGATTTTATAGAAATACCGCCGATGCTCATACAACCTTACGTGGAAAACGCCATCTGGCACGGGCTGATGCACAAAAAAGAAGGCGGAACGATAGATATACACATTGCATCTCCCGAACCTTGTTCCATGCTGGTGATAACCGTGAAAGACAATGGCATAGGCAGGAAAAAAGCCGGGGAAATGAAAAGCAAAACATCCACGCAACACAAGTCTTACGGCACAATACTGACAACAGACCGCATAAATCTTTTGAATGAACAATACGCTACCGATGCAAGAATCGTTATAACAGACCTTGTTGACGATGCGCTGCACGCCTGTGGCACATTAGTAACCATACAACTACCAGTAAAATGAAACGGTTAACCGCAATGATTATTGACGATGAGCCAGACTGCGTCAAACTGCTGCAATTGCAGTTGAAAAATTATTGTCCCAACGTGGGCAACATTGTGGCTTACACCAGCACGCTGCAAGCCCTTGCAGAAATAGAAACCGTTCAGCCCGATGTCGTTTTCCTGGATATAGAAATGCCGGTAATGAGCGGGTTTGAATTTCTCCAAAAGCTGATGCCGCTTAAATTCAATGTGATATTCGTAACCGCCTACAACCAGTATGCGCTCAAGGCGTTCAGGTTCAATGCCATTGATTTTTTGCTAAAGCCAATTGACGAGAAAGAACTGGCATACGCGGTAATCAAAGCCGAAAAAAACGCCACCATTACCGATAATCAGCTAAGCTCCCTAAAGCAGCAGGTAGCCGGCGCACCCATACACAGGCTGGCCGTAGCTACGCAAACCGGTGTGATGTTTGTAAAATTAGACGACATAGTTTATTGCGAAGCAGACAACAATTACGCAAAACTGCTCATGACCGACCGTAAAACAATTTTGGTGTCGAAAACCCTGAAAGACATACAGGATATTTTGGAAGAAAGCCATTTCCTGCGCATCCACCGGCAATACATCGTCAACCTGAACCATGTGCTGCAATTCAACCGTAATGAAGGTTTGATAACGATGTACAACAATGTGGAACTGCCCGTATCCAAACAATCGCGGATTAAATTCGTTAAGCAATACAAGTGGCTGGGATGAGGCCGCGTTTTCTATTCGGAAGAAGTAGTCGTCGCTAACCTGTTGTACATTTCCTGTGGATAAAATAGCCTTTGGCCGCCTGCCTGTTTTTCACTTTTTTATACGCATTACAGCCTAACGCCATTGCTTGTATTGGTTTATCAAGGCGTTGGTGGAACTATCGTGCGCGGTAACGGTATCGTCGTTTTCCAATTCGGGCAGGATGGCTCCCGCCAATTGTTTGCCCAGTTCCACTCCCCATTGGTCAAAACTGAAAATGTTCCAGACGATGCCTTGCACAAATATCTTGTGTTCGTATAAGGCTATCAGCGACCCAAGGTTAAAGGGCGTTATTTCTTTCAACAAAAATGCGTTGGTGGGCCGGTTGCCTTCAAACACTTTGAAAGGGTATAGCTTTTCTATTGCTTCGTCGCTCTTGCCCGCTTTCTTCAATTCCGTTTTCACTTCTTCGGCGGTTTTGCCCTTCATCAAGGCTTCGGTTTGCGCAAAGAAATTGGAGAGCAACATCTTGTGGTGGTGGCCGGTAGGGTTGTGGCTAATGGCCGGTGCTATAAAATCGCAAGGTATCAATTTGGTGCCCTGGTGTATCAATTGGTAAAACGCATGTTGGCCGTTGGTGCCCGGTTCGCCCCAAATTATTGGCCCGGTTTGGTAGCTTACCTTGTCGCCACCGCGCGATACGTACTTGCCGTTGCTTTCCATGTCGCCCTGCTGGAAATAGGCCGGGAAACGGTGCATGTATTGGTCGTAAGGCAGTATGGCCACGGTGTCGGCACCAAAGAAATTGTTGTACCAAATGCCCAGCAAGCCCATCAGTACCGGGATGTTGGCTTCCGGTTTTGCATGGCGAAAATGTTCGTCGGCGGCATAAGCCCCTTTCAGCAACAATTCAAAATTATCGAAACCAATGCCGAGGCAAATACTGAGGCCAATGGCGCTCCACAACGAGTAGCGGCCACCCACCCAGTCCCAGAAGGCAAACATATTGGCGGTGTCTATGCCAAATTTTTCAACGCCCTCCTTGTTGGTGGAAAGTGCCACGAAATGCGCCGCCACGTCCCGATCCGTTGCGCCGGTTGCCAAGAACCAATTGCGGGCGGTATGGGCATTGGCCATGGTTTCCTGGGTGGTAAACGTTTTGGAAGCTATCAGGAACAGCGTGGTTTCGGGGTCGCATTGTTTCAATGTTTCCACTATTTGCGTAGCGTCCACATTCGACACGAAATGCAATTTCAGGTGGTTGCCATAAGCCTTGAGCGCCTCCGTAACCATTACGGGGCCAAGGTCCGAGCCGCCTATGCCTATATTTACCACGCTGGCTATCGGCTTGCCGGTATAGCCCTTGTGTGCGCCGCCGATAACGCTTTCGCTGAAGGTTTTCATGTGTCGCAACACGCTCCTTACCTCCACCGTCACGTCTTGCCCGTCAAGCATAATGGGGTCGTTTCCTTGGTAGCGCAGCGCATGGTGCAGTACCGCCCTGTCTTCGGTTTCATTTATTTTTTCGGCGGCAAACATGGCCTTTATGGCATCTTCCAGCTTACATTCCTTGGCCAGTTCCAACAGCAAACGCAACGTTTGGTCGTTGATGCGGTTCTTGGAATAATCAAAAAATATTTGGTTGAAGGCAAGGCTGTATTTCTTTGCCCTGTCTGCATCTGCCGCAAACAAATCTTTCATTTGCAGGTCTTTTACTTCATCGTAATGGGCCTGCAGCTTTTTGTAGGATGCGGTAGCAAGCGGATTGATTTTTGGCAGCATCGATGTCTTTTTTGTAGTTGTTCGAAAAGCGGTTTCTGTCAAGAATAAGGTTGTGCAAATTTGATAAAAAATAGTCCGATTTTTTGGCCCCACCCCGGCCGCCCGGTTATTTTTTCTTCAAAACCTCGGCCACTTCGGCCTGTTCTTTTTGTTCCAAAGCCAGGTCGGCATAGTTTTTTTTGAGTACTTTCCAATATTCCGCGCCGTAGCTTACCAGTATTTCGCTGCCTGCGGCTATGTTCTTGCTGGCTTCGATATATACTTTCCTGCCGTCTTCCACGTATATCGAATTGTTGGCAATGCCCTTTATCCGGGTAAGCCCGCGGGCATCGTTGGCATACCTGCCCAACGATTTTTTCCTTTTCGAGGCATCTATCACAAAATCCTCGTCCATGAAATAGATATAAGCGTTCAGGCCGTCTTGGTGGTCTGCCGCCGCCCAAGTGCTTTCCCTGCCGGTGTACCTGATTATCCGGGTCCCTTTTTCTATGTTAATGCTGGTAAACAGCCCCAGGCCCGCACCGGGAATGGTAGATTCTTTGATAAAAAGGTTTTTGGGCGAAACTATCGGCATACGATTGAGTATAGTTGGCGATAAAAGTAATTGATTATAGCAACAACAAACTACTTTTTCTGGCTTTTGTAGAACCCGGAACTCGTTAGGCCGCTGCGCCGCCTGCGGGCCGTAGCTTTTAAGGGGCGGTTAGTTGAAGAAGTACGCACGCTCGCAGGGGCCGTGTGCAAGTGGGGCAGCATTTGTACCAGAAAGCCCACCGGGGAACCGGCGGGCTTTTTCATGTACATCTATCTTTAGGGGAAAACAAAAGATTTAGAGGAAAACGGCGTACATCAGTTCAATATGTCGCGAGATATGACCAGCTTTTGTATTTCGCTGGTACCCTCGCCAATGGTGCAGAGTTTGCTGTCGCGGTAATATTTTTCCACCGGGAAATCTTTGGTATAGCCGTAGCCGCCAAATATCTGCACGGCATCGGTAGCTATTTCCACCGATATTTCGGAAGCGTAATATTTGGCCATGGCACTTTCCTTGGTCATTTTTTGGCCACGGTTCTTCAAATCGGCTGCTTGGTATATCAACAATTCGGCGGCTTCTATTTTGGTGGCCATATCGGCCAGTTTAAAGGATATGGCCTGGAAGTTGCTGATGGGTTGGTCGAATTGATGGCGTTCCTTGGAGTACTTCAACGAGGCTTCGTAAGCGCCCTTGGCTATGCCGAGCGCCAATGCGGCAATGGAGATGCGGCCACCGTCCAGCACTTTCATTGCCTGCTTGAAGCCATCGCCCACGTTGCCCATTCGTTGCGCATCGCTTATGCGGCAGTTGTCGAATATAAGTTCGGTGGTTTCGCTGGCGCGCATGCCCAACTTGTTTTCCTTTTTGCCCGCACTGAAACCCGGCGTATCGCGCTCCACTATGAAAGCAGTAATGTTATCCTTGGTTCGGGGTTCGCCGGTGCGGGCCAGCACCACGGCCACATCGCCGCTTTTGCCGTGGGTAATCCAGTTTTTGGTGCCGTTTATCACCCACTCGTCGCCTTGGCGGACGGCCGTGCAACGCATATTGCCGCTGTCGCTGCCGGTATTGGCTTCGGTAAGCCCCCAAGCACCAATCCATTGGCCGGAAGCCAGTTTTGGCAAATATTTGTTTTTTTGTTCTTCGTTTCCGAAAGTGAGTATATGGCCGGTACAAAGGGAGTTGTGGGCGGCTACCGACAAGCCTATGGAGCCACATACCTTGGCTATTTCGCTTATGACGGCCACGTATTCAAAGTAAGAGAGGCCGCTGCCCCCATACTGGCCGGGCACCAATACGCCCATTAAGCCTAATTCACCCATTCTATGAAACAATTCCTTGGGGAAGATTTGCTCTTCGTCCCATTTCATCATTTCGGGTCTTATGTTCTTGTTGGCAAAATCGCGAACCATGTCGGCCACTTGCGATTGCATTTCAGTTGGCGCAAAATCCATATCGCCGACAAAGGTAGAAAAATAAAAGTTAGTGAGTACTCAAATAAGGAATTATTTTTCGAAATCTTTCTTCGTTCATGTAGGGTACTTGGCGCAGTTGTTCCAAATCGGAGAACTGTTGCAGGTCTTTGCGCAAGGCGAGGATATTGGCCGCCATTTTTTTGCCTATGTAGGCGTGGTTGGCCAGTTGTTCCTCGGTAGCCGTGTTGATGTTTATTTTCCTGACGGCCGCCGGGTCTGCCTTAAATTTCCCTTTCAACTGTTGGTAGGTGCTGTCGGGAAATCCGTACACCTCGCCCACCTGCTCCACCGAATAAAAGCCGCCCAATTTTTCCCGGAAATTGATAATCCTGCGCGCATAACCGGGGCCTATGCCGCGCAAGGCTATCAACCCGTTGGTGTCCACGCTGTTCAGTTCCACCATAGCAGGTTCTTTGGGGCTGCCATTGTTGTAAAACTTGTTGTCGGTATATGTTTGGGGCTTGAACTCATCGGCAATTTGCACATAGGGTGCCACCTTTTCATATACCCCTTGGGGCAGGTTGTACAATTTCAGCAATGCTTCTTTTGTACGAAACTTACCCCCTTTATTCCTGTATTTAATGATAGTTCTGGCCGTGCGTTCGGGGAAACCGACCTGCAACAACACCTCGTAGGATGCGGTATTGGGGTCGAAGGCTACGGGACGGTAGTTTGCGCCAACCGGAGCGTATGCTGCGCCGCTATTTTCATAACCATCGTCAAGGTTGCCGCCTTCCCGAACGGATGTTTGCCCATTGGCCTCTTTCCACTGTGTCCATGCTTTTTCGGATGGTGCTGCCGTATCGGCTTTGTGCAGGAAAGACGGCAAGCAATAAGCGGCCAAGGCCCAAGCCGCCACTATCAGCACCAAGGCAATTATGCCCAGCCTCAAGCTCCTGGGCAACGAAGGGGTATTGTTGTTTCGAGCCATACATATTCAAATGTTTTTTTACAAAAGGGCAGGATTATTGGTTCCTTATCATTTCACCAACTGTTTGTACACCTGATAAAGGCTTATGCCCAACCCCGATACGGACAGCACCACCAGCATCAGGGGGCTGCAATGCCACCGGGCATCCAGCTTCAAGCCGCCCCAAACGCCCAAGCCCATCAATGCCAGCATCTGCATGCCCAAGCCGGAGTAACGAAGCCAATTACTGGATTTGTCTTTTTGTCGTTCGTTGGTGTTCATATACGGATAAAATTACGACCATCTAACTATTCTGCAAAATTATTTACCTTTATCCCAACATAAAAACTTACACGATGCCCATAACAAGACCTTTTAACCTAAAAAAATGGATAGACGAACACCGTCATTTGCTGAAACCGCCGGTAGGCAACCAGCAAGTGTATAAAGATGTTCAGGATTTTATAGTAATGGTGGTGGGCGGCCCCAACAGCCGCAAGGATTTCCACTACAACGAAACCGAAGAACTCTTTTATCAACTGGAAGGCAACGTGGTGGTAAGGATAATAGAAGACGGCAAAATAGTGCCCATAGAAATAAACGAAGGCGACATGTTCCTGCTGCCGGCCAGGGTGCCCCACTCGCCGCAGCGCGGGCCCGACACCGTGGGCTTGGTCATAGAAAAAGTACGCCCCGGCGACATGAAAGATTCCTTCGCTTGGTACTGCGAACATTGCAGCCACAAACTTTACGAAGAATTTCTTCCCGTCAGCGACATAGTGAACCAACTGCCGCCGGTGATGAATGCCTTTTATGCCGACGAAGCCAAACGTACCTGCGAAAAATGCGGTACGGTAATGCAGCCGCCTGCCTTGTTGCAATAACCAAGCGGAGATATATTACGAAGATCCGGCTGCCCTGTGCGGTCGGCTCTTCGCGAATAGGAAATTTTTTTGGCAAAACACACGTGTTGTCGTTCGAGAGGGCAGGAGGGAAGCGGAATGGCTTTGTATTTTCGGGTAAAAAAAATTTTAGTACACGACAAAAAATACAATTAATTGGATTGCCAATAAAT
>JASGFI010000125.1:0-8821 GCA_047605615.1 Edaphocola sp. | reverse complement strand
ATATACACCATAGAAACACGGCATAAACAACAGCATACATTTCAAATCAGTACCTAAATTTTTTTTCAAGGAGCGAAGGCGACAATTAAATGCTCAACCGCTTAAAACGCAGCAGAAATTTCAACACCGATATGGGCAAGCCACCCGGTAGTTGCAACCATCTGTCTATCAGCATGAAGAATTTGTTGCTTCCGTAATATCGGTTCTGCCTGTAATCACCGTCTATTGCCAACAATTGCGCCCTTATTTCTTCCAATGCCTTTTTCGTTGGCCGTGCATCGTTAATGATGTAATTGAGCGAAGCCAAAATGTAGCCCTTTCTATAATACAGGTAATTTATCTCTGCCTTGTATTGTTCGTAAAAACCACGCTTTTTCAGTTCATCCACAATTATTTGCGATACCTTGACCCTATCGCGGTACTTGGTATTGTTTTTGGAAGTAATGGTAGATCCCAAACGGATAAAATAATTGTAAAACGGCTTTTTTACCGCGCTTATTTTCCTGACGTACATTAACACCAAAGGGTCTATCATCATGTCTTCGTACCACAAATGTGTAGGGAAGCTTATTTGGTGTTCGGCAAAAAGGCTGCGTTTGTAAATATAGCGTTGGATGAAGGTAACGTGCCGCACCAACATTTCCCTTCTGCTGTCTTCGGTTACATTTCCGGTTGGCAAAAAATAAGTGGCACTGTCGCCTTCCTCGCATCCGTCGGTATGCACCTGCTTGCGTAGGCAATAGGCGATGTCGCTATCCTCGTTATGGGCCGCATGATACAGTGCCGCATACATTTCGGGTTCTACCCAGTCGTCGCTATCCACAAAACCTATAAACAGGCCCGTGGCTGCCTGCAAGCCCAGGTTGCGCGCGCCGCCTTGCCTCAAATTAACATCAGAATGTATCACCTTGATTTTGTCTGGATGTAGCCGCGCGTAACCTTGCATCAATGCTAAGGTATGGTCGGTGGAGGCATCGTCCACCAGTATTATCTCTATATCTGGCAGCGTTTGCGACAACAGCGAGTCCACGCATTTTTCCAAATATGCCGCAGCGTTGTAGGCAGGTACTATTACCGATATTTTGGGCGTGGACATTCGTAGTAAATTATTTACAACAATCCTAAGGTATATTCTTTATTAATGAAAACAAGTAAATTGTCGGAACCTTAAAAAACTACCGCATACCCCAGCTTATCAAGCCACCTTCGGTAAAGCGATAGGGATGAAACCGGCCACCAAAACGTTCCAGCGCATCTATTACCTTGTACCTTGTAGTGCCGGGACAATAAAAAGTCATGAAACCACCCCCGCCGGCACCGCTAATCTTGCCGCCGGTAGCGCCCGCCAGTAGTGCGGCCTCGTATATCTCGTCTATCAGTGGGTTGCTGATGCCGCTGGCCATTTGCTTTTTGTGCTGAAACCCAAAATCCAAGATGCGGCCTATTTCGTCAATATTGCCGCGCAACAGGGCTTCCTTCATCATTTGCGCCTGTTCCTTCAAATGGTGCATGGCCTCTATGGAACTGCTTTTCTTATCCTCCACGTTTTTGCTTTGCGCCTCTATGATAGTGGCCGAATTGCGGCTGGTGGCGGTAAAAAACAAGAGCAAATTGTGTTCCAGTTCATAAAGATATTCGTGCCTGATGCGCAGCGGGTTCACTATTACTTTATCGTTGCCGTAAAACTCCATGAAGTTTACCCCGCCAAAGGTGGCGGCATATTGGTCTTGCTTGCCACCCGCCATTTTAAGGTCTTCGCGTTCTATTTGGTAGCTAAGGTGCGCAGCGTCGTACTCGCCCAGGGGTATGCGCAGCCATTCGGCAAAGGCACCCAGTATGGCCACTACCAAGGTGCTGGAGGTGCCCAGGCCCGAGCCTGCCGGTGCGTCCACTTGTGTAGTAAGCTTGAAGCCCGATGGTACCGCACCATAATCACGCACTATGCGGTTGTATATGCCCTTGGCCAGGTCCAGGGTGCCGTCTATGGGCAGCTCGGCGGCCATGTCGTAACTAACCAATTCTTTACGGTCCACGGCTTCTATGGTTATGGTATTGTCGGTGGTGGGTTCTATGCTTGCTTGCGCATATAATGAAATGGTGGCGTTGAGAATGGCGCCACCGTACAAATCGCTATAAGGACTTACATCGGTACCGCCGCCGGCCAGGCCGATGCGGAGCGGCGCTTTGCTGCGAATAATCATGGGTTACGCTTTGAAGGAAAAAGTTTCGGCAAAGAAAACGCAAAATACCTTGATGGCAAAAACAAAGAAGCCACCTTTCAACAGAAAGGTGGCTTCAGTATTGTAATGTGCAATTACCTACTGATTAGTGGGCAGCGGCAGCAGAGTCAACAACGGCAGCAGCGGAGTCAACAACGGCAGCAGCAGAGTCAACAACGGCAGGAGCAGCTTCAGCAGCTGGTTCCGGAGCTACAGTAGTAGTGTCAACAGTTTCTTCAGCAGGAGTTTCGCTACCGCCGCAAGATGCAGCGAAGAAACCGATAGATAATGCGCAAACAGCCAATTTAACAGCTTTCATTTTTTTGAGTTTTTATTAGTTTCTGAAAAGATGTACAACCATTGATACCGAAAGGAAAAAAAGGTAACCCTGTTTTTTTAAAAAATTTTTTTGCCCCAATTTTGGGTTACTTTTATCGGCCAAACGCATTAACAGTTGACGAAACCATTTTATACAGACACGGAACTGCTCGAAGGGCTGGCGACAGGCAACAGGGAGGCGGTGGCGGCCATATACAGGTTGTACCACGGTGTCCTGACCAAATGGATATTGACGCGCGGCGGCTTGGAAAGCGATGCGGAAGACGTATTTCAGGAGGCATTGGTAGTGGTGTACGAAAAGGCCAAGTCGCCCGAATTTTGCCTTACCTGCAAGCTAAGCACTTATTTGTTTGCCATCAGCAAGCGGATATGGTACCGCAAGACCGAAAAAAGCGCCCAGACCGTCCATACGGATTTTGAGGAAGCGGAAGAAGGCAACTTGGGCGCAGCGCTCGACGATGATTTGCAAATGCACTTGGACAAGGAGGCGCAATACGAACAGTTGGGCGCAGCCTTGGGCAAATTGGGCGAACCTTGCAGCACCCTGATTAAGGCGTTTTACGTCGATAAAAGAAGTATGCAGGAAATAGCGGCCCGGTTTGGCTATACCAATGCCGAAAACGCCAAAACGCAGAAGTACAAATGCCTCACGCGCTTGCGAAAATTGTTTTTTGCAGGCGAAATAAAGGAAAGATAACACCGGCAGCGGCCAATAATGGTTGGCAACGACCGTGGATAAAGCACAAGACATTAAAAATGATTACAGAACAAAACATAAGCGAATGGGCCGAGCATTACTTGCGCCGCGAGCTGAACCGGCAGCAACTGGCCCAGCTCAACCATGCTTTGGATAGTGACCCCGCCTTGTATCGCCATTGGAAACAAACGCTCGACATACTGCGTACTTTTGAAACAGGTGCAGAGAGAACGGCCATGCGTTCGTTGATAGCCGATGTGGCGCAAAACCCCGATACCTGGAAAGAAGAAGAAAGCACCGAAAGCAAAACAGTGGTGATGCCTTTCCGTAAGTATTTGCGCACAACGGCCGCAGCCGCCGGGTTGATTCTGGTATCCAGCCTGGCCACCACCTTTTTCCTCAATAAAAACGGGGAACAGAAAAACCAGCAAAAGTTCATTGAACTGGGCCGTGAGGTAGCGCGCATCAAACATTCGCAAAGTAAAATAATAGACAGCCTCAATAAAAATAAACCGGCCGACCCGCCCGCCGCCCAAGACAATGAAACGGAAAGCTATGGCGGCACTTGTTTTGCCCTCAGCAACGATGGCTATTTTGCCACCAATTACCACGTAGTAAAAGAGGCCGGAAACATATACGTGCAAACACCCAAAGGCGACCAAAAAGCATACATCGTGGCCCGCGACATCCAAGCCGATGTAGCCATTTTGAAGGTGGAAGACAAAGGGTTCAAACTGGGCAAGGGCAGCCTTCCGTACAGCATTGCAAAGGCCAACAGCAGCCTGGGCCAGAAAGTATTTACATTGGGCTACCCCAAAGACGAAGTGGTGTACAACGAAGGCTACATAAGCAGCGAGGCAGGCTACGAGGGCGACCGAAATTCCTATCAATTGGAAATGACGGCCAATCCCGGCCAAAGCGGCTCGCCGGTACTGGACAAGTACGGCGCGGTGATAGGCATAGTAACCGGCAAGCAGAGCAATACTACCGGCACCACCTTTGCGGTACATGCCGATGCCTTGTACAAACTGGTGCGCAGCCTACCCGAAACCCGAAGCATCCGCCTGCCCGAAACCAACAAACTGTCAAAATTGGACAGGACGGAACAGGTAAAACGGTTGCGTAGTTTCGTGTTTTCCGTAAGGGTGAATTAAGAAAAAATTTTCCATGGAAAAGCCTCCGTGATACATAACGGGGGCTTTTTTATGGGCGAGGGTTGTGGGGGGTGCTGTTGCAAGTTTATTTCCCTGCCAAAGCCACTACTTCCTTGGCGGCCGCATCCGATGCCGGTTGGCCGGACAATAATTCCCATAATTTGGTATAGTCCAACTGTAAGGTTTCTTGGCGTTCGCGGTCGTGCAACAGGGCGTACAATTCCGTTTTCAAGGTTGCAACATTCAAATCTTGTTGTATCAATTCCCTTACGGCCGGTTTGTCCAATATCAGGTTTACCAGCGAAATGTATTGTACCTTGATCAACTTTTTGGCCACCAAATAGGAAAGCGGATTGCCCTTGTAACATACCACCTGCGGCACACCGAACAGTGCGGTTTCCAAAGTGGCCGTACCGCTGGTGACCAATGCCGCAACCGATTGGCCCAGCAGGTTGTATGTTTGCCCCTGTACCAATTGCACATCTTTGCCTTTCAGGAACTGTTGGTAAAAGCCGGCAGGCTGGCCGGGTGCTTGGGCTATGATGAATTGATAATCGGGAAACAAAGGCACCATGGCCAGCATAACGGGCAACTTGCGCTTAATCTCTTGCTGGCGGCTACCGGGCAGTACGGCTATGATGGGTTTGGCGGCCAATGGCTGTATCGGTTTTTGCAGTGCCTCATCTACTACCTGCGTAAGCGGATGGCCTACATAGGTAACGGGAAAAAGATGCTTTTGGTAAAAATCTTTCTCGAAAGGCAAGATGACCAGCATCTTGTCCACCGATTGTTTTATTTGGTTGATGCGGTTTTCTTTCCAGGCCCATATCTGCGGCGAAATGTAGTAACACACCTTGATGCCTTGCTTCTTGGCCCATTCGGCTATGCGTAGGTTAAAGCCCGGGTAGTCTATCAACACCAACACATCGGGTGCGTACTGCGTTATGTCTTCTCTGCAAAACCGAAGGTTTTTCAGGATGGTGCCCAGATGCTTCACTACCTCTACAAAACCCATAAATGCCAGGTCGCGGTAATGCTTTACCACGGTAGCGCCGGCTTGCCGCATCAGGTCGCCGCCCCAACAACGCAATGCAGCTTGTGCATCTTGTTGCTTTATGGCTTTAATGAGGTTGCTTCCGTGCAGGTCGCCGCTGGCTTCGCCGGCTATAAGGTAGTACTTCATGCAGGTGTTCGATGCTTTTGGAAATGCAGTAGGCTTCATAAACAGCCCACGGGTTTAAAAGTTTGGCGGCGGCCAAGCGTATTAACTTCGCCTGCCGTACCAACTAATGAAAAAGCCTACTACCATCACTATGATGCCCAACCACAGTATGCGGATGTAGGGAAAAACAATGGCTTTCATCACTATCCAATCGTCTTGTTGGGCGCGTTGTTTTATGCCCAGTTCTATGGCTTTCTCTTCTGGCAGTATCTGGTTTATTTTTATGTTCAGGCCTATGTCGCGCAGGGTGTCGGGCAGGCTCAGAGCCTCGTTGCCCCTAATGATATACACCGGTGCGGCAGTACCCAATTTCCCGGATAAGCCGTAGGCGGTAAGGTTGGCTTGTGCGGCCACATCATTGGCCTGTGGCCGATAATTTTTGTTGCTAATCTTATTGTCCAACCCGGCGAAAACCAAATAACCGTTGGACAAAAAAACCGTATCGCCGTTGTGAACCTTAAAAGGGTGATAGCTACTCGTGTCGGAGGCGGTGCCCGGCTTGCTCAACGAAGTGATGTAGGTAAACACATCGTGGCTCCAATAGCTGCGCGCATCGGGGTTGGCGCTTATGCCTTCCTGGCCCTTGGGGTTTACGTAAGCCTCCGGGTGTAGGTAGAATGTTTCTTTTGCCTTGCCGGTTTGGGGGTCTATCTTGTCGTACCGTACCTTGAAATACGTAAGCGGCGGGTCGTTGCGTACCAGCGAGTCGCCCAGGTAAGTAACCATGTAAGGCCCCATGCGTACCGAAGTGTTCCTGAAAATGAGTACGTTCTCCCTGCTTTCCCGCACATTGTCTTCAAAAGTTCCCTTGCCGAAATCCCAGTTTTGCATGGCATTGGTACGGTCCAGGGATATTACTTGTTTCTTGTAGCCGGACAATAATATGCCCAACAACATCAAGCCAAAACCAATGTGGGTTATGGTGCCGCCGGCTTTTAACGCTTTCAGTTTCTGCGCCGTAATAAAATAATAGACATTGCCCAGCAACACAAAGAAGATAGAAAAGGTGAACACCATGAATTGGTAATGGCCTATTTGCTGCACACTCACCAATAAAACGGTAAGCCCCAAACTTATGGCAGCCACTATGCCCAGCTGTTTCCATACGGCCTTCATGCCGGTTTTTTTATACTTCAACAATTGAACCGAACCGGTGAGCAGGGCCACTATAATGGCCGGCCATACTTGTATGTTGTTGTAGTAACTTACCACATCGGCAGGGGGTGCTATGTCCGTGCCGGTTATCTTTTTGTACAAAGACGACCATACGGGCAGCGATGTGGTGGCGATTATGTGCAGGCAGGCGATAAACAGGAATATGGCGCCTATCAGCATCCAAAATTCGCGGGTGTCTATTTCTTCCTCACCGGCCACACGCGGCATCTTGCGCCATGTTTTTATCAGGAAAAACAAACTTGCGCCCATAAAAATGGCCATGGCTATAATGAGGTGCCAATACAAAGCCTTGCCCTCGCCGGTAAAGGAATGTACGGAGGTGTCGCCCAATATGCCCGTGCGGGTAAGGAAGGTGGAATACCAGATAAGGAAATAAGTAAGCACGAAGAAAACAAGGGATGCTTTAAGCGAACGACCGGTACTCTTATATACCACCAATGTGTGCAAGCCCGCTATCAACGTGAGCCAAGGCACCAGCGAGGCGTTCTCCACCGGGTCCCAGGCCCAATAGCCGCCAAAGTTGAGCGACTCGTAAGCCCAGGCACCGCCCATCATGATGCCGCAACCCAATACGCCGCCGCCTATCAATGTCCAGCGGAGCGCGGGCTTTACCCACGATTTGTAATCGCCCTTCCACATGGCCGACAGCGCGTAGGCAAAAGGAAACAAAGTGAGCGCGAAGCCAAGGAACAAAACCGGTGGGTGTATTACCATCCAATAGTTTTGAAGGGTCACATTCAGGCCGTTGCCGTCTTTTATAAATTCCAGGTAGTTGGGTTGCGAAAAAATGGGCGCATTGCTCATTTCGTTGCGCAAAAGGCTGAACGGGTTGCTGCCCATTTTTATGTCGGCACCAAAATAGATGCCCAAAAGCATAGTGCTCAATATGGCTTGCGCCAGGGCCACAATGGCCAGTACGCGGGTTTCCCACTGTTTGCCACGCGCCAGCACTACCACGCCCAACACGGCATGCCACACCAACCACAACAAAAAACTACCCTCGGAACCTTCCCAAAAACAGGCCAACAAATACTTGACCTTCAGGCCGCGCGACGAATGTTTCCAAGCATAATTGTACTCGAACAAATGGTTGGAGATAACGTAGTACAAGGACAGAAACACACCGGCCACCGCCGCCGCATGTATCACGAAGCCCCAACGGGCCATGATTTTCCAATTGTTGCCCTCTGCCGTGGCCTCTTTGGCAGCCGAAAAGGCGTAGGCAATGGCCGAAAATAAGGCGGTTACAAATGACAGTACCACAAAAAAGTGGCCCAGTTGGCCGGGTAATAGATGCTCGCCTATAAACTGTTGGTCCAAAACAAAAATGCGGATTAGGTTACTGTTGACACAACGGCGTGCTTTGGGGGCACGCCGCTCAAGATTTTTTATGGTTCAAGATGCCTTGCTGCCCGGTTGGGCTACGGCTATCTGGTCGTTTTCATATTTGGAAGGGCATTTCATCTGTATTTTGCTGCAATGGAAATCGTTGCCCTTCATGTATCCGGTCATCACCAATTGTTCCGATTTCTCGAAGTCTTGGGGGCGCGCGCCGTTAAATATCACTTTGTGTACGGCACCCTGTTTGTCTTTGGCAAAAAAAGTAAAGTTGTTGGGGTCTTTGATGGGGTCGTACTGCTGTTGCAAAGACGTATCGAGGTAGCCCACTACATGAAAAGTGCTCTCGGGCTTGGAGGCGGCCGAGGCAAAAGTTTCGTAGGTGCTAAACTTGCCCAGCGAGGCTACTATGATGCCTATGGCCGCGGCTATCACTACCAGTATTACAATGTTGGCTTTCTTCACAGGTAAGCAATTTTTTTTCCGAATTTCCGCAAAGTTAAGGCATAATACGCCTTTAACCGCAATTGGTATTGGCTATTGGCAGGTTAAAATGGGGTGGGGATTGTTTATTTCCAAAGCAACGTCCGTGGCAACTGCCTATACGGGACGGCGAAAAAGATTTAGAGCCTGTTTAAAATTTATTCAATAAGATTTTTATGGAAGCTAATTTGAC
>JASGFI010000124.1:0-8861 GCA_047605615.1 Edaphocola sp. | reverse complement strand
CCATATCCGTGATAATAGTTGAAGCCCATGCTTATGTTGATTTTTGTTGGGTCATAATTGCCATTGGTGGCCCAAATTGCCTTTGCTTCCCATTGCTCGCCGTTGAACGATGCGCTGCCCTCGCCATCGGGGAGGCCGTTGTTTTTGTTGCAGCCCATAACAAGCGGCAACAGCACCAAAAATATGGCGCACATCCTATATGTGTTCATGATTTTTATTGTTAAAAACCACGGCTGTTATTCATAAACAGGCCGTGGTGTGTGGTGAAGAAATTATTATAGATACCTCAACTTGGAAATATAAAAGCTGCCATTGGTAAAGCGTACCGTATCGGGGAAAGGCGAACCGCCGAAACCCTTTGTTTTAACCATGGTAACACTGAACTTGCCGTGTATTTCTTTGGTAAAATTGTCTTCTGCAGAGGTTATCTCCACCCAGTTATTAGTAGAATCTGCATCATATACTTCATATTCATCTCCGGTTACATCGTATTCTTGTGCGGAATGGAAAACAGCATGAACAATATTTAGGCTATCATAATTCGTTGATTTCAACCTTTGCAAACCATATATCTTTTCAACACTATATAATATTAGCCCACTCTTATAGTTTAATTTGTCAAATCCTAAATTTATATCCAATGCAGTTGAAGCATGAGAAGATATCCCTCCCCATGTTACCTTCGCTTTCCAAGGCTCGCCATTGAACGATACCGTACCTTCACCATCGGGATATCCGTTGTTTTTGTTGCAGGCTACCAATATTGTTACTGCAATAAAAGGGACTAATATGTTTATTTTATTCTTCATTATGTTATTTTTTGGAGGTTTGGAAAATGTTTCTGTCTGTACCCTATCAAAGGTACGGACAGAAATATCAGCTTTATTGTATGACGATGCGGAAAGTTTGGTTGGTTCGCTTGCCCCTTATGTGTACCATGTACAGGCCGGGTGTTATGGACAAATCTTCGCCCAAGGCCAAAGAACCGGAACCTTTGTGCAACATGCCTTTGTATAAGGTAGCCACCAGCCTGCCGGTTACGTCGTTCAGGCTTATGCTTACGTCCTCGGCCCCGGGTTGTGTGTAGGATAATGTAAAAATATTGTTGGCCGGGTTGGGGGAGATGCCAAATTCGCTTTTGGTCACGTTGTAGTTGGCTTTTGCCGATTGTGTGGCCATTTCGGCATAGAGGGTACAGTTGAAGTCCAGCATCCCCTGCTTATATACGCTTGCACCCAAACCACCAAGTCCTTGTGTTTTCAATTTGATTAATACATTGTAGGTGGTAGCCCCCACGGTTATGGTACTGCCGGTGCCTATGGTAGTCCAGGCAATGCCATCGGTGCTTTGCAGCCAGGTGTGTACATAAGGCGTTACGCCGCAACTGGCCGAAGCGGTAAGCGTGGCCGATGCGTACTTGCACGTACTCAGGAAGGGTGAACCTTCTGGATATTCGTTATACACTACCGTAAAATCGTTGCTGAAGCTACTTGTTTCGGTATAAAAGGAGGCAATGGTGGGATAGAGCTGCTGTACCCTGTCTGCATCATTTCTATCGCTGGTACCCGTGGCTACGGAATTGTAGGTTACGTTGGGGTTGGAAAGGTAGGGTACTACTTTGCGTACAAAGTCGGTATAACCATTCAGCAGGTCTATGTTTTTCGTGGTTTCCACGGTTCTGTAATGGCCAACGGGTATGAAAGTCCACCATTTGGTGAATTTCCTGCCGCGGGCCGATGCATCAAGTATTGCGCAGTCGTCGCCTTCATGTTTCGCCCCCAGCAGGTGGCTTACCTCATGGCTAAATATCCAATCGGGATGATTGTTGTTAACGTCCACCACCGCAAAGGCATAGGCAGGGTCTATTTGGCCGGCAGAGTCGCAATCGTGCCTATCTACATAATTGTAACAAGCTATTTGCCGGGAGTTGCCGTACATTTTATCACCCCATTCGTCTTCATAATCTTTTTTGCCCATAAGCACCACCACATCGGCCCTGTAAGTATTTCTTATGGCCTGCGCCGTGGCGTTTAACGCAATATTTTCCGTTTCATAAATAATGTTTTCAGTTTCAACATACCCCGGTATTTCCACCGCAGCGGCCAAGGTGGCGGTATAGGGTACCTGGCTGTTCGCCCATATATTGTTGAGATCCGTCACCGATTTGGTGGCGTCCAGCCACATGTCGTTGTTTACGGCCTCCTTTGCCGCGGGGGTATATAGCACCAATATCCGCAGGTCGCGCTTGATGCACGCTTCGTCGAAGGGCGGCTCTACCGTACCCGGGTCGAAGGGCGGGGCGGCGGGGTCTTCGCCGGTGGGTTTTTCGCCCGTGGCGCAGCCATATTCGCTCATCCTTTGCACGTCGTATGTGGCTATGGCCTTCACGCCACTGCCCAGGTCGTAGATGCCGTATTCGCTTTCCTTTACCGAAAAAGTACCCAATACGCCGCCGCTGTCGGTATTGCTCACGAGGCTCAGGAAGCCATCGTTGCACAAGGAATCCGACTCGTTGGTGGCCTTCACCTGCCCCGCCCAGGCAAAGTGCCCGTCGTCGGTATAGTCAACATAGGTTACATGGTAAAGCACGTTGCCGCATGGCAGGAAGGGCAAGTCCAGCAATACCTTTCCGTCTTGTTGTGCGGCGGAAAAAGAATCCATGGCCACGAGGTAGATGCCGCTTACGTTGGGGTTGGCCCCAATGGTGGCGTAGCGTACCTGTTGCGTAGAGTCAAGGTCGGCATAGGCAAGCCCGCCGGACTGAAAAAGGCTGGTAGCCTGTCCGTAACTCATGCCGCAACAGCATAAGAGCAGGAGCAACGCAAGTACCTTGGGCCATTGTGTTGTGTTGTGTTGTGTTGCGTTCATAAACAATAAATTTTAGTGTGAATAAAATACTCCTACTTGAAGATTTGACACAAGATAGTAATGTTTTATCGAAGAAGCAAAAAAGTTGTTATTTTTTTATTGCTGTCAACAATTAAGTAACTGTCTAAATTTTCACAAATCATTGTAAATCAACAGCAAAAAAAATAGGCTTCAACGAGATCAGCCTGACAACTCTATTACTAAACATTTGATTTTAAGCAGTGTCAAGCTGAGCCTGTCGAAGCTACAAAGATGAAAAATAAAAAATTTAGACAGTTACTAACAAGTTGCCTATTCCCTCCCGTTGGTTACATAATTTCGTCCGGCAAACTGTTCCTAAGTTCAAATATCAAATGCACCCTTGGCCGAAAGCCCAATAATGCGTACCATTAATAATCGGTATCTTTGCGGGCTTCAAATTTTGGGAATGAAAAGTAGGACGCTGAAACAGAACAAGGTAAATATCATCACGCTGGGCTGTTCAAAAAACTTGGTGGACAGCGAGGTGTTGAGCGGGCAATTGCGCGCCAACGAAATAGCGGTAGCACACGAAAACGAACAATTGGACCACAACATAGTGGTGGTCAATACTTGTGGCTTCATAGACAAAGCCAAAGAAGAATCTATCAACACCATACTGGAACAAGTAAGCCACAAAGAGGCCGGGCGGCTGGACAAGGTGTATGTAACCGGCTGCCTCAGCGAACGTTACCGCGGCGACCTTGCCAAAGAAATACCCGAAGTAGATGCCTGGTTCGGCACCTTGGAATTGCCTTTTATCCTCAAAGAATTAAATGCCGATTTCAAGAAAGAACTGCTGGGCGAACGTATGCTGAGCACCCCCAAACATTATGCGTACCTCAAGATATCGGAAGGCTGCAACCGCACTTGTTCGTTCTGCGCCATTCCGTTGATGCGGGGCGGCCATGTTTCCAAAACCATGGAAGAAATAGTGGCGGAAGCAAAAGGCTTGGTAAAAAACGGCGTGAAGGAAATAATGCTGATAGCCCAAGAGCTTACCTATTACGGCTTGGACATTTACAAAAAACGTGCCCTACCCGATTTGCTGCGCCATCTTTCCGATATTGAAGGGCTGCATTGGATAAGGTTGCACTATGCCTATCCGTCCAAATTCCCCTTGGAAATATTGGACGTGATAAAAGAACGCGACAATATTTGCAACTACCTCGACATGCCGTTGCAACATTGCAGCGACGATATGCTCAAGGCCATGAAACGGCAAATTACCCGCCAAGAAATGCTCGATTTGATAGACACCATCCGCGACCGTGTACCCGATATAGCTTTGCGCACCACCATGATAACCGGCTTCCCGGGCGAAACCAAAAAAGATGTGGAAGACTTGAAGCGGTTTTTGGAACAGGTGCGTTTCGAGCGCGTGGGCATCTTTACTTATTCGCACGAAGAAAACACCAGTGCCTACGATTTGGTGGACAACATTTCGCCGAAAGAAAAAGAAAAGCGCGCGCAAGAGATAATGGAAGTGCAGCAAGAAATTTCTTACGAAAAAAACCAAGAGTTGATAGGCAGGGAAATGAAAGTACTGATAGACAAAATAGAAGCCGGACGCTACATAGCCCGCACCGAATACGACAGCGTGGAGGTGGACAACGAAGTGATTGTCGCCAGCGAGGAAGACCTGCCGGTTGGCGATTTCGTAAACGTAAGAATCACCAAAGCCTTTGATTACGACCTGGAGGCAGAAGCGATATAGTGCAGTTGGCGATTGGCAATTTACAGTAGGCAGTTGACAGTAGAAAATGGGCAATTTGCAGTTGGTGTTAGATACCCCAAAACTTTAAACATTAAACTTCAAACCCCAAACCTGAAATTGCCGCCAATTTTTGACTTTTGATTTTTAATTTAGAAAGATGGTTTATAACGTAATCGGGCTTATGTCCGGCAGTTCGCTGGACGGCTTGGACATAGCTTTTTGCCAATTGACCGAAATAAGCGGCAAGTGGACGTACGAAATATTACGTGCCGATTGCATAACCTATCCCGATGCCATAGCGGCGGATTTGAAAAATGCAGCCAATATATCCGTTCCGGGTTTTTTAAGGTTGCACAGCAGCTACGGCCATTATCTGGGCGAGCAGGTCAACAAGTTCATAGCGGCACATTCGTTGGAACACAAGGTACATTTTATCGCCTCGCACGGCCACACCGTGTGGCACGAACCCGCGGCGCATACCACCAGCCAAATAGGCGACGGTGCGGCCATTGCGGCTTGGACGCTATTGCCCGTAGTGAGCGATTTGCGCGCCATGGATGTGGCCTTGGGCGGCCAAGGTGCGCCGATAGTACCCATAGCCGACAAATATTTGTTCGGCGATTACGATTTCTGCTTAAATATAGGTGGTATAGCCAATGTAACTATTAATGGTGCCGAACCGATAGCTTTTGATATTTGTCCGGCTAATCAATTACTAAATTACTTTGCCAACAAAGCAGGTAAGGAGTACGATGAAAATGGAGCTTTAGCAAGAACAGGAACTTTTGAAGGTTTCCTTTTAGACAAAATAGGTTCTCTGGATTTCTACGAACAGCCTGCACCTAAATCTTTACACAATGGTTTTGTACATGAAGTTGTATTGCCGCATTTTGCAGAAGATTTAAGTGTGGCAGATGCCTTGGCTACAGCCGTACAGCATATAGCGGAGCAAATAGCGAATGCCTTAATAACCTACCGCAATCCTTTGGAAGAACAAAAAATGTTGGTAACTGGTGGTGGTGCCTTAAATGGTTTTTTAATAGAAAAAATCGACGAAGCACTTAACAAAGGCAACAGCAATCATATAGAAGCAATAGTACCCAACGAACAAACGGTGCAATATAAAGAAGCGTTGGCCATGGCCTTAATAGGCACGCTGCGTTGGCGCGAAGAAACCAATGTATTGGGCAGCGTAACCGGTGCCGGCAAAAACAGCGTAAACGGTGCCATGTGGTTGCCGCCCGTAGATTAATTTCGCATATCGTCTCATTACACAATACTCATTACCCAATACTTTCAACAGTGGAATATAATTTTCAAAGCATAGAAAAAGCGGCAAAGCAATTTTGGGCGGCGCAACAGGTTTATAAAGTAAGCAACGATACCGCCAAACCCAAGTATTACGTGCTCGACATGTTTCCCTACCCCAGCGGTGCAGGCTTGCATGTGGGGCATCCACTGGGTTACATAGCGTCCGATATTTTTGCCCGCTACAAGGTAATGAAAGGCTTCAATGTACTGCACCCCATGGGTTTCGACGCCTTTGGCTTGCCTGCCGAACAGTATGCCCTGGAAACAGGCCAGCACCCGGCAGTTACTACCGAAAAAAACATAGCACGCTACAAAGAACAATTGGACAATATAGGCTTCAATTACGATTGGAACCTCGAGGTGCGTACCAGCGATGCCCACTATTACAAATGGACGCAATGGATATTCCTGCAATTGTTTCAAAGTTGGTTCAATAAAGTTGAGAACAAAGCACAGCCAATCGAAACCTTGGCCGGCATTTTTGAACAGGAAGGGAACACCAACCATGCCGCACCCGGCAATGTTTCCATTAAATTTACCGCACCGGAATGGCTAAGCAAAACCGAGGAAGAAAAAAGAGCAATATTGATGCAGTATAGGCTTGCCTACCTCGACCATGCCGAAGTATGGTGGTGCGAAGCCTTGGGCACGGTATTGGCCAACGACGAAGTAGTGAATGGCGTAAGCGAACGTGGCGGCCATCCGGTAGAGCGCAAGAAAATGCGCCAATGGTTTTTGCGCATCACCGAATATGCCGACCGCCTGCTCCATGGCCTCAACAACCTCGACTGGAGCGAAGCCATGAAAGAAATGCAACGCAACTGGATAGGAAGAAGCGAAGGTGCAGAGATAGCATTCAACATGCAACATACAACATCAAAAATCACCGTATTCACCACCCGACCCGATACTATTTTTGGCGTGGACTTCATTGTGTTGGCACCGGAGCACGAGTTGGTGGCCAGCATCATTACCTCCGGGCAACAAGCAGCCGTAAACGAATACGTGGCCTACGTGAAAAGCCGCAGCGAGCGCGAGCGCATGGCCGAAAAGAAAATTACGGGTTGCTTTACCGGTGCTTATGCCGTTCATCCATTCACGGGCAAAAATATTCCTGTTTGGATATCGGAATACGTATTGGCGGGTTATGGTACGGGGGCCATAATGGCCGTACCGGCAGGCGATGAACGCGACCATGCTTTTGCCAAACACTTCGACATAGCCGTTACCAATATTTTTGGCGAATCATACAATGGCGAAGCTGCCATTTCCGACAAAAATGTAGTGATACAAAACAGCGATTTCATTTCGGGCCTGAAAGTAAAAGAAGCTACCGCAAAAGTGCTGGACACCTTGGAAACAAAAGGCTCCGGCACCAGAAAAATAAACTACCGCTTGCGCGATGCGGGCTTCAGCCGCCAGCGTTATTGGGGCGAGCCTTTCCCTATCGTGTATCGCGGACAAACACCTTATGCCATAAACGAAGCCGGAGCCAACCTGCCCCAAGCCTTGCAGGCATTGCCTTTGGAGCTGCCGCATATAGAAAATTACAAACCCGGCCCCGAGGGCGAAGGCCCCTTGGCCAACATAACCGATTGGCTAACCGTAACCGACAATGCCGGAGAACAATTGAAACGCGAAACCAATACCATGCCCGGTTATGCGGGCAGTAGCTGGTATTTCTTGCGGTACATGGACCCGGGAAACAAAGATGCTTTTGCCGACGAAAAAGCTACCGATTATTGGCGGCAGGTGGACTTGTACATTGGCGGCACCGAACATGCCGTGGGCCATTTGTTGTACAGCCGTATGTGGACCAAAGCCCTATACGACTTGGGTTATTTAACCTTCGACGAGCCGTTTAAACGATTGGTAAATCAAGGAATGATACAGGGTAGCACACGATACGTTTTTAGGATAAATGGCACGAATACGTTTGTGTCAAAAGGGTTAAAGGAAGGGCATTTGATTAATCAAATTCGTGTTGATGTAAACCTTGTTGACGGTGTGGAAATGGACGTCGAAGCCTTTAGGAAATGGCGGACGGAATATGCCAATGCCGAATTTATTTTGGAAGACGGCAAATACATCTGCGGTGTGGAAACCGAAAAAATGTCGAAGTCGAAATACAATGTGGTGAACCCAGACGATATTGTGCAGCAATATGGTGCCGATACTTTCCGCATGTACGAAATGTTCCTCGGCCCCATAGACATGAGCAAACCCTGGGACACCAAAGGCATAGAAGGCGTACACCGTTTCCTGAAAAAATTCTGGCGCTTGTTCAACGACGAGCAAAAAGGCTGGATAGCAACCGATGAAGCCGCTACCGAAGCCGAACTGAAAATCTTGCACAAGACTATCAAGAAAATAGAAAGCGATACCGAGAACTTTGCCTTCAACACTGCCGTGAGCCAGTTCATGATTTGCGTAAACGAATTGACCACGCTCCACAGCCACAAGCGCGAGATATTGGATGCCTTGGTAAGGTTAATTGCACCTTATGCGCCGCACATAGCAGAAGAATTGTGGAAGCAACTAGGCAATGAAGGTTCGGTAGTACATGCTTCGTTTCCTAAATGGGAAGAAAAATATACGGTGGAAAATACCAAGGTGTATCCGGTGGCGGTAAACGGCAAGACCCGCGTGGAGCTTGAGTTTTCGCTCGATGCCGAACAATCGTTTGTGGAACAAGAAGTATTGGCCAACGAAATAATCCAGAAGTGGCTGGAAGGTAAGCCACCAAAAAAAATCATTTACGTAAAGGGCAGGATGATAAATGTAGTACTTTAAGGCAAGGTTCAATGGTCGGCCGATAGCCGACCATTGAACCTTTTTGTACTAAGATGGAATTTGTAGATAGTCCAATTTTTTTAGCCGCCCCCCCTACCCCCCAGGGCTGTTGTGTTCTAAGAATAGCTTAAATTTGGCAAAAAAAGTATGGGTA
>JASGFI010000123.1:0-8901 GCA_047605615.1 Edaphocola sp. | reverse complement strand
AAAACAAAAAAGTCGGAAGAAAAAATCTTCCGACCATAACTACCCGAAAGGGCGGCTCTTTAAAAAATTGGATTTTACTATAATTTTTGGGATTGTTAAAGTGATATAGATTTACAGACACAGAACACATATCTACATGTACTTTTGTTTGATTTACAACTTTGCCAACTTTCAAAAAGTTGGCAAAGTTTTTAAAAACTATATCAGATTAACAATGCCTAATTTTTCTATCTTCTTTCGCGATATTACGTTGTTTGGTTGCAAATACAGGATATAATCGAAATCCATATCGTCTATGGTTACGGCATCTCCCTGAACATAAGCCAAATCCTTGTCAAAAATCATTTGTCGGGTTCTATAGTTATATTTATAATAATGAAAAGTATGTCCTTGGGGCTTGGTATAAAGCATCCATACAAAATCGCCGTCAACCCTAAAATCCCAAACCATCATCTTGGGCGGTACATAAAGCGTTGCGGAATTGTCTTTGGGAAACCGCCCAATATCTATGATTTCATCATTTTCCAAACTATAGATTTTGTCTTCCAACTCCAAACAATAATATTTTCCATATAGCTTAGATGTGCTATAATTAGTATTGGTATAAACCGGAGGAAGGTCATTGTCAACTAATTTGCTGAATGTGTACGCTTTGTCATCCAAACCATATTCTGCCAAGTATTTTCCATTGCTGTTCTCGTTGGTAAACTTGACAACAGAAACAAACAAGTTACCCTTGTAAGTACCCATATACGGCATTATAAAAAAACTGTCTGCCCCATACCTAAAAACAGACCGGACTATTGCCGTGCTTGGCTCACCATTTGACTCAAACCTATGTAGGGTTGTAAAACGCCCCACAAAGGTATCGTTGGTGTTGTTATTATTGAAGTAAAAGTATTTGTAATCCACCACTACGTACAATGTGTCTTTTTTGGCCAAAAGGTAGATATTCGTTGGGGCGACCTAACCCTCATGGCCTGCAGCGTTCCCGACTGGTTTTCATAACTGCCTTCACCCAAGAAAGAATCATAGGCGGCCATCGATAACTTATCATTTATTTCCACTTCTTTTCCGACTATACCATATATTTCGTTATAAGATGTCAACTTATTATTGAAATTATCAAGTATCCACAAATTGGGGCCGAACGATTTGATGTTACAACTTCCGTTAAGTTGTATTTTATCTTTTAAATCAATCGAATCTTTCTCATTCTCTAAGAAAGCCAACATCTTTGCATTTTTTTTATCTATTACTTTCAGGGGCGCGGCAAATGCAAAATTGCCCCCACCGGCAGAATATCTTACGGAGGAAATATTACTCACCAAAATTTTCTTAAAAAGAGAGTCTGACCAAATATAACTTGAAGAATAATTGCCTAAATAAAACTTTTTATTCAAGGCTGCGGTATCATTCCTATATTTCTCGGGAAAAACAAAAGTAAATTTTTCTTTGCCCAATATTGACACCAAATTGTCCAATGCTTGGTAACAAGAAGTGCAATCGTCCAAGTTCAAGGCAACCAATAGTTTGGCAGGGCAATATTGAAGAGAAACCAATATGAGCAAGAAAGTTAACAACGGATACTTTTTCATAAAATAAATTTAAAAAGACAGGCTATGTCATTTTATAAAATGACATAGCCTGTCTACTGCATATTTAAATTGTTATAATAATTACTCCACATCCTCTGTTTCTTCAATCACAAATACATCGTTGCCATCGTTGTTTACCGGCGACTCGCTGTAAATGTAAGCCCATCTTCCAATGGCCGGAATCCAATACAATCCACCGGAAATAAATCCGCAAGACGGGCAATAGTCGGTAAAACAAATACCCAAACCAGGGCAGGACAAATCATAACCGGAAATTCTGGCACTACCGGTTTCCGTGTAGGCTTGAGAACTGTCAGGCATACCCAAACATCCAACGAGTATTGCCACAGGCAAAAGCAATTTTCTCATTTTGATGAAAATTCAAAAGGTTAAAAATAAATTACATCGCAAAGAAAAAAAAACAGAATTACAAGAATATCAAGCGTTAATTTTTTCCAAAAAATGAGCACAATACCAAGCTGCTGAACAAGAGCACCGGGAGCCATTGGGGGGAATCGAAAACAACCTGCACCGGAACTTGGACGTGATTTTCAAAGAAGACGGCCAGCTGAAGCGAAAAGGCAACTCCGCACAAAACTTCAACATCATCAGCAAAACGGCGTTGGACCTCATAGACAACGAAAAATCAACCAACCTGTCAAAACCCATGAAACGCCTAAGAAGCCTCCATTGACGATAGTTTCAGAGAATTAATCCTGAAAGTTTAAAAGCGATTTCCCTGAAAAAGCTGCCAAGCCCAAGGCTTGGCAGCTCTCTTCTTTTTTGTAATGGGAACGGGTTGTAAGGCTCTATCCAGTTCCTTTCAGGATGACATTGCTCCCGGCATAAGAAGCGGGAATGATGTAATAATTTTCCTTGTCGCCTTCGTGTATTTGCTATCTATCCATTGCACAAGATTATCCGGTGTGCAGTATAGTCGAGCATTTATTGTTTTATAAAATCGTATTGAAATCCGTCGAAAGCTTCTTCGCTCAAGGTCAAGCTATCGCCATGAATGGCCACGCAACTGTAATCGGGCAAATATTTGCTGGCCGGGTTAAACACTATCACCATTCGCTTGCCGCTTGCATCGTGCATGCAGTCTGCTTGCTGCACGGCAAAAGTCCCGTTGGCTTCCGTAACCCCATCTACCAATAACATGAAATGATTGCCGCCAACAACCAAGCTCCGCCGGCTGCCGGTAGATTGACTGGTAGCCCCACTGCCGCCAAAACCACCGCTGGTGCTGTACCACAACCATTTTCCGTTCAATGCAGCCAACGCCTGCCCATTATTGGATTTGGAACAACCGGCAACAGACAGTGCCGCAATAGCCGTGGCCAACAGCAAAAGAACACGCTCACGCAAGGGTTTCATAGGCATAAATGGATTTTTATACAATCCTTTTGGGAAAGACGACACTGCGTTACTTTTAATTGGGACGAAAGCCAAAAATAATTTCGGCATTATTTCGTACCTTCGGACAAAGGCTTGCCCAAAAATATTTTTTCTTCTTTTAACTTTGTGGCGAAGGAAAAATATGGAATTTTCCACCCGGCTGCATCTGTAAGCAAAATAAGCAACATGAAATTTGAACAAAAGAAAAATACGAAAGCTATTGGTTGGACGGTGGGCGTGCACGCATTGCTGCTGTTGGCATTGTTGCTATTCAAGTACAAGGTACCCGCACAACCGGCCTCCGAAGACCTGGGCATGGAAGTAAACCTGGGTACCGGCGACAATGGTTTTGGCACCGACCAAACGGAAGACCCGGAAAGTCCGGCTGCGGAAGCAAGCCATGAAGCCACCGCCAATGCGGCAGCGCAACCGGAAGAAGCCCACGATGTACATACCGCCGACAATGAAGATGCCCCTGCCGTACCCATAAGGAAACAACCCAAACCAACTACGGTACCCAAAAAAGTAACGCAGCAACAAGTAGCCAAAAAACCTGCAAAAACCACCAATGACGCACCAACCAAGCATACCGCCGCGCAACCCGCGCAGCAACGTCCGCGATACGTATATCCGGGGTCAACCGGAAAAGGCGGCAACAGTGCGCAAGGCAGCGTAGCGGGCGGCAGCGAAGGCACGGGTACCGGCAATGGCGACATGGGCGTGCCCGGCGGAACGCCCGGAGCGGCCAATTACCAAGGCACGCCGGGTGGCGGCGGTACTTCCATGGGCCACAATATTTCGGGGCGCACCTTGGTCAACCGCCCCGACCCAAAGGCCGAGTTCAGGGAGGGCGGAAAAGTGGTGATTAGGGTTACGGTAAACAGGGAGGGGCATATTACGGACAGCCGTGTGGTATCGGCAGGCAATGCAACCATCAGGGCGTTGGCCTTAAAAAAATTGGCGGGCGTAAAATTCAACGCATCGCCCAATGCACCCGCCGAACAGTTTGGCAATATCACCTTCAATTTCAAGGCTACGAGGTAATGCTTGGCTTATGCTAATAGCTGTTGTCCTGATAGCTCCTGCGGCGGGTCAATTTCAAATCTTGCAACACCGCCGATTTTACCTGCAACGTAAAGAAAAAACTGCGGTAGTAACCAAAGGGTATCAGGTTGAGCGACATTTGCCAGCAATGCAAATCGCGCGATATGTTGAATTGCGTAGCCCCCATTTCCACCTTGGAAAAACCCGTAAACTGCAAGCCGCTACTGGCCGTCAGTTTCCAGCGCTCGGTAAGGTTGAAACCACCGCTGAACGTCATGCTGGGCGAAAAAACCAAAGAATCAATATCGCCGGTGGTGGAAAAACGGCGGCTGGCGCTAAGGCCCGCATTGATGCTCAAATCCCAAGGTACGTTGAAGTCGTAGTAATCGTCTATGCCGCCATTGGCAGTAAGGCGTTTCACTTCGTCGTTATTGGCTTCTGCATCCTTTTGTTGCTGTTCGTTTTTCTTCGGTGCTTTCAGGGATATGCCGGTAGCTATGCTGGCGTTCAGCATTTTGGCCATCCCGCCGCCATTGGCCATGAGGAACTCGCCCGTGCGCCTGCCCAAATGATATTTGTAGGCATCGAAATTGGCGCTGGCACTAAGGTTCAATTTCCCCAACAGCGAAGTACGAAACGACATGGCTATGATTGACAAATTGTTGCTGTCGGCTATTAGATTGTAAGAACCCGAAATATTCAACCCGTCTATGATGCTGATATTCTTGGAGCCGTCTTTGCCCGTGCTATCTTTATTGCGTACTTTCATTTGCAGCGTATTGCCCAAACCAAAGGTTATGGCGCCTTGCTCTACTTGTTGGGTAGCCGTAGGATAGGCGGAATAGGCGTAGGGCGAATTATAGGATTGATAACCCGACGCATCCACATACTCGTACATATAGTTAAACGGACTTTTTAAATTGGAAGGCGAATAGCTGAACCCGACAGTTGGTGTCAATACGTGCCTTATGCCGGCAACTTTTCCTTTCTTGAAAAGTTTCATGCCGTAAATACGGGTACTTACGCTGCTGCTTACCGAAGTATGCCGGGTAGCAAAAAAACCGGTTTGCAGCGCGGTGTCGTTTACCTCGGTCAGGCTGTTGGGCAATAGGTACATGCGCCGGGTGTTCCAATATTCGGCATAGGGTATGCTCACGCTCCAGTTGAAATACCGGAATATATTGTAACTGGCAGATACGGACGCTGTGTGTTGAATACCGTTGGTAAGGTTGCGCATGTTGATACTTTTGGTAAAGAGCGAGTCGTAGGTATTGAGCGTATTTCTGGCCGCCACCGAATAGTTGACCGTTATTTTTTCGTACCAACGCGGCGAACCGCCCGCATTTTTTCGCTGAAAGGGCGTAAACTGCCCTATGCCGAAGTTGATTTCCGGCAGCGTAACGGTAAGTGCGCCGCTACTGGTGGACTGGCTATGGCGCAAGGCCACCGTGAGCGAATAGGGCTTGCCGACCCATGTTTTCGCATAAGAAATGGACGAGGAATATTGGTTGGTCAAAATATTGTTCAGCTGCATGCCATTGCGCTGGTTGTATGTACTGGTACCAAAATTGACCGATGCGGCAAAAGTAGTTCCCGGGTGCGCCTTGGGGTCCACCGAATGGCTCCAGCTAAAATTAAAGTCCGTTTGGCTTCCCCCGTCCACTTCATAGTCTTCGCCGGTTTTTTGCAAGGCATAGTCAAAAGACAGCGAACCGCTGTAATGGTAACGATTGGCATATTGTGCGGTATTAAAAATACCCCAACTCCCCTTTGAAAACACGTCGAATTGCGTAATCAGGCCCACGTGTTCGTTGATGGCGAAATAATAGCCCCCGCGTTGCAAACCCAGCCCCTTGGCACTTTGCAGGGTATAGGTGGGCATTATGAAGCCGCTATGCTGCCCTTGCTTTATCGGAAACATGCCAAAGGGCAAAAACAAAGGCGTGGGTATGTCCATTATTTCCAAATTGGCGGGCCCGCTGGCTATGACCCTGCCCGGAATAACCTTTATCTTCTTGGCCCTGATACCAAAATGCGGATGTTCCAAGTCGCAGGTGGTGTATATGCTGCGGTAGCCAAAAATGCTCTCGTCCGCATTGCGCTTTACCTGTTGGCTTATGACGAAGCCGTCGCCGTACTGCGAATGTGCGTTGCGCACCACCGCCCTTTTGCTCTTGAAGTTGTACCTCAAAGTGTCGTAGGTAAATGCTTCGGTGCCTTGTTTAAATTCCTGCGACGAAATTTTCGTACCGCCAGTATCGAAGTTGGGTACAGCCGACAGTTCGTTGTTTTTTTGGTCAAAAACCAATTTGCCCGACTGTATGTTCACGTCCGTGTAACTGGCTTTCGCATCGCCATACAGGTAGTATTTATTCTCTTCCATATCCAATACGGCAGAGTCTTTGGCGGTGGTGGTTACCAATGCGGGCAATGCGTCTTCGGCTATACGGATGCCCAATTTCTGTTCCTTGGATCGTATGCGCTGTTCATCGCTGACCCCAGTGTCCGCAGCCTTGTTCAAGCTGTCGTTTTGCGCCAATCGGGTGCTGTCAGCACCGGCGGTATCAACCAATGTTTGCTTGGCCGTGCTGTCTTTTGCAGGCAGCACCTGCGCCCGTACTTGGGTACATACGGCACAACACACAACAAGGACAAACGCAATAAAGCGGCGCGGAATCAACAAGCTAACAAAATTTAGAATCTTAGGAGGCCTCATTAAGTAGTGCAAAAGTAAGCCATACTTTTTTGTGCCAAATCAACGTTTTTTCAGGTTATTAATGGCAAATCTATTATTTTGCGCATCCCCAAACTGTATAAACAGAAATTTGGGCATTTTATTTTATAGACATAACGAAAATATTCGTTTCGCAATAGCCGTAAAAACCATTTAATCCGACAATGAATTTAGCAACACGTAGCTTGATTGCCGCATTTTTCTTGACCCTCACTACTGCTGCACCCATCTTTGCCCAGCAAGGCCGAAGCCTGAACACCATCATCTTGGATGCCGGCCATGGCGGCAAGGACCCCGGTGCCCGGGGCAGTTTCAGCGACGAAAAAGACATAGCATTGGGCGTAGTATTGAAACTGGGAAAAATACTGCACGACAGCATCCCGCAATTAAAAGTTGTGTACACCCGCAGAACCGACGATTTCATTGACCTGAAAGAGCGTGGCCCCATTGGCAACCGCGCTTCCGGCGATTTTTTCCTGGCAGTACACGTCAACTCTACCGCCGGACGGAGAGAACGCATACAAACCGGCACCACCACCGTAGGCAGGGGGAAACGTAAACGCAAGGTGCCCGTGTACAAAACCATAGTACACCGCGAAACCTCCACCAGCGGCACGGAAACCTATGTGCTGGGGCTTAAACGCAACGACGAAAAAGAAAAGGCCATAGGCGAATATGGCGACAACGTAACGGACGAACCCGGCCTGCTCGACAAAAACGACCCCATGACCACCATCCTGGTGGCGCAATACTCGCAAGCTTTCTTGAAAAGAAGCGTGAACTTTGCCGGTAAATTACAGGCCAACTACGCAGCCATTGGCCGCAACGACCTTGGCGTAAAACAAAAAAGCTTACAGGTACTGGCCAACAGCACCATGCCCGGCGTACTTACCGAAATTGGTTTCATCAACAATGCGGAAGAAGAAAGCTACCTCAACAGCGAAGCCGGCCAAATGCAGATAGCCATGTGCCTATACAAGGCCGTAAAAGCCTATCGGGAAGATATTGACAGCAAGAAAACGGGCAATTGAACCTTGAAACCACATCCACATAGAAGCCCCTTAAAATGACAGCATATATTTCCGGAAACAAGCAACAAACGGTAGAACAATTGGCCGCTTACGTAGTGGCATTGGCCAATCAATACATAGAACAAAAAGGCAGCTTCACCTTGGTATTGAGCGGCGGCAGCACGCCTGCCCTGCTCTACGAAACATTGGCCGGCAACGAATACAAAAATGCCACCGACTGGCAAAAGGTCATCTTCTTTTTTGGCGACGAACGCTATGTGCCCCATACCGACGACCAAAGCAACTTCAAGATGGCCGTGAGCACCTTGCTGGCACCGTTACAAATACCCGCAAGCAATGTCTTTGCTTTCGACACTACGCTTGCGCCGCAAGAGTCGGCCATTCATTACAAGCAACAACTGGATGCCTATTTCAAGACGAACAAAGTTGTTTTCGACCTGGTGCTTTTGGGCCTTGGCGACAATGTACATACCGCATCCCTGTTTCCCAATACGGCTATTTTGAAAGATACCATACCCGATGTAAAACCCGTTTGGCTGGAAGACCAGCAAGCATGGCGCTTGAGCCTGAACGCGCCTTTGATAAACCAAGCCGACCAGATAGCCTTTTTGGTATGCGGGGCCGACAAAGCCGGGGCGGTAGATATGGTGTGGAACAGGCGCAGCGACGATTGCCTGCAAAATCCGGCACTGTTGATAGATGAAGACAAGGCCAGTTGGTTCGTGGACGAAGCTGCCGCCGCACTTGCCGAGCAAGATTAACTGCCCCGCGGCTTTGGTCGAACTGTTGATTATCCAACCAAATCGAACAATATCCAACAAACTACTGTTTACCAGTTTCGTTGGATGGATGTCAATTGTAGTAGTGCGGCAAATTTTTATCGGTAAAAAGCCGCTGTTCGCCTAATTTTTTCAAGTAACTCCATAAAATGGAGCTACTTTTGTTGGCAGCAAGCCGCTATCGCTTTTTGGGGGCAACAACCGAAAGTAATTTTTCAAACAACTAAACCTTACTATATCCGGCACATCTACAAGTACTAAATTGTCTAAGTACACGACAAAAATTTCAAACAATTAATATTGCAGTAATTACATCC
>JASGFI010000122.1:0-9032 GCA_047605615.1 Edaphocola sp. | reverse complement strand
AAGCGGGTGCGGGCTACCGCGCAGGAGGTAGGCAAAAGCGGGATGCCCCCCAAGGGGTATTTGTTGTTTCCATTATTTGATGTTTCTTTTGCAAGGCAATATACCGCCTGCGCTATGCTTAGATTTCCCAATGCCAAAATAAACATAGGCCTGTTTGTTACCGAAAAACGGCAAGATGGCTACCATAACCTGGAAACTATCTTTTACCCGGTCATGCTGCGCGATGCCCTGGAAATAATTCCCAACATAGCCGCACCGGGCGATGATATGGACTTTCATAGCTTTGGGTTGCCCATACCGGGCGACACGAAAAGCAACCTTGTAACAAAGGCTTACCGTCTTTTGAAAAATGATTTTGGAGCTACAATGGCTTCGGCAGGGGCATGGCTGTACAAACATATACCCATGGGCGGCGGCATGGGCGGCGGCTCTGCCGATGGCGCATTTGCGCTCGGCATGTTGAACGAACTATTTGCATTGGGACTGGAGGAGTATCAATTGCTGCAATACGCTTTGCAACTGGGCAGCGACTGTCCTTTTTTTATACATAACAAACCTATGTATGGCAGCGGGCGGGGCGAAGTGCTGGAAGCCGCCACCATAGACCTAAGCGGATATGATGTGCTGCTGATATGCCCCAACATACACGTAAGCACCGCCGAAGCATTTGGGGGCATTAAGCCCAAACCTGCCCCTTACGATTTAAGGGAGCTACATAAATTGCCCGTTGCCGAATGGCACAATGTGGTCAGGAACGATTTTGAGGAAACCGTTTTCCAGAAACACCCCGAATTGTATGCCATAAAAGAAAAACTTTATGCCAAAGGAGCCATTTACGCGGCCATGAGCGGTACGGGTGCCACGGTATATAGCATATTTGAAAAAGGAAAAGCCGCTGCGGCAAAAGAACTTGGACACGATTTTTTTATCGTGTAAGCCGATAGGCCATCCCCAAAAAATGGCGGATAGCCAAGCCGCCGATGCAGTTAGGCAATCAGGTTATGGGTACTTATTTGTACAAAGCTATATTCATCAATTTGGGCTTCACCGTTACGTACAACAATGCCAAAGGTACACATACCAGAAGCCCCGTCAATACCCAATTAAATTCGGTATTGACGATGAAAACATTGATGGTCAGTTGGGCTATTCCATAGAGCGTACTTACGGCCAGGTGCGGCATCTTCCTTTCGTTGGCCAGTATTTGATAAAAATGCAAGCGGTGCGCCTCGAAGATGTTTTGACGGAGCAGCAGCCTATGCACAATGGTCAACACGGCATCTACCCCATATACGGCGAAGAAGAAAACATACTTTAATTCCCCGGTTTGAATAATGATGCCCGCCACTATGGCTATGGCCAAATAGCCAATGCTTACGCTGCCCACGTCGCCGGCAAAACATTTGGCTTTTTTCCTGAAATTAAAAAACAGGAATACCAAACAGGCAATGATTAATGGCTTTATCTGTACGGACATTTTCAAGCCACTGTCAAAAATATTTTGGTAGTAAAAAAGCCATGCACTGAGCAGTAAGACCAAACTATATACACCGGTGATGCCATTGATGCCGTCCATGAAATTGTAGGCGTTGATGGCGCCTATTGTCAACACGTAACTAATGGCTACCACCCACCAAGGCAATAGCACAAAGGCATTGAGGCTGTAAAGCAATGCCGTAACGGCCAACAAGTGTACCACAACCCTAAGTTTGTTAGGCAAGCTGCTCACATCGTCCCAAAAGCTGACGATGCTTATGGCCAATACACCCGCTATCAACATCCAATCGTTGGTTGACGCTTTAAAGGCAAAACCGGCCAGCAATGCCGTTATGGGAAACACGATGCCGCCGCCGCGTATGGTTATTTGCGTGTGCGAGCTGCGCTGGTTGGGTTTGTCTATGATGTTGTACTTGTCGGCAATGCGGAAGTAGGCCAGCATGGACGCAAACAGCACAATGGCCAATACTACATAAATCATGGTGCGAAAATAAGGTTAAATGCCCCGCCAAACTACCTACACATTCCCGAATGGATATACGTTGTTGGGGAAAGCCGGTCACGACAATAAATTTTTAAACTGACCCAAAATAATCGGCTTTGAATAGCTTGACAATACCAAATCCCTCGCCCGCCTGCCTTTTTCAGCTATACCTTCGAGGCTGGCAAAGCTAAGTTGTTCCAGGAACTCCGTAAGCGCGGCGGGCTGATTATGGCTGAATACCCAACCACAATCATGCCCAAGAACTGTTTTGGCAATTTCGGTATCTTTGTTTCCGATGAACAGCACCGGCTTGGAAGAAGCGAAAATATTGTAAGTTTTTGAGGGTACGCCCAAGCCATACAACTCGTCGGAAAGGGTAACCAAGCCTATGTGGCAGGCATTGAGGTACACATTCTGCTCGGGGCGCGAAAAGGGTTCCCAAAAACTGACATTTGCCAATTGGTGCAATGCCACAAAACCTTGCATCTGCTTCTTGACTGCGCCATTGCCTACAAACACAAAATGAAGGATGGGGTTTCTTACCTGCGCCACCACTTCAAGGAATTGGAGCAAATGCTGCAACCTACCGTGGTTGCCGGCATATTGGATAATTATCTTACCCTGTAAATTATGTTTGCGTATCAGTTCGTTTTCGTTGAATGGCAGGGGTGTTACCTGATCCAAATCGGCCCAATTGCAAATAATGGGTATTCGTGCGGCGGGCAACCCGGTTTTCCCCATCATCACTTCTTGCATGTCGCGGCCAAGCACTACCAATAATTCGGCTTTTCTATAGCTCTTGTCAAACATCCGTTTCAGTACCTTGTACATGGGGTTTGTGGGTGCCACCATATTGCCGGTTACTAAATTTTCGGGAAACACATCGTGGACCAGCACAACAAGGGAAAACCCTTTTAGCCATTTCAGGAAAGAATACAAGGGTATAAGCGGGGCGGGATTGGTAACTATAAAAACCTTGTCGTTTTTTTTGATATGCCACAACCCCTTAAAGAATAGCCCAAGGGCAATACCTACCAACCTCAATGCCCGTGTGTGCAGCTTGTTTTTGTTGAAATTAAAGCTATTGAGCCTGTGTATGCCCAGCCCCCGAACCTTGTCGTAATTTACTTGGCTGCCGCTCCTTTCATAATCTTCGGGCCCGCAAATGACGTGTACTTCGTATTGCTCCTTCAGGGCTAGGGCTATTTCGGTCATGATGTAGCCGGTAGCTACCTGTTCGGGATAAAAGACCTCCGAAACGACCCATAACTTTCTTTTATTATTTTCACCCATATAACTCTTATGCCTTGCTCCAGACTACGCGGTTTATATAGTCCGTATAAGATATGATGATGCGTACCACTTTCTCGCTCACGTTCGGCATACTGTAGTCTGCTACCGGGCGTGTGGTGCGCCCTGCGGGGCTTTGGGGATTTAACTGTGCCAGCCCTTGCATGATGCGCTCCGGGCTAAGCCCCACCATCATTACCGCGGCTTCCTCCATGGCTTCGGGCCTTTCGTGCGCCTCCCTTATGTTCAAGGCCGGGAAATTGAGAATGGACGACTCTTCGGATATGGTGCCGCTATCGCTCAATACGGCTTTTGCATTTTGTTGCAATGCCAGGTAGTCGCTAAGCCCCAAAGGTTTTTCCAACCTTATCAGCGGGTCGAATGAGATTCCCTTTTCCGCAATCATGTTGCGGGTACGGGGGTGGGTAGATACTATTACCGGCATACCATAAGCATCGGCAATGGCGTTGAGCGACAGGCACAACAGCCCAAAGTTCCTTTCGGAGCCTATGTTTTCCTCCCTATGGGCCGACACCACGAAATATTGCCCTTGCCGCAAGCCCAGGGTTTGCAGTATAGGCGACTGTTGCACCTTGGGGAGATAATGGTTCAAAACCTCGAACATGGGGCTTCCTGTTTTTATTACCCTGTCGGCGGGCAGCCCCTCGCGCAGCAGGTATTCCCTTGCTATGTCAGAATAGGTTAGGTTCACGTCGCTTATATGGTCCACTATGCGCCGGTTGGTTTCTTCGGGTACGCGTTGGTCGAAGCAGCGGTTGCCCGCCTCCATGTGGAAAATGGGGATTTTTCTTTTTTTGGCGGGAATGGCGCAAAGGCAACTATTGGTGTCGCCCAATACCAAAAAAGCATCGGGCTTTTCGTGTTCCAGCACCCCGTCTATACTGATGAGGATATTGCCCACCGTTACGGTTGCGTTTTTGCCTGCCGCATCAAGGAAATGGTCGGGTTTGCGCAAGCCCAAGTCATCAAAAAAAATCTGGTTCAATTCATAATCATAGTTCTGGCCGGTGTGTACCAACACATGTTCTATGGCCTCCGATTGGTCCAGCGCGCTTAGCACCCTCGACAAACGGATTATTTCGGGACGGGTGCCCACTACGGTCAAAACCTTCAATCTCTTATTTTCCATGAATGGTTCAAATGCTGTTTTTAGACTGTTTCAAAATAGGTGTCGGGGTCGGCCGGGTCATAAAATTCGTTGATCCAGAAAACCGTAACCAAATCTTCTTGGCCTACATTGGTAATGTTGTGCGTGTACCATACCGGCATATCGACATAGGCCGCATTGTTGCCATCAAGGTCAAATTCCAGTACTTCGTCGGTATTGTATTTGCGCAACCTTATTTTTGCCTGCCCCTGTATTACGGCAAAACGTTCTATTTTCCTTGTGTGGAAATGGTTGCCGCGGGTAATGCCGCTATGTGTGGTGGAAAAAGAAACTTGTCCGTTTTGGTACAATCGGGCTATTTCCACAAATTTGCCCCTGTCGTCGGTATGCTGTACGTACAAACGCGGAAAATATGCCTTGGGCGGTATATAACTGCGAAAGGTGTTGAACAAGTTGAGTTCAAACCTATTGGCCAATGAAGGCATGATGCCCGCACTTAGGTAGCTGTCCGCATAGCCCTGCAACATTGCCAGCAGTCCGGATACTTTGTGGGTGGCGGTATGGGGCACTATCCATTGCGCGCTATTTACCCTTTGCTTTATGGCCTCCGTTACATGGGCCACCAATTCGCCCACATAGATGAGGTTCAGTGTTCCATCTACATCGATGGCGGGCTGCCGGCCATGGCACAATTGGTGGCAAAAGGTAGCTACTACGGAATTGTAGAAAGGCAGGCCAAAGGGGCCAAACACATTGGGGATAACCATGCCGGTGAACGTGGCCTTGTTTTTTTCTGCCCATGCTGCCAATAGCCCGCGCGCGTTTTTTTTGGAAAGCCCATAAGGGTTGTCGCGTTCCTCTTGCGACGAGGAAGAAAAAACAACGTGTGGCCGGGTATTGGATGCTTCCAGTGCCGATACCAATTTTTGGGCCAAGGCAATATTCGTATCGTGTACTACCTGCGGGTCGGGGTGGCGGTTGACGGCGGCCAAATGTACTACCACGTCGCATTGCGCCACCCAATTGGCCATCAACGTTGCATCGTTGAAAAAACTGCGGTCGAAACTTACCAAACCAAAACTGTCTTTCTGCAACGACAGGGTATTGTATAAATGGCTACCCACAAAACCGTTTTGGCCGGTAATGCCTATCTTAATCATACATTGATATTTTGACCGGTCGGGCAGCAACGAATCGGTTGAACACTTTCGTACATGGGGCCTAAATAACGGGTATCTGCAAATCTTGGCGAACTATATCCAGTTGGAGCAATAGTTGTTTGGTTTCTTCCAGGTCGAGGCGCCGGGTGTTGTGCGAATGGTAATCTTCCACCGCCGACATGTCTTGGTCGCCCTGCGAAAAATATTGTTCGTAGTTCAGGTCGCGGTTGTCGGCCGGGATGCGGTAATAGTCGCCCATGTCCACGGCTTTTACCATCTCTTCCCTGTTTACCAGCGTTTCGTACAGTTTTTCGCCATGCCGGGTGCCTATTATTTTTATTTCGTTGGCAGCATTGTACAATTCTTTCAATGCGAGGGCCGTGGTTTCTATGGTGGCGGCGGGCGATTTTTGCACGAAGATGTCGCCGGGGTGGGCGTTGTGGAAGGCATAATCCACCAGTTCCACCGCATCTTCGAGCGTCATCATGAACCGGGTCATGTTAGGGTCGGTAATGGTAATGGGTTTGCCGGTTTTTATCTGGTCTATGAACAATGGTATCACCGAACCCCTGGAGGCCATCACATTGCCGTAGCGGGTACCCGAAAGTATGCTGCCGGCAACGGTACGTGATTTGGCTATCATTATTTTTTCCATCATTGCCTTTGAAAGCCCCATGGCATTTATGGGGTAAACGGCTTTGTCGGTACTCAGCACCACCACGTTTTTCACTTGGTGGCCAACGGCCGCTGCCAACACGTTTTCCGTGCCCTCTACATTGGTCTTTACTGCCTCCATCGGAAAAAATTCGCAAGAGGGCACTTGTTTCAATGCGGCGGCGTGGAATATGTAATCCACCCCGCTTACGGCATTGTCCACGGACTGGGGGCTTCTCACATCTCCTATATAAAACTTGATGGTGCTGTCGTTGTATTTCTTCCGCATGTCGTCCTGTTTTTTTTCGTCGCGGCTGAAGATGCGGATTTCCTTGGCCCCCGATTTCAGGAAGCGGTGCAGCACCGCATTGCCAAACGAACCGGTACCTCCGGTAATGAGCAGGGTTTTGTCTTGTAGCATTTACCTTATTTTTATCGTGGGCAAAATTAAATCAAAAGTTTAAGAGCCTGTTTAAAGTTCATTAAATCGGTTTTGGGTCCATCATGGCGGCTATGGCATTATTTACGGCATCCGACAGGTTTTGCCATGTGGGCATGCCCGAAAGTATTTGATAACCTTTCGCTATCTTCAATGCCATGGCCTCCTCGTGGGCATAAGCCGTGGCAATGACCTTGAAAATATCGTCGGCATCGAGCGGGTCGAAGTAGTAGGCCGCATCGCCGCATACCACGTGGGCAAAATCCATATTGCTGGTAAATACCGGCCTTCCATAAAACATGGCCTCTACGTATGTGCCCGAAAACGACTCCAGCAAGGTGGGCAGAAACACCCCTTGGTGTGCGGCAAACACCGAACCAATGTCGGATGGCGGCACATTGCCCATAAACTGTACGATATTGTCCAAACCTTGGTGTTGCAAGTTGGCGGCCAGCCGGGGGGCTTCGTGTACGTCAAGCGTGAGGCTGATGCGGAGGGGGCTGCCTGCCGCCTTTATTTTTTGGGCCAAGGGCACCAGTATGTCATAATTCTTATGGGGGTAGTACTTACTGAGGAAAAGCAACTTGACGAGTTGGCCATTTTTCAACGGTAGCACGGATGCGTCTTTATCTACATCCCGGCTTTGGTACGATACCACATTGGGCAATACGCCGATTTTTGAGGCGGGTACGCCAAAGAGCCTTTGCAACCGGTTTTTTATCACCGTGGTCTGCACCAGGTAATGCCGGGCTTTTTTGAGGTACAGCTTGGTCTGGAAGTTGGAAAACCGCACGTAGAGCCTAAACTTTAGCGGCAGCCTTTGCCACAATACCGATTCGGGATAAAACAGGTAGGCATTCTGTATCAGCAGCAAGTGGGGCTTGGCACAGGGGAAGGCCACGTTGCCGAGGCTGAAAACCACATCGGCCCCATGATCGTCCACCAATTTGGAAAAACCCCATTGCACGAACCTCCACTTAAAAAAGTAATCGGTATGGAATCTATCGGGCACATACACGCAACGCACCCGCTGCCCGTCCTCGAACTCATCATAACCCGCACCACGGGGCAAGAGCAAGGTAAGCTGGGTAAAGCCGCCCTTGTCTATGATGCTCCTGATAATGTTCTTGGCCACCGTAACCCCGCCACCGAAACGCACATTGGCGGCATTAATGAGTATTTTCAAACCTTTGTTTTGTTGTGTATGACGTAAATTACAAGTTGGGGGTGCTGCCCAATATTTTTTTCATTTTAACTATTGCTTGGTCGCAAAATCGTTTGCCAAAGGCAAGTAGGCCGTAGTAATATACATAGTAGTAAATGGTTTGGTTTATTTGTATGCTGTTTTCCAATTGCTTGCAATATTTACGAAATATCTTCCTCCCTTTGTTGCGTTGAACGGAAAGCACGGGATAGGCATATTTGGAAAAATTCTTTTTCATGAATACGGAAGATTGCAACCCATGCACTTGGTCTATATAACCGGTGATGTCGAAGAACCCTTTCATGAAATTGAGTGAGTTTTCTACCGTAATCTCGCCCGGTTTGTATAGATTTTTCTCCCGTTCCGACGAACCAAACATGGGTACGCCCCTCAATCTTTCGTCCTGTATGGTTAAAGGTATGGCGCAAAATGCGGACGGGTATTTCAACGTGACCTCGGCCAGAAGGTACAATTGGTACAGCAAGCCCCCGTCGAAACGATGGGTTTGGTAAGGCAGGGCTGCCGCCCTTTTTATGCAAAACCCCGAAATGAATACACTTTTCCTGAAAAGGGTTTGGTAGGCTTCGGGGCCGGGTTCAAAGAATTTTGTGTCGGGGAAATACTTAAACAGCTCTCTTTCGCCGTTTTGGTGGATGAAGGTATGCGTTTTGAGTATGTAGCCCAGGTCGGTATGTTCTTTCAGGAATCCGATAAACGCGGGCAGGTTGGGCGTGTCGAAAACATCGTCGTCGCCCATGAATATGATGTACTCGCCATTGGCTTTGGCTACAAGGTTGCGCAGGTTGCCGTCATAGCCCAGGTTTGCTTCGTTTAGGTGCAACACTGTTTCAAGCGGGGAGCTTTGGGCAAACGCTTCCACCACCGCAACAATTTCGTCCCTTTTGGGGCTTTTGTCCTCGCATATCAATATTTCCATGTCGCCACTACAGCCAATGTTTACGCTGTTCAGCAGCCTCTGCAATTCCCGGGGCCTGTTGTAGCTGGGGATACAAATGGATACAAATGGTTGCAACATCTTCGAGCTAAACTAAAATTTTTCAAACAAGCATTATAAAATATGGGATTGTTAAAGTGATATAGCTTTACAGACACAGAACATATATCTACATGTACTTTTGTTTGATTTACAACTTTGCCAACTTTCAAAAAGTTGG
>JASGFI010000121.1:0-9207 GCA_047605615.1 Edaphocola sp. | reverse complement strand
CCCATACTTTTTTTGCCAAATTTAAGCTATTCTTAGAACACAACAGCCCTGCGACATGGCGGGCTTTTTAAAAACATAGGATAGAGCAACATCCCGTCAACATCAATGGAACTCCTGGAGGAAGCCGGCATATTCTTCGTAAAATGCAACCCGAGTGGGACGAAGACGAACAACAGATGATGGACAAAGGTTTCCCCGCATTGTAAACGGCCTTTGGGGGCTCATCAATTTTGAATTTGCATAATCGGTATTTTAATGACTAACTTTGCAGTCAATCAACATCTTTCATCTCACGCCGAATATGTCGCCTGACAAGCCCAAACGTTTCCATATATGGATGCCGCTTATTTATTCCATAATACTGGTGCTGGGCATTTTCGTAGGTTTCCAAATAAACAAATACATGGGCCGCAAACGCCCATTGTCCAACATCATAGAGCGCAACGACCGGCTGGAAGACATCATAGACTTGGTAAATACCCGTTACGTAGATTCGGTAAGTACCGACAGCCTATATACCGATGCCATAAATGGCATACTGGGCCGGCTGGATCCCCACACTACCTACATACCTGCTGCCGAAATGGTAGCAGCGACTGAAGACTTGGAAGGCAACTTCAAAGGCATAGGCATAGAATATTGCTTGCTCCAAGACACCTTGATGGTTACTGCCGTCATAAAAGGCGGGCCATCGGTGGAGGCCGGCTTGAAACCCGGCGACCAAATCATTAGAATCAACGACAGTTTGGTGTCGGGTATCAACATCAGCAACGACGGCATAGTAAGAAAACTGGGCGGCGCGGAAGGCTCCGGCGTGCAACTGAGCGTGTTGAGAAGGTCGAACACGGCACCGGTAGCCATCTCCGTGCGCAGGGGCGTGGTGCCCATTTACAGTGTGGAAGCGGCTTACATGATGGATAAGTCAACCGGCTATATACGCATCAACCGTTTCAGTGCCACTACCTACAGGGAGTTCCTGAAGGCACTCGATAATTTGAAGTCGCAAGGTATGCTGCAACTAATGCTGGACCTGCGGCAAAACCCCGGCGGCTACGTAGATGCGGCCACTGCCATAGCCGACGAATTGTTGGGAAAAGGCAAAATGCTGGTATATACCGAGGGTAGGGCATCGCAGAAGGAAGACTATGTGTCCGACCACGCCGGCAAGTTCGAGAAAGGAAGGTTGGTAGTATTGGTGGACGAAGGTTCGGCATCGGCCAGCGAAATATTGGCGGGTGCGGTACAGGATTGGGACAGGGGCGTGATAGCCGGGCGGCGCACCTACGGCAAGGGCCTGGTGCAGGAACAATTTGAACTGGGCGATGGCGCTGCGTTGCGCCTTACGATAGCCCGGTATTTTACGCCCAGTGGCCGCAGCATACAACGGCCATATACCGGTGGCAGGGCGGCCTATGCCAAAGCTTTTGAACACAGGTACGTAGATGGCTCGCTTACGCTGGACAGCGATACCGCAATACCCGCAGGTGCCGCACGCTACTATACCAAAGTGAAAAAAAGGGTGGTGTATGGTGGCGGTGGCATAAAGCCGGACATAACCATACCCTACGAGGTAAACGAGGCCGCAGCCGAATTGTACCATTTGCTTTCGGCACAGGAACTGAACGAAACGGTATATGGCTACTTTGCCCAACACGATACCGAATTTTGGGCTTATCGGTCCATAGGCCAGTTTGATGCGGGGTTTCAGGTAAAAGGCGCCTTGGAAAATGCACTTAGAAATGCCTTTTCACGAAAATACCCGGCCGCTACCCGGGCCGTGTGGGGCAATGCCAGGGCCTTGCAGGTATTGCAAGCGCGGGTAAAAGGGCTTATAGCCAAAATGCTCTTCAGGACAAATGGTTATTACCGGGAAATAAACCAGCAAGACGAGGTGGTGAAGCGTGCCTATGACATCATCAGCGGCAGCGAATATTCAGCCATCATAGGCGGGTAATTTGTGTAGCCAGCTAATGTTGCCGTCTTTTACGGCAGCACAATAATTGGTGGCTCCATTGCTGAGCAGCCAGTAGGGGCACTGCAATACCCGATAATACCGCAGCAATTGGTGCATGGTCTTCTCCGTAATGGGCACGTCGGGTTCCTTACATTCTACCAGCATCCAGGGGTTTTGGCGGCTGTCGTACACTACGATGTCGTAGCGCAAGTTCAGGCCATTTACTTTCACGTGCCGTTCCACCGCGGTAAGGCCCTTTGGGTAATTCATGGATTGGCGAAAATAATACAGCAAATGTTGGCGCACCCACTCTTCCGGGGTCAGCGTCACGTACTTATTCCTGGCAACGTCGAAAATGTACCTGCGGCCATTTTGTTCGCTAAAACGAAAAGGGTATGCTTCAAATTCAAGGGAAAACATGCCAGCGAAGGTAACGCAAATAGTGGCCTAATTAGATTGTAGATGTTAGCTGCCAGATTTTAGACTTGAAACCTTTTTCTCGCCTTTGTCACCCTGCCGTGCCCCCAAAACCTCTTGGTGGGGGACAAGGGGCATAGGTTTTCAAAAACCTGTGACGTTTGTTTTCTGTATTTTAAAATCTTGCAACTTCGTCATAAATGGATATGTTATGCCCTCATCAACGGATTGAAGCCAAAGGTTACAACATTTGCATTACCACAGGAGAACTTAAACGCAGATTATGCAAAAAAATAAAAGCCCGCTCCCAACACTGGCACCAAACCATTAATGCTTTCGTGTGCCGTGTAATTTTGGTATCGTTAAACTACAATTTGAACCGCCCCTAAGTTGTTGAAAAAGGAGGGTGCATCAATTGGTTGATGAGATAACCACCATGCGTGGGGTCTATAACCAACATAAACAAAAGCCCGAATATACTGCCCCAAAGGTGTGCGTCATGATTGACTATTCCACCGCCACGGCGAGCCAAATAGGCCGTGTAGGCAAGGTACACTACGGCAAAAACGATGCTGGGCAAACCAATGGCGAAGAACACGTAAACCTTGTCCCACGGCGACAAATAAATGCTGGCAAATATAACCGCGGCCACCCCGCCCGATGCGCCCAACGAACGGTAGCCGGGGCGGTGCCGCTGTTTGAAGAACGAGGGAACACAACTGACGATGATGCCCAAGAGATATAAGATTATCAAGCGTTCCCGGCCTATAAATTGTTCTACCAGCACAGCAAAAAAGTAAAGGGAAAACATGTTGAACCCAAGGTGCATGTAGTCGGCGTGTACGAAGCCCGCGGTGAGGAAACGGTAGCACTGCGAGGGGCCGTTCATGGCGGCAGGCCACAGCAGCAAAGCATCGAGCAAACGGCGGTTGCCAAAACCCAGCAAGGAAACGATAACGGTGACGGCAATAATGATAACGGTCATGCTCATGATACGAAGATAGGTGATTATACGATGAATAGCATTGGGCTTCTGCTCATCTCATGTTTTACCCGTTTTATATTCGCACCCAAGCATTCGCACCCTTATTGTATTTTTGCCCCTCATTCAAACAACCATATTGAACCTAAGCCTTTTTATAGCACGCCGGATTACGGGCAGCCGCAAAGCATCTTTCTCGCGGTTCATCATCAACTTGGCTACCGTGGCCACCGCCCTCAGCGTGGCCATCATGATAGTGGCGGCGGCGGTGGTACTGGGTTTCAAGGACACCATAAAAGACAAGTTGTTTGTGTTTTGGGGCGAGGTGCAGGTGGCTTCCTACAATCCCGACCCCACCAACATAGTAACTCCCGAACCGTTTACCTACTCCGCGTCCCTGCAAAAACAAATACAATCGGTACCCGAAGTAGCGGCCGTATATCCCTTTGTGGTGAAGCCCGCCATACTCAATACCGGCAAGCTATTGCAGGGCGTAAAACTGAAAGGCGTAGATAGCCAATACCTATGGCAGGGCAATGCCGCCATCAGTTACCAAGGTGCCAAACCCAACTTTGCCGACAGCAGTTATGCGCACGATATAGTACCCAGTACGTCGCTGTTGCAAAAGTTGCAGTTGTGCATCGGCGACACTTTATTGGTCTGTTTCGTAAGTGCCGATGAGGCTTACCCACGGTTCAGGAAATTGCGCATCAGCGGCAGCTACCACACCGGCATGGAGGAGATAGACAATAATTTCTGCCTCTGCGACATGCGCTTGCTGCAAAGGGTCAACAATTGGAAACCCGATGACATCAACGGCTATCAGGTAGCCTTGCGTAACGGTGCCCATGCCGATTCGGTAGCCAACCATATATACCGCCGCTACCTGGAGCCACCCATGAACCGAAGCACCCTGCAAGAGCTGTATCCCAACATCATCAACTGGCTGGAATTGATGAACACCAATGCCTACATCATACTGGCCATCATGGCCGTGGTGGCCATAGTGAACCTATCCACGGCTTTGCTTATCTTTATCATGGAGCGTACCAATATGGTGGGTACGCTCAAAACATTGGGCATGTCCAATGCCGCGCTTGGCGATATATTCCTGTACCATGCGGTGCGGGTGGCCTTCAAGGGCATAGTGCTGGGTACGGCATTGGGCGTGGGCTTTTGCCTGTTGCAACAATATACCCACTTCGTCAAGCTGGACGAGTCGGCGTATTACATGGCCTACGCCCCCATTAAGCTAATAGGCTGGCATGTGTTGCTCATAGATGCGGGCACCTTGCTTTGCTGCATGGTATTCATGCTCTTGCCCGTGTTGATGGTGCGCGGCATCAGCATAGTGCATGCGTTGCGGTTCAAGTAAGTTTTGCCCTGTATATTGGTGCGGTGCTTGTTTCGGGGGATGTTGTTCAAAATCTGGAATTAATCATTCAACGTCACTATCTGTCGATTGGTGGACACGTGAAGTTGTGCGCAGATACATTGCGCTATCAATTCTTGTTCAACTTTAACGTCTGTACCCCCGATTGTGTTGTTACTTTGAGCAGGTAATTCCCATTGGTCAAATTATGCGCATCAATGGCATTGATTCCTTGTCGGCATGAAATTGCCCCGATTGCCAACCGACCGGTCATGTCAAAAAGCTGATAGCTTGCCGCTATTCCATACGGAATGTTTAAATGCCAATTGGAGGTGGTTGGATTGGGTGTTATTGTTATGTTTTCTCCCAATTGTATCTTCTTGTTTTCGGGTTCCACGTAAGCCAAACCTTCATTTGGAGCCGCGGCGTAATTTGCCCTGCTTAAATATTGTGTACCACAAACTGTATTTACAGTAGCTGTAATGGTTAGTGGAGCTGGGAGGGTTGAGGTGTAGGTTCTGCCATTGTACCAGCAATTGCCATTGACATAGGGGAAAGTTTGCGTTCCGGATGCCAATGGGTCTCCACCCCAAACTACAGAATTGATTCCGTTGGCACAATCGGGGTTCAGCAAAACCCGTTGCTGTGTACAAGCGGAATTCATACAAGTAGGGGTTAACAGGAAGGTGGCTACACCCATATCGAATTCCTTGGAAAAAGTTACGTTGCCACATGCGGTATGTACGGTAGCCGTTAAGATGAAGGTATCCTCATCGCCACCGTTGTTGTATATGGCACAGGTATTGCCGCTTGAACTGATAGTACCCGATATGGAGGGCGATACGCTCCAACTTACATAGTCTGTGCCGTAGGAAGAGAATGCTATCTCAAAGGTGCCGGAGCTATTGACACATACGGCGGAAGATCCGGTTATCTCTTTGTCGGGACAGGCATTGGAACATGTATAGGTTTGTGGGGTGCCCGCCAATTCGTTACCCGCAAAGGTTGCATTCCGTGCTGTAATTGAAGTATGCAGTTCGTTGTTCGCCGGAAGGTTGTTTGTCGTGAATGCCGTAAAGAAATTATCAAATGGCGTATTAAGGGGCGAAGAGGGCGGCGCGGTGGCTATATAAGGCGTAAAATATTCGGCGGTGCCTATGTTGGCATCTCCCGCACCAATGTCCAATGCACTTGCGGTGGGTATGAAAGCGAACCTGTCGGCTATTGAGAAGGAGCCGGAATAGTTGTACCACGCATTGCTGCCCGTTAAGGAAGGTATGTTGTCGCCAATCAAGTCCGTTGCATAAAAGCCACCCGGTACATTTTCCGGGATTGTTAAAGTGATATAGCTTTACAGACACAGAACACATATCTACATGTACTTTTGTTTGATTTACAACTTTGCCAACTTTCAAAAAGTTGGCAAAGTTTTTAAAAACTATATCAGATTAACAATGCCCATTTTCCAAGGGTGCGGTGCCGCTTTGGCCCACGCTCATCTCGGTTAATGTCTGCGAGATAGAAACGAGCCAAAGCAATTTTTTGGTGTATTTCAGTTTGCCATGGTACAATTGGTTGTAGCCGCCATCCAGGCTCGGGTTTATATCGAAATCGGCATATATGCTGCTGCTGCCCGGCAATAGTGCCAAAAAGGGGCTTATGCCAAGGCTGCCGAAAATGGGTGTTGCGGCCGAAGCGTACAGTGCATAAAGGGTAGGGGCTATGATGCTTGCCGAGGTAATCAATAAGTCGCTGGCCCAGCCGGTATTGGCTTGTGCATGAAGCGACAACAATTCATTGTTCAGGTTTAGCTGTTGCGATATGGCACATTCCGAACCGTTGCTGACGACTACGTTCCTGCAATTGGCCGGGTAGCCTTTTTGCTTCAGTTTTTCCTGCCATGTATTGTGCAAGGCCAGGCCCGCAGGGCTGTATTGGTTTATGAGCATCTCTGCCGCTGCCGGCCGCTCTGCCAACGAAAGTGCCGCGTTGGCCAGGCTGGAACCGGTAACGGGCACTATTTGGTTGGCCACCGTTTGATACAGCAAACCCGTGCCCACAAAGTAGCTTTTCAGGTGGGCGCACATGGCCTGCGCACCCAAAGGCACATTGGCACCCAGCTGCGGGGCGTCGTCGCTTATGAACAGGCGTATATTGTGGTCGTAGCCATCATCCTCAAGGTCTTTTATGGCGTAGCGGGCCACCAAGCCACCCATGCTGATGCCCCATACTACATTAGGCTCACTACCGGTTTTGTTGGCAGGGTCGTTCACCCATTTGACGAGGTCTTTCAGCAGGGCGGCGTTGCGCTCTATATAGTCCGTGCCGTTGTTCCAGTCAACGTATATGAGGTCATATTCTCCGCTGGAAAGCTCAGAGATGAGCTTATTAGAGGGAAAATTATTTTGAATATTAGTTATATCTCTCTCAAATACAGCCTGTACATCAGTCATCCCCCATTGGCTTTCCGGTGCCAGCACATCGCCGGGGTCTATGCCCTCCACAATGATGAGCGGCTTGTGCAACATGCCGTCGTTGTGGGCATAGTCTATGCTTATCTCCGCGCTGTTGACGGTGTCCCCGTAGGTTTCGGTACCGGTAAAGGTAAAGTTGCGGTCGGCAGTTGCATTTTGGGTCACCACCACGGTGCCGTGGCCGGTAAAAACGCCCGTACCCGTTACCGACACCCTGAATTTCCAGTTTTTGGTGCCGCCCGCGGCATAAACTACCTCTAAGCTGCCGCCCAATGCGGTGGCGCGCCAGCCCAGGCCGTCGTCGGCATCTATTTCTATTTGGGCTACCGAGCCGCCAAGGTTGGTTTGCCACAGGTTTTCGGGCAGTTCCACCGTGAACGAGCTGCCCGTAATCCAAGTAACCGGCAAGGCCATGGCAAAGGCATAGCCGGTTTTATAGGGGTTCAGCCAGGTGTTCGTTTCGTCATATTTATCTTGGTAGGCACTGTCTGCCCCAATGGTGATATTGGCACTTTGGGTGCTGTCCAATTGCTGGTATTCATACAGCAGGCCACTTAGCTTCAGGTGGTTGTGCCGGGCACCGGCACGCAGGTTGGCATACAAGGTGGCAGGGGGCATGGGTGCATGGTCCGAAAAAGCTACCTGCGAAGACAGCAGCGTGCTGTTGATTTGCTCCAGAGTAGCGAAGCTAACGGCGTTGCTGTCGTTGATGTCCTGCCCGTTAAAGCGGGCAATGTCGGCGAACTCCATACCATAGTCGAGCAATATGCCGCTATTGATATGCCCCGTGTTGAGGTTGGCAAATTTTGCCTTGCTTTGGTGCCAAAAGGTAGTGTCGTCCACCCTTGTTTCGGTGATAGTCTGCGCAAAGGACGAGCCTACCCCTGCCAATGCGAGGAGTAGCCCTGCGGCGATATTATTCATAGATTTTGTATTTAAACGTTAAAGGTTATCTCGTATAATGAAGGTCAAAGCGACCGTTGGTAACATGTATTCCTTTTCCAGAGGATGTGTCCACGGCATCGAACCAAAAAGTACCCGAAACAATTTGGTTAATCGTATCCAAATATCCAATTGACATTTCTCCAACATAATTGGTGGAACGAGTAAAGTATATAGTCTCCCCACTATAAATACCAAGTGTGGCATAAGAACTATCATTTGTGAAACTACCTAATTTGTATGTTTTATTTTTTATTAAATATTTATAATCAATATTTATTCCTAAATATTTGTCCAAATAAGCATTTTTAGCCGAAAGAGAAAAATAGATTTCGGTGTAGTTGACAATCTGATAGTAGCATTGCAGAGAAACTTCTAAGCTCGCCCAATGTTTCTTTGGTACAAAGGCTTCGCCGTCTATGAGGCACCCAAAGGTACCCGCGCCGGTTTCGGTGTAGGCGGGCAGCAGTGTCAGGGGGTCGGTGGGGGCTTCGGCCTTGTGTTTGCGGCACGAGGCCAAAAGCAACAATACGGCAAGCAATACGCAAGGTAAACGATGGTTGTTCATAACTTGATTTCTTAATTGTGGTTATCAAAGATAACGATGTGGCGCGCCGCCGCAAAGGCCGGTAACGAAAAATTCATCTTGTAAAATGGAGGTCAAACCTCCCTTCTGTTACGTGTATGATTTTTCCGTTTAAGGTGTCAATGGCATCAAAGCTAAATGTGCCAGAAATTATCTGGTTGTTAAGGTCAAAATGGGAAATAATCATATTGCCTTTATGCGTACTATCGTTAGTAATATAATAGGGTTTTTTATTGTTTTCGTTCGTACTCCCACCCCATACGGCTCCTTGTGTTTTATTTACTCCTGAATACACCAATGGTATGTCACGATCTTGTTTGATATAATCGCTATCTGATATTCCAACTCTAAGTACACGACAAAAATTTCAAACAATTAATATTGCAGTAATTACATCCTGATATAAGCACTCTTGCGAGATAATCCAATCCATATTTAAAGACACTTACCGCCCTGTTTCCGTGTTTTTTGATAGCTATC
>JASGFI010000120.1:0-9227 GCA_047605615.1 Edaphocola sp. | reverse complement strand
GATTCATGATTCAAAAGACGTAGAAGCCTCAAAAATAATCATCAACTTTTTTGTCAATTAATAATAATTTAAATATATTTACTACTAATTTACAACTTTTACAAAGTTTAAAGGTTGGGCAAGGTTTCTAAAAACCATATCGGACGAACCATGCCAAAATAATTTGGACCGAGGTGTTGCATTTGATACTTGAACTTAAGGGGTAAGGGAAAAATGAAATACGGCTCGATGAATTTGCAACATCGGACGATAGCCGCCGCTTCGTTTCCTATTGGTTTACGGACACCACAAAGTTTTCGATAGCCGGCGGAAGGCACATTTTTTCGTTGCAAGTTTGGAACTGCACGGCACCTTTAACCTTGTCACCTTTTTTCCCTTTAAAATCCCGGTAAAAAGTTATGGCCTTTTCGTGCCAGCGCACGTTGCCGTCCATGTAATCTAAAACAATTTTTTTTGGCGCGGTCGATTCTTTCCACTCGCCTACCCAACCACCGGGCAATTGTTCGGATGTGAAACTGGTAGGAATCAACGAACCATCGCCGCCGGGGTCGAGCGCCCACACATGATAACCTGCGCCTATGGTTGCTTTGGCTTCAAACCTATACACGTCATTTTCCATTTTTTTTACGGAAAACTGCCAACTCACCGGATTGCCGGCTGTTTGGGCGCGCGCCGCCATAGGCAGTAAACATAAAATAGCGATACAAACACGGATTATGATCTTCATTGGTTGGTTGCCTTTATAACGACAGACGAAATTTGACCAGACAAAACTTGGGTGGTTTAAAACACCGAAGCCTGCCTTTTGACGTAAAGGCAGGCTTCAATATTAAGACAAAATCCCTAAACTATTTGCCTTGTTGTTTATTTCCTTGTTGCTGTTGCTGCTGTTGTTGTCGTTGCGCTTGTTTCTGGGCTTCCTTGGCGGCTTTTTGCGGGCTAACTATACCCAATGAAAATACGGTAGCTATGCACAACGCGGCTATCACGGCCATGGTGTACCAAGTGCCTTTCTCCATTACGTCGCCCGATTGCTTTACGCCCATCACTTGCGTGCCTATGCTGCCAAACGAACCCGAAAGCCCTCCGCCTTTGGGCTTTTGCACCAACACAAAGAAACCTAAAACCACACAGGCAACCATTATCAATATTATCAGTAACGTAGTCATGCTAACTTATAATTCTTTTTGTAATTGTTCAATTTTGGCTGCAAAATAAGTGCTTTTTTCAGGATTGAGCAAACTTAATTTGCGATATATTTCTACGGCCTTGGCCACTTTTCCCTGTTTGGCGTACACCGCCGCCAACGATTCGCTTACGGTGTCTTCCTTTTGGGCTATGGAATTTACGGCCATTTCAAAAACCTGTTCCGGGATTTCGTCGCTTTCTTCCTCCATGGCGGCGGCCAATTTTTGCTTTTGCCACATGGTTCTCAGGGCGCGTTTATCTTCTTCTTCTTCGCGTTCTTTTTTTGATTTGGCACTAATATGTTTCAGCCATTCGGCAAAACTCATTACTACCAACAGCGATTTTTTATCCTCATTGTCCAATTCCCGCTCCGGTTTTCCCGCCACAAAATCGTTGGCTTCCGGCAGTTCGTTGGTCACGTTTATTCCTTGCCGTTGAAAATAGTCCACGCTAACAGGCTCTGTCAACGCTGCGACCTCCGTGGCAACTTCGGCCTGTGGTTCGGTAGCTACCTGTGCGGTTTTCTCATTGGCGGCTATGGTTGGTTCATGGCCCATTTTTTCCAGCCAGCAAGCGAGCATTACCGGGTCGGCACCCAAAAATTGTTGCAGTATGCGTAACTGGTTGTCGTTGCTTGCGCCCCCATTGGCATACAACAGAAACCGGGCTACGGAAAAATACGGATATTTCCTGCTTAATTGCTGCAGCACCTTGGGCGCCACCTCTTCCAGATGGTCGGGGTGCGCTACCCAATTCGATATTCTTTCTGTATTAATCAAGTTCGGGAAAAAATTTAGCCGGATGCAAAATTACCAATTTACGAAGGCTTTGTTGAAAATATCGTCTGCTATTTGCGTGCCTATGTCGTCAATGGCCGCGCTTTCTATGTTCAACAATTGCTCGGTGGCATCAAAATCGTAAAACCTGCTGAACGACTGTTTGAAACTGGCCTTTTCGTCCAGCCGGTTTTTAAAATCTGCTTCTACCGTTATGGTCAACCTGTTTTTGGTGGCTTGCTGCACGGAGCTGGTGGTCCCCACGCCGGTGGTACTTACCGAATAGCCGGTAATGGTGCCCTGCAGGTCGTAATCCGCATCTTCGGTATTTACGGGTGCCAGGCCGGTTTGGGTCAAAATGCGGGTACGCAATTTGTCGGCAAGCGTGGTGGCCAAGCCGGGTGCCACATTTACGGCCCTGTTTTGCAGTGTGCGAACATTAATGGTTTTGCCTTGGATACTGGCTCCCGTCAGGCTATACACCCCGCAACCGGCCAGCAATGGCAAACAGCATATCAACAATAACCTGAGAATTTTCATACCAAGAACGCAAAAATAGGATTTCTAATGCAAGTCGGCTCAATCATTACCCAATCTAACTACAAAACGCAACTACCCAAGGCAGGTAGCCCGTCAGATATGGTGAAGTTACTTTACAAACGGTTATACTTCCGCCAATAGCACCTGCCACGCTTTGTCCACATCGCCCTTTTGCAACAACTCATGGGCGTATCGGTGCAGAGATTGGCGTAGCTGTTCCGGGTTGGTGCCGTTGGTTTGCAACACTTCTTTCAGGCGTTCGTCGCCCATCAATGTTGCCGCCACGGGTATGGCGGTGCAATTGGCCAACATGCCCAAATCGTTGCCCGTAAGTGTGGTGCTGCTCCTTATCGGTTCGGGCAACGAATCCATGCCTATGCCCAAGTCCAAATTGGGTTTGGGTACTTCAAATACCGCATCGCCACTGGCGCGGCAATAGTAGTCCTTGCCCATGCGCGCCACTAAGTCTATTTTTTGTGGGTCTATCAGGCCGTCATCGCCCAATACGGCTTCGTCTATGTGCATTTTCACCACCTCGCAAACAACCAGATTGCCCGCCCCGCCTTCTTGCCCGGTTTCTATTACTTGAAGCACCTTGCACTCCAACTGCACCGGCGATTCCTTTACCCTGAACGGCTGCACGTCTTCCGAAGGCAATGGCGTGAACCCGGCTTTCACAAATTCGTTCACTTCCTTGGGATATTCGCAACTGGCAAGGCTTTGCTGCTGCACCATGGCATAATTCACCACATTGATTACCACCTGGCCGGTGGCCTTGACATTTTCCAAGGTGTGCTTGGTGGTGTTGTCGCGCACGCGGCGGGCGGGCGAAAAAATCAATATCGGGGGATTGCTGCCAAATACATTGAAAAAGCTGAACGGCGACAGGTTGGGGCGGCCATCGGCATCGAGGGTACTGGCAAAACATATAGGCCGCGGCGCCACGCTGCCCATAAGGTGTTGGTGAAATATCTTGGTACTTATTTTACCGGGAACAATAACCATGCTGTTTCGATAATTTTTTAAAGGAAAAATAGCCGTGCAAAGACAACCAAGCCACCCACATTGACCCGAAGCAACGAGCCGGCATTTCGGCGCCGACACCGATACGCAACTGTTCGGCTTACCTAATTTCCTTTGGTATGTCTATTGTGTTTTTTTGTGAAATTTCTTTTTGCCGTTCCTGTCGCCATTGCCGCCGGTTCTTTGCTTATGCTGCTGCCCTTCACTTCCCGATGACCTGAACGGCCTGTACCTTGGCCCTTGCGGATACCCTTCGGGCAAGGGTTGCTGCTCTACCTGCCGTTCAATCAGGTGTTCGATGGAGGTAAAACGGCGCATGTCTTTCTCATTGACAAAAGTAATGGCGGTGCCGGTGCTGGCTGCACGGGCAGTGCGGCCTATGCGGTGCACGTAATCTTCGGGGTCGGGCGGCACATCGTAGTTCAGCACCAAGTCTATGCCGTCTATATGTATGCCCCGCGACAATACATCGGTACCCACCAGCACATCTATTTTTTGGTTGCGGAAGTCAAGCATCAAGCGTTCGCGTTCGTCCTGCACCAGGTCCGAATGAAACGCCTTGGCATTTACGCCAGCACGGCGCAACGTGCCTTCCAAGCGTTTCACTTTGTCTTTGCTCGATGAAAATACAATGACCGACTTGTATGTTTGGGGCCTCAAAATATGCAGCACCAGATTCAACTTTTGCTCATCATTGACCAGGTAGGCTTGTTGCTTGATGCCTTCCGCAGGTTTGGAAATGGCGATGCTTATCTGTTCGGGATTGCGTTGTATGGTTTGGGTCAATTTGCGGATGCGCGGCGGCATGGTGGCGCTAAAGCAGAGGGTTTGCCGATCTTTGGGCAGGGTGTTCACTATCTTGATTATGTCTTCGTAAAAGCCCATGTCCAGCATACGGTCGGCCTCGTCCAATACCAAGTGTTCTATTTTGGAAAAATCCATGCCGCCCATTTGCATCTGGGCTATCAGCCTGCCGGGCGTGGCTATTATGATGTCGGCACCTTTGGTCAATGCCTGTTTCTGTTGCACCCAACTATTGCCGTTGTTGCCCCCGTACACCGCAATTGATTTTACGTTGAGGTAATAGCCCATGGCCTCTACCTGTTGGTCTATTTGTATGGCCAGTTCCCGGGTGGGCACCAGTATCAGGGTGTTGATGCCATCGGCGGGCAATTGCAATATCTTATGGAGCAGGGGCAGCATAAAGGCCGCCGTCTTGCCCGTGCCGGTTTGCGCGCAGGCTATCAAATCCCTGCCTTCCAGTATCAGGGGGATGGCCATTTCTTGTATCGGCGTGGCATTTTTATAACCCATGGCGGCTATACCGTCCAATACGTCTTCGTCAAGTTTAAAATCTTCAAACGTCAAAGTATAATTCCTTTATTTTAAAACAGCACAAAGGTAGTACTTAAAACAAGAAATATTAGCCACCTGCAAGCGGCAAAAGAAGGTTTCCACGAGTTTGGTTCGCCGAAAACGCAGAAAGCCATCCGATTGTCGGATGGCTTTCTGTATGCATGCCAATAAAACACTAATCTTGGTTGTCTTCCTTGCTGTCGTCCATTATCTCTTTGCGGCTGGGACGGCTGCCATTGTTAAGGCCCGGGCCGCGGCCACCGCGACGTTTGCGAAGCATGGGTTTTCCATGTCCGCAAAACAAATTGCGGCTAACGCCCACATTGAATTGGGATCCCCAAGTAACACCGAATGAAGAAGAAGCATTTTCAGCACCTTTGTACTTCAATGTTTGGTATTCTATGCCGCCAAAACCAAAGTTAAGTGCTATGCCATGAACAATGTTGATGCCGATAACCGGCGTAAGGCTTGCGTAAAAACCGTTGGCGTTAGTCGTGACATTGGTGCCAGTACTGCCATAATTGGTACCCCTATAACCGGCTTCCAATTGGTGAAAGACATAAAACAATTTACCGATGGGCAGGGTATGGCGCACAAATACACCCGCATTGTAAGTGTTGGTAAAGTCCCAATCGGAACTGCCCGCCAACCTGTAACGGCTGGTACCCCAGCCACCGGCCACACCCACCGTCCAATTTTTGTCAAATTGATAACCGATACCGGGATTGATGTTGAAAGAACGGGTTTTGTTGTCATCGGCAGTTTTGGCGCTGCGGTAGCCCAATGTTCCGTACACCAACACGCTTCCGGCCTGCGCATTGGCCGCGGTAGCTGCACCGGCCAATAGCATGGTAGATAAAATGATTCGCTTCATAAACTTTACTTTTTGTTTTGTAATTAAATATGACACACCAAAATCGCTGCGCCGAGGTTCGACTTAAAATAACGGCACAAGTTTAAAAACTAAAAAAATCGGCAACCCAGGGCTGCCAATTGCGGCGGCAAAGGTAATGCAAGATTTGGTATGGCAAAATGAATAGCCCCAAAATTCTCGTGGTTAGCGCGGGCTATTCCCGGCGAAGCCAACACCGTTAATTTGATGCGTTGCCCTCCCAAAATGCCTACCTTTACGGCCTTTCAAAACCGTAAAACGTATGACCCCGGACAAAAAGGTATATAATTCCATACTCGAAACCATAGGCGACACGCCACTTATCAAGCTCAACCGTGTGGCCGCCGATTTGCCATGCCCCGTATATGCCAAAGTAGAATTTTTCAACCCCGGCAATTCCATAAAAGACCGCATGGCCGTTAAAATGCTGGAAGTGGCCGAGCAAGAAGGCAAGATAAAACCCGGCGGCACCATCATAGAAGGCACCAGCGGCAACACCGGCATGGGACTGGCATTGGCCGCCATACAAAAAGGCTACCGTTGCATCTTCACCACCACCGACAAACAATCGAAAGAAAAAGCAGACATACTGAAGGCACTGGGCGCAGAGGTAATAGTATGCCCTACCAACGTGGAACCCGAAGACCCCAAGTCGTACTATTCCGTATCCAAAAGGCTGTCGGAGGAAGTGCCCAATAGCTGGTACGTAAACCAATACGACAACCCGGCCAACCGCCTGGCGCATTACGAACAGACTGGCCCCGAAATATGGCAACAAACCGAAGGCAAAATAACACACTTGGTAGTGGCCACCGGCACCGGCGGCACCATAACGGGCACGGGCAAATACCTGAAGGAACAAAACCCCGACATCCAAGTGTGGGCCATAGACAGCTACGGCTCCCTATTGACCAAATGGTTCAACACCGGCGAAATAGACATGAAAGAGGTACACCCATACATTACCGAAGGCATAGGCGAAGATTTTGTACCCGCCAACTACGACCGCGATTGCATAGACTATTTTGAAAAAGTGACCGACAAAGACGGTGCCGTCATGGCTCGTCGTATCAGTAAAGAAGAAGGCATATTCGTGGGCTATTCGGCAGGTTCGGCATTGGCCGGATTGAAACAGCTGAAGGACAAATTGACCAAAGACGATTTGGTGGTGGTAATATTTCACGACCACGGCAGCCGTTACGTAGGCAAGGTATATAATGACGAGTGGATGCTGGACAGGGGCTTCCTGGACGTACATACCGTGCAAGACCTGATAGGCGGCCTGGGCCGCAGGCGGTTGGTAACCATCGACAGCAAAGAAACGGTACAAAAAGGCATGGAATTGATGCAAGCGTACGACATAGAGCAGATACCCGTGGTAGAAAACAATGAAATAATTGGCGCAATATCCCAACATGGTTTGTTCAAGAAACTGATTGGTGATGTAAATTTCCGCACGGAAACAATTGCCGCCGCCCTGGAACCCGCCATGCCGGTAGTAGCCATGGACACGCCTTTGGAAAGACTTACCAGCTACATCAACAAAGACAATGGAGGCGCGCTGGCGCGCGACGAAAGTGGCAACTACCACATCATTACCAAGTACGACGTACTCAACGCACTGTCCAAGGGTTAGGTGCAGGGGCGGCAGCGTTTATAAATTGAATTTCAGTATTTTTACAAACAAAAGCTATGGGACTTGTATATGCAGACGTAGAATTGATCAGTGGCGACGACTTAGCGTTAGCCCGAAGGCATGTAATTGGCGAAGACGAAGTGCGAAGGTACCCATTAAACATGTTGGTAGATTCCGGCTCGTACTACCTTTGCATCAATGAAACCATCAAGGAGCAATTAGGCTTGTCGGTACTGGAATCAAGGAAAGCGCAACTGGCCGACGGCAGCGTAGCCGAATACGAAGTGGCCGGCCCCATTGAAATAAGGTTCAAGAACAGGCGTTGCACCGTAGATGCCATGGTGCTGAAAGGCGACAACGAACCCTTGTTGGGTGCCATTCCCTTGGAAGATATGGATGTGTTGGTACACCCCCTGCGGCAAGAGCTGATAGTGAACCCCGAACATCCATATATGGCACAAATGAAACTGAAATAATCAATATCGGGGAAAAGGGATTTTTAAATTTTGTATTTCAGCAAAAAGCCTTACCTTTGCGCTCCGATTTTGTGAAATACGATACAAATAATTCAAATAAATTAAGTAATGGCTAACGCAACCATCGACGCAAAAAAAGCAAACATATTCAAAACCTACGGCGGCTCCGAAAAAAACACGGGTTCCGTTGAGGCTCAAGTAGCCTTGTTGACCGAGCGCATCCAACACATTTCTGCCCACATCAAGAACGGCAACCACAAAGACCATTCTTCCAACTTGGGTTTGATTAAAATGGTGGGTCAGCGCAAACGCCTGCTTAGCTACCTGAGCCGCACCGACCTTCAAGGTTATCGCGAACTGATTGCCAAATTAGGCTTGCGCAAGTAAAATTATTGCGGGCAGTACATCGTTCCGTTGGATTTTTTTGAAACTATTCCTGCTTGTCATAAGCTTGGGAATAGTTTTTTTGTATTTCAGGGTATCCATGAGTGGATACCCTGTTGTTTCGTGAGGTTATTGGGGCCAATCCACATATCAAGCCGGGCTTCAGCTTATGGACACCAGCGATGAAACGAAATAAAAAAGTGAGCTTTTGGATAACCTATAGCCAAGAGAACGCACCAGCAGGAGCATCACGACACCGCTGCTGCGGGTTAGCCATACCGCCCCACGTACAGGCGGAGGGTTTTCTTGAAATACCCATCCCCCGAGATGTTCAATATACCGGTATGTTCTTCCTGCGCTGCTTGCGCCAATCCCAAGGAGCTACGGGGTTGGCTTCGCTCCAAATGCCCGTTTTTTCCTTTCTCGCTAAGGCTTCCAACCGCGCATAACCGGTATCGGTGGAGTATTTCTTGAAATGCCAAGCCAGTCCGTTGCGCACCAAATCTTTGTTGAGGTTAGTGCCGTTGGGCAATACCACTTCCGCTACCAACCTTTTGTTACGGTCGTATTGATTGTTGTGGGCCAGGCTTACGTATTTGCCAAAACACTTGTCGGCCACAAACTGTTTGGCACGGCTGCCGAATGGTTGCTTTTTTTCGGGACAATCTATGTGTGCAAACCTCACCACCAATGGCTTCCCGGCAGCCAGCACCACAAAGGTATCGCCATCCTTTACGCCTATTACTTTGTAGCCCACATTTCGCCGGGCTGCACCGGTGTACTTGACGGATGCTTGATAGGCTTGGCCCTGCCACAGACCACCTAACCAAACGCCCAAAAACAATGCTATGGATAATATACTTTTCATTTGATAAAATAAAGCACGAAAATAGTAAGAGCCTGTTTAGTACACGACAAAAAATACAATTAATTGGATTGCCAATAAATTATTTGTA
>JASGFI010000119.1:0-9343 GCA_047605615.1 Edaphocola sp. | reverse complement strand
TCTTTGAGTTCCCTCACTGCGTTCGGGATGACAGCGCGTTCGGGATGACAAGAGCACCCTCGCTGCGAGGGTGCATTTAAAAATGTGTTTTATAATACACCACGTCATTGCGAGGTACGAAGCAATCCAGAGAGCTTATTTACTGGATTGCTTCACTGCGTTCGCAATGACGAACAGCGACAATTTTAAATGCACCCATCTTAACAATGTTGTAAAATTCATTTCAATGTATCGTAAAATGCCCATCCTGAACAATATTTGAAGCCGGAGTATGCCAACAAAAAAGACGGCCGCGGACTAAGTGAGACCACCTTTTTTTAGGTAATATGCAGGAACACGAGCCGGGTGCATTTAGCTTCGCCGGGAATAGTCCGTGTGCCGGCCGGGTTCTTACGATTAATTTGCAATATTTCGGCTAATGTTCTATGTTGCAATCACAAATTTTCAAAATAAGCACCACATGCAACGCTTCATCGGCATCATTGGCATCGCCCTGATTTTGGCTATAGCCTTTCTTTTTTCCAACAACAAAAAAAGGATAAACCTCCGCCTCGTGCTGTCGGGATTGGGCTTGCAGTTCCTAATAGCGGTACTCATCATGAAAGTAACGCCCGTGCAAAAGTTCTTTGGCTTCTTGGGCAAGGGCATGCAAAAGATAGAGCAATTTGCCAAAGAGGGCACCAATTTCGTATATGGCGGCCTGGCCACCATTGGCCGCGACGGCGCAGCGCAGGACTACCGCACGCCCGGCGCATTTGTGTTTGCCTTCAACGTGACGGCTACCATTGTCTTGGTGTGTGTGTTGGTGGCCATTTTATACCATCTGGGCATCATGCAACGCATAGTGGCCGCAATTGCCAAAGGCATGAACTTCATCATGCGGGTAAGCGGGGCAGAGGCGTTGAGCAATGTAGCCAGCGCATTCGTGGGCCAGATAGAGGCGCAGGTGATGATACGGCCTTACTTGGCAGGCATGACCAAAAGCGAACTGCTGGCCTCCATGAGCGGCAGCCTGGCGTGCATAGCCGGGGGCATATTAATCGTGTACGCCAATATGGGGGCCGAGGCGGGCATGAACCTTGCACCGACCTTAATCATGGCCAGCCTCATGGCTGCACCGGGCGCCTTGGTCATTTCAAAAATCGTGTTTCCGGAAACGGAGCCGTCGCAGACCATGGGCCAGGTAAAACTGGAGGTGAAAAGCCAATACACCAACCTGATAGATGCCATAAGCCACGGTGCGGGCGACGGCTTCAAGATAGCTATGAACGTAATAGCCATGCTGATTGGCTTCATAGCCCTGATAGCCATGATGGATTATTTGTTGCTCACGGTGGGGCATTTGTTCCGCCCGGACTTCGACCTGTCGCTCGATTGGATATTTGGCAAATTGTTCTATCCCTTTGCATGGGCCATGGGCGTGCCCAAGGAAGACATCAACAACGTGGCCACTTTGTTGGGGCAAAAACTTACGGTGAACGAGTTCCTGGCCTTCAAGAACCTTACCGGCATTCCGGGTTTCGTGAAAACGCAAAAAGGCATTGCCATAGTTTCCACCGCAATTTGCGGTTTTGCCAACTTCAGCAGCGTGGGTATGCAGATAGGCGGCATCGGCGCATTGGCGCCGGAACGCCGCGCCGACCTTGCCCGTTTGGGGCTGAAAGCCTTGCTATGCGGCACCTTGGCCTCTTACCTGTCGGCCTGCATAGTGGGGATAATGATGTAAGGAGTTTTGTCTAAATCTTTCATGAACGTTTTGTTGCATATAGTTAAATCTGTTTAAAATGTCATTCCGATGACAGGAGGAATCTCTGAGATTCTTCACTGCACTTCGTTTCGTTCAGAATGACACCTCCAAATCATCATGTCAAAACATTACGATTTAACTACACTTGCACAACGGGGTAATACCGTTGCGTAAAAAACGCAGGAGACCAATTGGTCAATCTGCGTCAAGGGTATTTGTATTTCTTTGTCCGCCCGAATTGCTTTATCTCCTTTATCATAAATATACTTCGCACCGGGTAACAATGTGCAATCGGACTTCGTTGGCCCCTTGTGCGACATTCAAGAAAAATCTTTTCGCCCCCGCTCTTGTCACCCTGTAAGGGTCTATGCAGGGTGTTTTTTAGTTCCTTTCAGGATGACAAGGGGGCCGTAATTGTGTTTTTACATGGTTGTTTTGGCAAGGAGACTGAACAGTATTGCCAACATGGGCAATCAAGTTCCTCTGTGTCTTGGCGCGATATTTATTGCACAAAACTATCCGGTGTGCAGTATAATAGAATTTCCATTACTCACTTTTTGACCGCTGAGTTACGCATTTAAGAAAGCTGTTTCCGGTTACGTTTTTACTTTCTGCTCCGCTTGGGCGCACGCCCGTTCGCCCCGCCCTAATTATTTACAAATGAAAACCAGAACAGCTTATGATGCCAGGATTTTGGCCATTTTCAGCAGTCCCATGTCCATGGGTGCGTGTTCCTTTATGGCGTGGTCGAACGGGGTAAATACTATTTTGTCCCTATCCAGACCCACCATTACTTGGGTTTGGCCTTTAAGCAGGGCGTTTACGGCGGCGTAACCCATGCGGCTGGCCGCTACCCTGTCCAAATAAGTGGGTGAGCCGCCGCGTTGTATGTGTCCCAGCACCGTGGCTCGCACATCCAATTCGGGAAAGCGTTCCACTATCTTTTTCCTCACCGCTTCGGCACCTCCAAAATCGTCGCCTTCGGCCACTACTATGATGTTTACCAGTTTCTTTCGGCGGCTGTCGTTGCTTATCCTTTCGATTATGGAATTGAAGTCGGTGCTGTATTCCGGCACCATGATGTCTTCCGCACCACAGGCTATGCCACTGTTTATGGCTATGTAGCCCGCATCGCGACCCATGACCTCCACCACAAACATCCTGTCGTGCGCCTCGGCGGTATCGCGTATCTTGTCTATGGCTTCCACCGCGGTGTTTACCGCCGTGTCGAACCCAAGGGTATAGTCCGTGCCGGCTATGTCTTTGTCGATAGTGCCGGGTATGCCCACCGCAGGCATGGAATGTTCGTTGAAAAACACGTTGGCACCCGTAAACGTGCCGTCGCCGCCTATCAGCACCAGTCCTTCTATGCCGAAAGTGTTTAGCTGCCCGAATGCTTTTTGACGACCTTCGGGCGTGCGGAATTCTTTGCTGCGCGCGGTTTTCAGTATGGTTCCCCCTCTTTGGATAATGTTGGAAACGGAGGTAGTGTTCATTTGAAAAATATCGCCGTCTATCATGCCTTGGTAGCCGCGGCGAATGCCGTACACTTCCAGGTTGTTGTACAATGCTGTTCTTACTACTGCCCTTATGGCCGCGTTCATGCCCGGCGCGTCGCCACCGGAAGTGAGCAATGCTATTTTTTTCATCTGTGTTTTTTTTGTGCCTATGTTGTTTGTCGCCGCAAAATAGTCAATTAGCCGCAAAATAGTTGTATAAAATGTTGACCAATGTTTTGCGTAGCTTCATGCGAACAAATGGGTACAAGATTTATGGCCCATTCTCATTACGCATACACAAGGACGCGGCAGCAGGATATTTTCACTGCCGAAGCCGCCACATATAGGCAAAGGATTCCTTTGCCCCTAATTCTTGATGAATTTTGAACTAAACGTTTGGCCGTTGTTGTCCACTTTCAGCACATAGTTCCCCGTTGGCAGGGTGCTGATGTCAAGTGTTGGGTTGGTGCCAGACATGGTTTGGCTCAATATTTTTCTCCCTTCCATGTCGAATACGGAAACCGCTGCATTATCGAGCGTGGTTTCTATGGCGATGGCTGTTGCGGTGGGATTGGGATAAATTTTTACCGAATTTGCTGTTTCGAAAAATACGGATTGGATGGTACTGAATTTGTATTGTCCGTCGTTATCCACCTGTTTGAGTCGGTAATAATTCCTGCCGTTCAATGGGTTTTCGTCCGTGAAATCGTAGCTCAACAACGAACTGCTGTTTCCGTTTTCCGCTTTGCTTTCCACCGTGCCTATCGTTGCCCACTCGCGGGTGTCGGCACTTCTTTCTATCGCAAAATATTTGTTGTTTCGCTCGGAGGCGGTGGCCCATTCGAGCAGTGCTTCCGAATTTTGTTTTTTTGCGGTAAAACTCAAAAGCGAAACGGCTAATGGAGTGCTGGATTCAAAGGTCAATTTCCGGATAGTGGAGAGCGGAATGGTGGTGGTATTCGTGCCGTCGGTGCTGTAAACCAAATTGCCATTGTTGAAATAAATCTTCCCGCTTTCGGATATGGTAATGCCGCCGTAGGTGCCGCCTACAAACGTAATGGTAACATCGGTTTGCGCATGGGACGTGCCTATGCCCAAAAGGGTGAAAACCGCGCCAAGTACTATCGAGGATGTCCTGTTTTTGTTCATGAAAAAATTCATTTAAAAGATGAAAAGAACGATGCCGCAAGCGTATTGCTCCGTCATCTTGTTTCCGGTTTGTTTCGCCTGTTGTCCGGTCGTGAAGTTCGTAAATTATTTGGTTTATTTCGTTTTCCGTGCGTTCAGTTGCTGCATACCGGCTATTTTGTGCTACAAATACTTTCTTCGCCAAATGGCCAGACAGCCATTTTTTACCATCGGAACATTTTAAAAAAGTAATTTCAGGCAAGCTCTTGAAATAAAGTTTGCGCTACCTTTGGGGTATAAGCGCAAGCCGTTGAAAAAAAATCCTGCCCCATACGCGCAAACCATTTGACCCAATGACCACGCAACCAATTTTCAGGATTAAAGGAACAATACAAAATTATGCCTGGGGCGGCCACGAATACATAGCCCAACTATTGCACCAACCCAATACCGGCCAGCAACCACAAGCGGAATATTGGATGGGGGCGCACCCTTCGGCACCTTCCAAAATCATGCTTGGCGAAGGCGAAATATCGCTCAGGGAGGCCATTGGCAATGCACCGGAAGCAATGATAGGCAAGGATACTTGGCGGCGCTTTGGCGAATTGCCCTACCTTTTCAAGATATTGGACGTGAAAGACATGCTGTCCATACAAGTGCACCCTTCCAAAAGCGAAGCCGAAAAAGGCTTTGATGCCGAAGAAGCCGCGGGCATACCCATAAACGCCGCCCACCGCAATTATAAAGACCGCAACCATAAGCCCGAGGTAATGGTGGCCTTGGGCGAGTTTTGGCTGCTTCACGGCTTTTTGGCCAAAGAAAAAATAGCCGCCGTATTGGCCCAAACCCCGGAACTGCAACCACTGTTGCCATATTTTGCCGACAAGGATATTTTCAAACTATACCGTTACCTGATGGAGCTGCCTCAAGCGGATGTAGATGCCATGTTACTGCCGCTCGTAAAACGCGAACGGGCAAGCTACAACGAAGGCAAGCTCGCCAAAAGCGCCCCCGGCTGGTGGACCGCAAAACATTACCGCCAAGACATTCCCGATAGCGAATTGGACAGGGGCATTTTCTCCATTTACCTTTTCAATATCGTAAAAATAGGGGAAGGCGACGGCATTTTCCAAGGCGCGGGCGTACCACATGCCTACCTCGAAGGCCAAAACGTGGAACTGATGGCCAACAGCGACAATGTGCTGCGCGGCGGCCTTACGCCCAAACATATAGATGTACCGGAGTTGCTGAAACATACCCTTTTCGACAGCGTAACACCCAAAATATTGAGCGGCTCGGCTTTGGTAAATGGTGAAGTACCCTACCCTTGCCCCGTTCCCGATTTTGGGCTGAACGCCATAAAGTTGGCTGCCGGGGAAAAGCTGGCCTCAAAGAGTTTTTCCATGGAAATCATCGTCGTGATAAAAGGAAAATTGTCTTTAAAAACCCAAGGCATATCGCTTACTTTGCACCAAGGCGCATCGGCGGCCATAGTGGCCCACACTGCTTTTGAAGTAGTGGCCGAAGAAAACTTGCTGGCCTTCAAGGCATTTGTGCCGCAACCATAGTTTTTTTGCTCCAACAAACTTTTCGTTGTGAAGCTCCTTTACTTCCGCTATCTCAAAAAATGCCAGCAAGTCGCGTGGTGCCATCATGCGGCTCAACTCAAATAGTACGTCCGGTTTGTTTGTTTTGCACTTTTGTCCCATAAGGCGAAGGCACGATAGCACCTCAATAAAAGAATTAGCCGGTTTCCGGCTTTGCCAATTTCCTACATTTGTAGCATGGATTTTAGCATGAAGGAAGTAGTAACGAAGGCCGATGCAAAGACATTCCTTGCGTTACCGCTAAGCATTTACAAGGACGACCCCAATTGGATAAGGCCATTGGACAAGGACATAGAAGATGTGTTTGACAAGGAGAAAAACAAGCTGTTCAAACAGGGCAATACCTGCAAAAGGTGGCTGCTCCTGAATGGCAAGGGACAAGCCGTGGGCCGCATTGCCGCTTTCGTCAACAAAAAATACAAAATGGAGCAAGCTACCGGCGGCATTGGCTTTTTTGAATGTATAGACAGCCGGGCGGCGGCCAATTTCATGTTCGATTATTGCAAACAGTGGCTGCAAGGCCAAGGCATGGAAGCCATGGACGGCCCCATCAATTTCGGCGAGCGCGACCGTTGGTGGGGCTTGGTAATAAAGGGTTATTACGAACCGCTCTATTGCATGAACTACAACCCGCCTTATTACAAAGAACTGTTTGAAAACTATGGTTTCCAAGTATATTTCAACCAAGAGTGTTACGGCATGAAGGTGGTTTACCAATTTCAAGACAAATTCTACGTGCGCCACGAGGAACTGCTTAAAAACAAAGACCTACACGCCGAGCCTGTTTTGAAAAAGAACCTGGAAAAATATGCCCGCGATTTCACCTATGTGTACAACAAGGCATGGGCCAGCCACGGCGGCGGCAAATCGCTGGACGAAAGACAGGCCATAAAAATGTTCCAATCCATGAAGCCCGTCATGGACGAAAAATTGTGTTGGTTCATCTACCACAAAGAAGAGCCGGTAGCCTGCTGGATAAACCTGCCCGACCTGAACCAGTTTTTCAAGCACCTGAACGGCAAATTCGACCTTTTCCATAAATTGAAATTCCTATGGTTGAAACGTTTTGGCAAGTGCGAACGCGCGCTGGGCTTGGTTTTTGGCGTAATACCCGAATGGCAGGGCAAAGGCATGGATGCCTACATGATATTGGAAGGTTCAAAAATCATTTGCTTCCAGACAGGTTATAAAGACTATGAAATGCAATGGATAGGCGACTTCAACCCCAAGATGATTAACGTAGCCCAAAACCTTGGCGCACACGTAACCCGCAGGTTGGCCACGTATCGTTATCTGTTCGACCGCAACAAGGAGTTCAAGCGACACCCATTTATTTAAAGCCCCTCAATTGCTTACTTTTGCCCACGGCCAACAAATATTTCCTTACGTTGATGCACATTATAAAAACATTTTTATTGGTGTCCTTGCTCGGCACCAATGCGGCTGCACCGCTATGGGCGCAAAACACCCCGCAAACGGACGTAGCGCAAATGCAGCGCAGCGCGCACGACTACCTAAACCGTGGCGACTATCCCAATGCCGTGATGATGTTTACGCAAGCTATAAGGCTGGCACCCTCGGACGTATCGTTGCGCCGGGACCTGGCTTATACCTACTACCTGTCGGGCGATACCAAAAAGGCCAAGGAGGTGATAGACCCCGTGCTCAACAGCGATGCGGCGGACGAACAGACCTACCAATTGTCCAGCGCGGTGGAAAACTCGTTGGGCAACAGCGGCAAGGCCAAGCGCATCTTGAACGACGGCATTGGCAAATACCCCAATTCCGGCTTGTTGTACAACAGCAAAGGCAATTTGTTTTTGGGCGACAAGAAAGAAAATGATGCGCTGGAAGTCTATAAAAACGGCATACATGCCGACCCCAGCTATCCGCTCAATTATTTCAATGCCGCCAAAATTTTCCTACAAAACGACAACGCCGCATGGGCGCTGATTTATGCCGAGATTTACCTGAACCTCGACCCCTTTTCGCAAAGGACCATCGAGGCGAAAAAGCTAATGATAGAAGGTTATAGAAAAATATTGTCGCCGGGCGAAGGCGAAGTATTGCCCGATTTTAAAAGCGATAAAACCCGTAAAGAAAACCAACAACAAGCCCGCAATTTTACCCAAACATTCAAAGCACTGTTGGACCGCGCCGCACCGGCCATCAGCGACGGCCTCAATACCGAAAACCTCATCATGTTGCGCACAAGGTTCATGTTGGCATATACCAAGGATTATGCCGCGCAATACCCGTTTACGCTGCTCGCCTACCAAAACAACATGCTGCACGACGGCGTATATGATGCCTACAACCAATGGCTGTTTGGCGCGGCCGACAATTCGCAGGCATTTACCTTGTGGGTAAAAAACAACAACAAGGAATACACTGCTTTTGAAAATTGGCGCAAGATTCACCCCTTGCAGCCTGCCGCTTACGACCCGCAACCGCCAAAATAAGTTTAGACAGCATCTAAGCCAATGTTTATTTTGCCAATGGCACATTTGCATTTGCTTTGCGGGTATTTAACTTTACCTTTGTGGCCAATTTATTTTAAGAAAATGAAAGACTTGAAAACCACCCTGAAACAACAAATAATAGACTCGCTGAACCTGCAAGGCATGAAGCCCGAAGACATAGACGACAACGCGCCCTTGTTTGGCGAGGGCCTTGGCTTGGACAGCATAGACTCCTTGGAGCTGATGGTGTTGCTGGAACGCAACTACGGCATAAAAATAGAAGATGCCCGCGAAGGCCGCGGCATATTGTCGTCGGTCAACAGCATGGCCGATTACATAGCGGCGCATAGAAAGTTCTAAGTTTGCCTTTGGGCAGTTGGAGCTTGCTTAATCATGGCTCTTTTCGGCGCAAAAACTTAGTTCCGCCAGGCCGTTCGCTTGTGCGAATTTGAGGCATTTAACCGCTGCGCCATCCCAGCCGAAAGTTTTCCAAAAAACAAAAAAGCTACGGACGACATTCGTTCGTAGCTTTTTGTAAATGTTTACCGTCACCTATTGCAATGCGCAAGATGCCGTTATACCTTGTGCGGTATAGGCAGCACCGGCTTCTTCACAAGCCTCCTTGGCTTTCTTTTTCTTCTGATCCTTGATGGTGATTGACTGGGTGGTAGTAGTACCGCTTACGGTGATGCTACAAACACAAGTGTAATCTCCTTTTTTACTGCAAGAACTCACAATTAGCGAACCGGATAGGGCAACAACTAACACTAATACTGATTTTTTCACATGACTTAATATATTGAAACAGTTAACAATAAGCCACAATGCTACAGCATTTAATGTTATCATAATAACATTAAAGTATATTTTTTGAAAAAAATATCTTATTTTAAATTATAT
>JASGFI010000118.1:0-9386 GCA_047605615.1 Edaphocola sp. | reverse complement strand
CAAATAATTTATTGGCAATCCAATTAATTGTATTTTTTGTCGTGTACTAAACTAAATTGTATAACCCGCCGTTTACATACAAACGGTAAAAAACTAAGCAGATATGCAAGCTGAAATATTGTGGGTGGACGACGAGATAGAGTCCCTTAAATCGCAAATCATTTTCCTGAAAAACAAAGGCTACGAGGTTACGCCCGTTACCAACGGCTACGACGCGCTGGAACATTTAAAGGCCAACCAAGCCGACATAGTGTTGCTGGACGAAAGCATGCCCGGCATGACCGGCTTGGAAACATTGGCCCAAATTAAGGAGGCTCATCCTACCCTGCCCGTGGTAATGGTCACGAAAAACGAGGCGGAAAACGTAATGGAAGAGGCCATAGGCTCGCAAATAAGCGACTACCTCATAAAGCCCGTAAACCCCAACCAGATACTGCTTTCCCTGAAAAGGATAATGGATGGCCGCCGTTTGGTATCGGAGAAAACCACCATCGAGTACCAAAAAGATTTCCGCAATCTCTTCATGGCACTGAACAACAACCCAAGCGTGGAAGAGTGGAAAGATTTGTACAAAAAGCTGGTGTATTGGGAAATAGAAATGCGCAAGAGCGACAGCCCCGAGATGCAGGAAGTGTTCAATACCCAAAAAGCCGAGGCAAACACTGAATTTTCCAAATTCGTGTCGCGCAATTACATAAACTGGATACAAAATAGCGTACACGACACACCCGTGATGAGCCATACTGTGTTTGAGGACAAGATAGCGCCCCAAATAAAAAAAGGCAAACCTACCTTCATGGTGTTGATAGACAACCTGCGCTACGACCAATGGAAATCCATAGAACCCATCATCAGCCAATTTTTCAGGGTGAAGGACGAAGAAATGTTTTACAGCATATTGCCCACTTCCACGCAATACAGCCGCAACGCTATTTTTAGTGGCTTGCTTCCTATCGACATAGAAAAAAATTACCCCCTGGAATGGAAAAACGACGATGAGCAAGGCGGTAAGAATTTATATGAAAAACAGTTTTTGGGCGACCAATTGAAACACCTTAAACTGAATGACATCAAATGGGATTACCTGAAGATTACCAACAACGACGACGGCAAAAGCATGGAAGACAACATACACAATTACCTGCGCAACGACCTCACGGTAATAGTCTATAACTTCGTGGACATGCTGAGCCACGCCCGCACCGAGATGGAAGTATTGAAGGAATTGGCCGGCGACGAAGTGAGCTACCGTTCGCTTACGGTTAGCTGGTTCGAACACTCGCCGCTGTACCGGGCATTGAAAAAAATAGCCGACAAAGACATACAACTCATCATCACCACCGACCACGGCACCATGCGCGTGCGCACGCCCAGCAAATGCGTAGGCGACAAGACCACCACCACCAACCTGCGTTACAAACATGGCCGCAACATTCAATACGAAGAAAAAGACGTGTATGCAATAACCAACCCCAAGGAGGCGGGGTTGCCGCAACCCAACGTAAACAGCAAGTACATTTTTGCCAAGGAAGACGTGTTCTTGTGTTATCCCAACAACTACAATTACTACGTAAACTATTACAAAAACACCTTTCAACACGGCGGCATATCGCTGGAAGAAGTGATAGTGCCCATTATCAAGCTGGCAAGTAAATAGCCGGTAAAATCAAACAAAAAAGAACACCCTTCCTGGGGTGTTCTTTTTTGTCAATCCCATATCACTATTTCAGGACTCGGCAGATAGCCCCAAACTAGAAAACCACCGCCCTTCCCGCACCGTTTCGGCAAATTATTTTTCCGCAACACATAAACATACACCAATTTACCTTTTAAGATTGCTAATGTGGCAGCAATTGTTTTAACTTTGGGGGCGCAGGTAGCAGGCGTGCAACGCAACCCTCTATCGCAACATTATTCTTGTTAACAGATTCTACTTTTTATCAAACGGAATGGAAGACTTTTCGTACATCACCAATGCGCATCCGGCGTATATCGAATCAATCTACAACGATTATCTTGTCAACCCCAACACAGTTGACCCGGAACTAAAAAAATTCTTTGACGGTTTTGATTTTGCCTATTCCAAAATCAATGACGGGCAGGCAAAAACCGCTGCCAGCGGTGCGGCTGCCGCCCCTACGGCCAATGGTGTAGGCGCATCGCCCGCCGAACTGTCGAAGGAGTTTGGCGTATTTCAACTGATAGCGGCTTATCGGAAACGTGCGCATTTGCTGGCCACCACCAACCCCATACGCCCCCGCCGCGACAGGCACCCGCATCTTGGCATCAACGAGTTTGGCCTTGCCGACGCCGATTTGGAAACGGAATACTACGCGGGCGAATTTATCGGTTTGGGCAAAGCCAAGCTGAAAGACATAGTTGCCCGCCTCAAGAAAATCTATGCTGGCAACATAGGTATCCAATACACCTACATGAACAGCTTGGAGGCCCACGAATGGGTGCAAAAGAACTTCGAGGCTTTTATGCTGGAAAAGCTGGACCTGAAACAGCAACGCCGCATATTGGAAAAGTTGAATTACGGTGTCATTTTCGAAAAATTCCTGAATACCAAGTTCATTGGCCAAAAACGCTTCGGGCTTGAGGGCGGCGAAAGCATGATACCGGCACTGGATGCCATGATTACCACCGCGGCAGAATACGACGCGCAAGAAGTGGTAATAGGCATGGCGCACCGGGGCCGCCTGAACGTGTTGGCCAACATCATGCGCAAAACCTACGACCAGATTTTTTCCGAATTTGAGGGCAATATGCCGGCCGACATGACCATGGGCAGCGGCGACGTAAAATACCACCTCGGCTTCCGCAGTACCGTAACCACGCCCAACGATAAGGAAGTAAACCTGCAATTGCTGCCCAACCCTTCGCACCTGGAAGTGGTGGACCCGATAGTGGCGGGCTTCAGCCGTGCAAAAGCCGATGTGTTGTATGCCAGCGAATACGATAAAATATTGCCCATATTGATTCATGGCGATGCTGCCGTGGCAGGCCAGGGCATTATCTACGAATTGTTGCAGATGAGCAAGCTGAAAGGTTACGAAGTGGGCGGCACGGTGCATTTCGTCATCAACAACCAAATTGGTTTCACCACCGATTTCGACGATGCCCGTTCTGCCGATTATTGCACCAGCATAGCCGCCATGGTACACGCACCGGTGTTGCACGTAAATGGCGACGATGCCGAAGCGGTAGTAAAAGCAGCCATATTCGCCATCAAATACCGCCAGGAGTTTAACCAGGACGTGTTCATAGACATGGTGTGTTACCGCAAACACGGCCACAACGAGGGCGACGAACCCAAATTTACCCAGCCCACGCTATATGCCCTGATAGACAAGCATCCCAATCCGCGCGAAGTATATACCCAATATTTGCTCGACAACGGCGAACCGGAAGCCAGGGAAATGGCCAAGGAACTGGAGAAAAAATTCTGGGACGAACTGCAAGCCCGCTTGGACGAGGTAAAACAAAAACCCCTGCCATACACCTATCAGTCACCCGAATTGAAATGGCAGGCATTGCGCAAGAGCAAACCCTTGGATTTCCTCAAATCGCCCGGCACCGCCATTTCGGAAGGAACCGTTCGCGAGCTTTTTGCCAAACTAATGGCGGTACCCGAAGGCATCAACCCCTTGCGCAAAGTGGCCAAATTGCTTAGCGATAAAACTAAATTGCTGGAAACGGAAGACAAAATAGACTGGGCCACCGGCGAACTATTGGCCTACGCCAGCTTGCTGACCGAAGGCCACGATGTGCGCCTCAGCGGCGAAGACGTTAAACGCGGCACCTTCTCGCACCGCCACGCATGTATCAGGGACGAACAAACCAATAACGAATACAACCGTTTGGGGCATTTGGGCGACGGCCAAGGCAAATTCTACATCTACAACTCCCTGTTGAGCGAATATGCCGTACTGGGTTTTGAATATGGCTACGGCATGGCCAACCCCAATAGCCTGGTGCTATGGGAAGCACAATATGGCGACTTCGTAAACGGCGCGCAAATAGTAATAGACCAATACGTAACCAGTGCCGAACAAAAATGGACTACCCAAAACGGCTTGGTCATGTTGTTGCCCCACGGTTACGAAGGCGGCGGCCCCGACCACTCGAGCGCAAGGTTGGAACGCTTCTTGCAACAAGCGGCCGAAAACAATGTATTCATTACCAACATTACCACGGCTGCCAATTTCTTCCACGCCTTGCGCCGTCAATTGGCATTGCCCTTCCGCATACCAATGATTAATTTCTCGCCCAAAGCCAACCTGCGCCACGTGCGCAGCTATAGTGCCGTAAGCGAATTCGCAACCGGTGTTTTCCAAGAAGTGATAGACGACCCCAATGTGCAGGATGCCGCCAAAATAAAACGCGTGTTGTTGTGTAGCGGCAAAGTGTATTTCGACCTGAGCGAAAAACAACTGGCCGACCAACGCGAGGACGTAGCCATCATCCGTTTGGAACAAATCTATCCGCTGCCGCAGCAACAATTGAATGCCTTGTACGAGAAATACAAGACCGCCCAATGGTTGTGGGTGCAGGAAGAACCGCGCAACATGGGTGCGGCTTCGTTCCTGAAAATGAACTTGGAAAACATCAACATCGGATATTTAACCCGTCAGGCAAGCGCGGCCACCGCTACCGGCTTTGCCCGCAAGCACGCCCAGGAACAACAAATGTTGGTAAACGAGGCTTTCTCGTTGTAAGCCTTTTTACGGATTCAAAAGCCGAACCGCCGCCCGTTCCAAGATGGAATGGCGGCGGTTGGGCTTTCAAGCTCAAACTTCTTTCGCCCCACGAACACCTTTCCATGCACCCGTATAGTTAAATCTGTTTAAAATGTCATCCCGAGCGCAGCGAGGGAACTCATGTCTTCCCAACGACAGGAGGAATCTCTGAGGCCTTCGTTTCGTTCAGGATGACACCTCCAAATCATCATGTCAAAACATTACGATTTAACTATACAACAAAAGCTGCCCGAAAATTTTTTCGGGCAGCTTTTGTCATGAAAAAAATCCTATTTTCCGAATTTCAATTTCTTGCCCGGGTAGTAAGCCAAGTTGCCCAATTCTTCTTCTATGCGAATCAATTGGTTGTATTTGGCCATGCGGTCGCTGCGGCTGGCCGAACCGGTCTTTATTTGGCCACAATTAAGAGCCACGGCCAAATCGGCAATGGTATTGTCTTCGGTTTCACCGCTACGGTGGCTCATTATGGTGTTGTAACCGGAAAATTGTGCCATTGTTACTGCGTCAATCGTTTCCGTAAGGGTGCCTATTTGGTTTACTTTTACCAATAAGCCGTTGGCCACGCCTTCGTCCAGGCCTTTCTCCAAACGTTTTACATTGGTTACGAACAAATCGTCGCCCACCAATTGTATTTGGCTGCCCAAGGCTTCGGTCAAGGCTTTCCAACCTTTCCAATCGTCTTCGGCCATACCGTCTTCTATGCTCACGATTGGGTATTGTTTCACCCAATTTACCCAATAATCCACCACTTGGTCGCTGCTCAATTTTTTGCCGTCGGATTTATGGAACACATATTTCTTGGATTTGGCATCGTACAATTCGCTGATGGCCGAGTCCATGGCTATGGCTACCTGCGTACCGGGTTTGTAACCGGCCTTTTCTATGGCTTTCAATACCGTTTCTATGGCTTCTTCGTTGCTTTGGATATTGGGGGCAAAACCGCCTTCGTCGCCCACGTTGGTGCTGTATCCTTTTTCTTTCAATACCGATTTCAAGGTGTGGAATATTTCCACGCCCCAGCGCAAGCCTTCGCTAAAAGAGGAAGCACCGATAGGCATAACCATAAACTCTTGGAAGTCTATTTTATTGTCGGCATGTGCGCCACCGTTCAGTATGTTCATCATAGGGACGGGCAATGTTTTGGCATTGCTGCCGCCTACGTAACGATAAAGCGGCAAACCACTTTCTTCCGCAGCGGCTTTGGCTACGGCCAAGCTCACGGCCAATAAGGCATTGGCACCCAGTTTAGATTTATTTTCGGTACCGTCAAGTTCCAACATCAACTTGTCGATGTCGGCCTGGTCGGTAACGTCGATGCCAAACAATTCTTCGGCTATCAGGTCGTTTACGTTCTTTACCGCTTTCGATACGCCTTTGCCCACGTATTTCTTTTTGTCGTTGTCGCGTAGCTCTACGGCTTCGTGTACGCCGGTAGAAGCGCCGGAGGGCACGGCTGCCCGGCCAAATGCGCCACTATCGGTATATACGTCCACTTCTACGGTTGGGTTGCCTCGCGAATCGAGTATTTGGCGGGCATGTACATTGGTAATCAAACTCATTTTTGCAGTGTTTTATTTTGCGCAAATATAATCGTTATCGGGTACAATTAATTTTAAGATAACGGCCATTTAATACGGGAGGCGAATTGTAAGGGTTTAAGCAAAAAACTAAGCAGGCGCCACGGCCGACAGTTCCCCAATCATGGTGTCCATTTTGGCTATCATTCCCAGTTCGGCTGCGTCCCAATCGTTGTTGTTGGCCTCCATTGCGGTCAAGGTACTGCTGTAAAATTTTATTTTTGGTTCGGTACCCGACGGGCGGGCAGATATTACCGTGCCGTCGGCCAAGGTAAATTGCAATACATCCGACACCGGCAAATCAATGGGCTGCTCCTCGCTTCCGTCTATGTTGTAGGATTTGCGGGTTTTATAATCGGCTATGCGGGTAACGGCCAGGCCGCCCAGTTGGGTTGGGGGCGCTTTGCGCAATTGCGCCATCATGCCCACTATTTCTTCCAATCCGGTTTTGCCTTTCTTGGTCAACGACACCAAACGCTCGCGATAGAAGCCATAGGTGCGGTATATGTCCAACAGTGCTTCGTAAAGCGTTTTGCCCTGCGCCTTGTAATAGGCAGTCATTTCGGCAATGAAACAGCAGCTTACTACCGCATCCTTATCGCGCACCAAATCGCCCACCAAAAAGCCGTAACTCTCTTCGCCCCCGGCCAAAAACACTTCCTTGCCCGCCTTTTCGGTCATCAACTCGCCAATGTATTTAAAACCGGTAAGCACCACGCCGCAAGGCACATTGTAGGCAGCAGCTATTTTGCTGAACAATTCGGTGGTTACTATGGTGCGGCAGGCAAAACCATTGGCCGGCAAGATACCTTTTTCATGTTTGGAAGAAAGCACATAGTTCACTATCAAGCTACCGATTTGGTTGCCGTTGAGCAGGATATATTTCCCTTCCAAATTTTTGACGCCCACGCCCACCCGGTCGGCATCGGGGTCGGTGGCCAACAACAAATCGGCATCGGTGGCAGCGGCATGGCGCAGCCCCATCGACATGGCTTCCTCTTCTTCGGGGTTGGGGTACACCACGGTCGGGAAATTGCCATCAGGCTCGGCTTGTTCGCCCACCACGTTGACATTGGTAAAACCCCAAGCCGCCAGCGAACGAGGTACCAAGGTAATGCCGGTACCGTGTATGGGGCTATATACGATGTTCAGGTTGCCCTGGGCAGCCACGGCTTCCGGCCTTATGCCCAAACCCTTGATGCCGGCCACATAAGCCGCATCCAGGCTATCGTCTATCGTTTTTATGTTTTCGGCTATGCCCTCGAACTTTATGGCCTCGAAGGCTACCTTGTTTACCTCGGCTATCACGCCTTTGTCGTGTGGCGGCACTAATTGTCCGCCATCGTTCCAATAGGCTTTGTAACCATTGTATTCCTTGGGGTTGTGCGAAGCAGTGAGCATCACACCGGCATCGCAATTGAGGTGCCTTACCGCAAACGAAAGCAGCGGCGTAGGCCGCAACTCGGGGAACAGGTGAACTGTTATGCCATTGGCCGAAAATACATCGGCCACCACCTGCGCAAAGTTGCGCGAATTGTTGCGGCTGTCGCACGATATGGCTACGCTTATTTGTTTGCCGGGCAATTGTAGTTTCAAGTAATTGGCCAAACCTTGCGTGGCCTTGCCTACCGTGTATCTGTTGATGCGGTTGTTGCCCACGCCCATTATGCCGCGCAGGCCGCCCGTGCCAAAATCAAGGTCGCGGTAGAACGCATCGGTAATGTCTTCGGGTTTGCCTTCGGCCAGCAAAGATTGTACGGCAGCTTGTGTGTCTGCATCAAACGGGGCAGCAGTCCATGCCTGGGCTTTTTTTAATATTTCTGGGTCGAGGTTGCTCATTTTGTATGATGTTTATCAATTTCGGCGATGAAGGTAATGCAGTTTGGCGGCAAATGGAGGGCGGTTCATAATTTTTTCACAGCCTGCATGTTGCTTGCCGTTCCATGTCTTATAGATGGCCACAGGCAGTAGGCTCTATGCAGGCGGCATAGGATTGCGCCCGATGCGGCAATGGCCGTAATGCCAAATTGCACTACAAAAACAAATCCTCATGCAGCTTCTGTTCGGGATTAACGGCGTAGTGCGCCAGGTCGGTAATGCCCGCCATGGCCAACACTTCTTCGTCCAACAATTGCCGACCGGTAACTACACCCGCAGGTTGCTGCACCAAATAATGTACCGCATCGGCCATTATTGCGGGCTTCCTGCTGCGCTGCACTATCGAATCGCCCCCCAGCAGGTTGTTTACCGCAGCGGTGGCTATGGTGGTTACGGGCCACAACGAGTTGGAAGAAAGTTTATGCGCCTTTAGCTCCTCTGCCCAGCCCATGGCCATCATGGTCATGTTGTATTTGCTCAAGGTGTAGGCCAAGTGGTGGCCAAACCATTTTGGGTTCAAATCTATTGGCGGCGATAACGTTAGTATCTGGGCATTGTCGCTGTTGAGCAAGTGGGGGATGCAGTGTTTCGTAACAAGAAACGTACCGCGCACATTGATATCGTGCATCAGGTCGAAGCGTTTCATTTCGGTATCGGCAGTATTGGTAAGCGATATGGCCGACGCATTGTTTACAAGCCCGGTGATGCCCCCGAACCGAGCCACTGCCTTATCCACGGCGGCTTTCACCTGGGTCTCGTCGCGTATGTCGCATTGCACGGCCAAAGCCCTGCCCCCGGCCCGTTCTATTTCTTCGGCAGCCGAAAATATGGTGCCGCCCAACTTGGGGTTTTCGGCTACCGACTTGGCGGCCACCACTATGTTGGCGCCATCTGCGGCCAGTTTCAAGGCTATTGCTTTGCCTATGCCCCTGCTGGCACCCGTTATGAAATAAGTTTTGTTTCTTAATCCCGACATGGCTAATGTTTTTACTAAAGGTACGTACTGCAAACAAATACGGAAAATCAGGTACCGTTAAACCGATAAACACATAGCATGAATAGTCCGATTAATATCCTTGAACTCCGGTACACCTGTAGTTATGGTCGGAAGAGACCTCCGACCATTTTTTTGTTTATGTTTTAAAGGCTTTATCCGGATTTCCGCCTG
>JASGFI010000117.1:0-9430 GCA_047605615.1 Edaphocola sp. | reverse complement strand
GGCAAACATACAAATCTATATCAATTCAACAATACCAAATTTTAGTATAGCCATTTTATTTTTTTTATAAAGCGGTACTTTTAGCAGTTCTTAATTTCGTTGTGATAAATCAACTTCACCGTCTTAGTTTTCCCAATTTGGGGATTGTTGAGGTTGGGCGGGGGGCAGGTTTATCAACTTTCTGAGAAGTCGTATTTGTCTGATTTGCAAGGTCTTTTAGCTGGTTTAGCCGCTGCAAGTCTTCTAATAGCGAGTTCGAGTTCTGTACCAACGGAATCACAAAAGAAGGACAAACCAAAGTAATTGGTTTGTCCTTCTTATTTTTTGCGAAAGACGAAAAACAACAACATGGGGCATGAAAAAAGCCTACAAACCAAGAATTTGTAGGCTTTTTTGCATGAATTTTGGTACCACGTACGGGAGTCGAACCCGTCATTCCTCCGTGAAAGGGAGGCGTCTTAGCCGATTGACCAACGCGGCTTCCCTGCTTCGGGACTGCAAAGGTAATGGGTATTCCCAAATACTACAAAATATTCCCTGTATTTATTTTTTGCATCCGCGACTATTGTCCCGCTTGTTGCATCTCTTGCCAAAGACAATGTTTGTGCGCCGTTAATATGTACTTCAATTACATTACCTTTGCCCCGATTTTTTTAACACGCAAAAATCCACCTCAAAAAAATGAGTAAAGTAAAAGTTGCCATTAATGGCTTCGGTCGCATAGGCCGCCTTGCATACCGCCAAATCTACAACATGGAAGGTATTGACGTAGTTGCTATCAACGACCTCACGGAACCCAAAGTACTGGCCCACCTTTTGAAATATGATACCGCCCAAGGCCGTTTCGACCAAAATGTAACCCACACCGAAAATTCCATTACGGTAGATGGCGATGTGATACAAATCTATGCACAACGCGACCCTGCCCAAATTCCTTGGGCTTCGCACGATGTGGATGTGGTATTGGAATGTACGGGTTTCTTTACCGATGCCGAAAAAGCAAAAGCGCATATTGCCGCCGGTGCCAAGCGCGTGGTAATATCTGCACCCGCTACCGGCGACTTGAAAACCGTGGTTTTCAACGTGAACCACGACGTACTCGATGGTTCCGAAACTATCATCAGCTGCGCTTCTTGCACTACCAACTGTTTGGCGCCCATGGCCAAAGTATTGTCCGACAGCTACGGGATAGTAGTAGGCTCCATGACTACGGTACATGCCTATACCAACGACCAAAATACATTGGATGCGCCACACGCCAAGGGCGACCTTCGCCGTGCCCGTGCTGCCGCCGCCAACATAGTGCCTAACTCTACGGGTGCCGCCAAGGCTATTGGTTTGGTATTGCCCGAATTGAAAGGTAAACTGGACGGTGGTGCGCAACGTGTGCCGGTCATTACGGGCTCGCTCACGGAATTGACCGTGGTATTGGGTAAAAAAGTAACCGTGGAAGAAGTAAATGCTGCCATGAAATCCGCCGCCAACGAGTCTTTCGGCTATACCGAAGACGAAATAGTATCGAGCGACATAGTGGGTATGCACTACGGTTCGTTGTTCGATGCCACGCAAACAAAAGTAGTAACCGCCGGCGATGCCCAAGTGGTGAAAACCGTAAGCTGGTACGACAATGAAATGAGCTATGTGTCGCAATTGGTACGTACCGTCAAATATTTTGCAGGTCTTATCAGCAAATAATAAGTTTCTTAAGTTGTGGTTAGAAAAGGCATCGCGCTGTTCGCGGTGTCTTTTTTGTTGTTATTTGCCGTTTGCCTGCACGGGTATCAGTATGCTTGCGGTGTAGTATTCGTAATCGTCTTGGGTGTTGTCCGTTTTTGCGGTGCTTTTGGTTTGCAACAAATCGTTGCGGGCAAATAACAAATACAGTCTTCTTTGTACGGATTGCAAGCCGAAGCCCGTGCCCTTGGGGCTTACCGCATCGGCATCGTAGGGGTTGGTGATGGTGAAATGAAACATTTGTCCCTCCATTGTGCCGCTAATTTTTATCTCTACCTCGCCCGTAGTTCCATAAAGCCCGTACTTGATTGCGTTTTCTACCAGGGGTTGCAGCAAAAAGGGTGGGATGGCCTGATCCATACAGTCTTCTGTTATGTTTTCGGCAAACGACAACCGGTGCCCGAACCTTACTTTTTCGATGTTGAGGTATATGGCAAGGTCGGCCATTTCTTCCCTGACCGATATTAAATCGTTGTCCTCTTTCTTTAGCGTGTTCCTTAAAAAATCGGAGAGTTGCTGCACCATTTGCCTTGCCTGTTTGGGGTCTTTGCCTATCAGGGCATTGATGCTGTTAAGGCTGTTGAACAAAAAATGCGGGTGCAATTGTTGCCTTAGTTTGAACAGCTCCGCCTCCTTGCGCAATTCTTGACTTTTCTGTTCCATGTCGCCCAAACGTTCGTTGCGGATGGCACGTTTCACGAAGAAGCTCATCAAGCTGTAATCGCATATCAATATCCAGCCTACCAGGCCACGTATGTAGTAGGTATCTTCCCAGAAAAGCAAATATTCCTTGTTTTGCAAGGCGCCCTGCAATATCCAGTTGCAGGCGTAGAGCCACACTGCGGTTAACAGCACACTTTGCCCGCCTATGATGCCGTAGCGCAGTACCGGGTGGGTGCTGCCCCCCACAAAGCCATATTCCAATATCAAGAACAGCCCGTAGAGCAAACTGTTGGTACCCAAAGCATCGGCCAGGGCTATGTTGACACCAAAGCCCTTGAAGGCGCATAGCCAGTAGAACTGTGCCGTGGCTATGGACAGCATCAGCACTGCGGCGCTAAGTTTTATATTGTTGTTCCGTATGGCGGCGGCCACTGTTTTGGGCTTTTGTTTGTGGGTGAAATGAAACAAGGGGGAATGCCATTTGCCTTGCCTGGCAGCGGTCAATAGCTTTTCAATTCCAGGCTCCCGAATATTACCGTGCCTTTCAGCACCACTGTCTTATTGGCATGGGCAAAATGAGGGTTTACCGTGCGGCGGTCGTCTATGCCCGCAAATACCGAACTTACGTCGTTGCGCACGTTCCAGTTGGAGGGCAATACGATTTCCACGCTGCCAAAGGCAACGGATACGTCTATGGCAACGATGCCTTCAAAATCGGCCTGCGCAAAATTGACCTCGGCGCCGCCAAAGGTGGCCGATATGGTGCCGCCTTTGAACTCCTTGGAGAAAACATTGCGTTCCACGCCGCCAAATAGCGCATTTACGTTGACGTATTCGTCGTTGTAAAAAGTGCCTTGGGGCGCGCTATCGGGGTTGGTGGTGCTGTTTTTGTGCTGCTTTGTTGCGGGATGGTCGTTTTTCCTAAGTATTACGAACAGGCCTATTGCGATAATGACGATAGGTGCGAGGTACGGCCTCAGGTTGAAAGTGAACACACCACTGTCGGACAGCAGGAAATAGCCACCCATAAGCGTAAGCACCAGCCACGATACATTCCTGAATTGGTTCCTGATGCCTACGATGAGGCCGACGGCCATGAGGATTACCGGCCAATGGAAAAGCCATGACGGGAACCAATGGGCAGCGAAGGGTAGTTTTTTGAGCAGAATCGCCAAGCCGATACAAATCAGTATCAGCCCGCCGGTCCTGTTTTTATTGGGGCCGCCGTTGTAGTGGGCAGGTGTGGGTACGGTGGACATAATGCTCGGTATTTCTTCGGCAAATGTAGCTTGTATAGGCGGCAAGGGGTAAATATCTTTCGATGAAGCTGCGCCATTTTTCGGTAAAAGGGAGTTTTGTTTTATGGGCAGAGGCCATACGCCAATGGCAATGGGGAGAAAATCATTTGTGCCGGGCTGCGCAACCAATCCTTATTTTATGCAATTTTGCCCTGCTGGCTAAATAAAAATGAACGTGAAAAAATTGTTTCGATTCCTTGTCAATAAATATTTGATAACGGCCGTTTTGTTCCTGTTGTTGATGTTGTTTTTCGACCAAAACGATTGGTTTACGCAGCATGGGCGCGAAAAAGAATTGGAAACGATACAAGGCAATATAGACCACTTGAAGGCCGAAATCAACACCATGGACAATAATCTGAACAAGCTCAATGGCCAAAATGAGGAATTGGAAAGGGTGGCCCGCGAAAAATATTATGAAAAAAAAGACGGCGAGGATGTGTATATTTTCGTGGCCGATACGGTGAAGACGGTAAAAAAGTAAGAGATTGAGGTAGTTTCTTTGCAAAAAGAAAAATTTTCCCTAAACTTGCCCTATTCTTAATTTTTAAAACTGTTTTTTATGAAAAAAATGCTTTTTGCTTCCTCATTGGGCTTGTCGTTATTGTTTTCAGCCAATGTTGTTTCGGCATGTATTTGGGTAAAAGGTTAGGCCACGGAAGTTGGTCATACTTCAACCTCGGTTTCCTTTACTTGTGATGGGACGAGTGGCATCTGTTACAGAACTTATTGTGGCGGTAGGACAATAGTATATTTACCTATCACGGTGATAGGCACGCTTATGAACGCGGAAGTACCAAATCCTGCTGATCATTCGGATGAAATAATTCCTGTTGATCCCACAAATGAAACTTATCAATTGGTAGATTTAGAGGAGTCCGAAAGCGAATAGGGAATTTTTATTTTCGTAAACGAAACAAATTTTCGGGTCATCCTTTTTAGGGGGATGGCCTTTTTTGATAATTTTTTTTATAAAAATGTAAACCATGCTAAAGGTAGTTGTTTTATGTGTTTCTTTGGTTTGTTTTTTAAATAGTTCCAATGCACAAAGAAATATAGTAATTAGTTTTAACCCGCTGGACTGTATCAATTGCACCGCAAACATAGACCAGGTCTTTAAAATGGCCCCAACAGCTAAAATTGTAATAAAGCAAGAGTTTATTGCCGATTCCGCGAGTATAGTAGAAAAATATGGGCTTGGGGATTACCGCGAGAATATTGTTTGGAACGATGCGCTTTATGAAAAATTTGGCCACAAACCCACGAGCAAGGTCGGGGTGTTGGACGGAAATGAGGTGATGTGGTTCGGCGACTTAAAGACCATGGTACCCCATGAATTGAGCCAACAAATTGCCCAAAGTGATTGCAACGTGAAGTTTCCCTCGAACATTTCTTTGTATTCTTACAAGGATTTTTTTCTTGTTGAGGATTATTTGAATAGAGGTTTTATGATTTATGCGGATGGTGCATTGAATAAAATATCCTTGCCAGATACCTTAGTGAAACATATATACCTTTCTGTGCTGCTTGATACGGTAAGTTTCAATGCTTATGTTTATCTGAAAAAGCATCCCCAGTTCAGGCCCAGGATAGAAAACGTAATCCCCATTTCAAAAGATAGCTTTAAGATAATATATTCCTTACTGGCTTTAGATGAAGTGGTTGGCGGGCATGATTCGATGTTTGAGAGCAGGTATTTTATAATTGAAGCGTCTCCTTTGAAAATTCATTCTATCACCAATATCGAGCAATCCAACAATCTTCAAGGCTGTAGTTTTTCGCCGATTTCAGGGTTTTGTTTCAATGAAAAAACTTACATCAACGTTGAAAACATTGATGTTGATAAAGGCGGTGATTATTATTTTGTCGGAACATTAAAGAATAAAAAAGGCAATAGCCGGAGCGAAAACCACAAATTGGAAGTGGATCGTTTGCCTTTTAATTTGCCACAATATTTGATTGACTCCAAGATTAAATATGGATTGCTGCGGTTGATAAATCATAAAAGTTTCATGACCTATCCATTGTCAAATAAAATTTTCGACCTTGCTATCAACAAAACCATTAGTTTACCATTTCCGGAAGCCTACTATAGGAAAAATCATAATTTTAAAACGGACTACAAGATATATTTTACCATAAACGATTTTAAATACAGGGAAGAAACGAAAGAATTTAGGGTTTTGTATTACCTTGACGGTGCAATGTACGTTTTAAAGTACTCCCCGGAAAAAAATAAAGTCGAACACAAGAAGCTGCCAATTGACAATTCGGATGTAGAAAAAGCATCGTGTTGTTTGTCTGAAAATGGCGATAAAGTGGTGATAAAATTCAAAGAAAAGGATTGTTTGGAGTATATGGATTTGTAGTCGGTAATGTGTTCTGTCCATGTCCGTATTTTGGGGAGATTGACAATGCCATCAAGAAAAGTTCTCGTCTTTTTCCACAAGAAAATTGAGATTTGGCAATATTTGCGTGCAGCTTGCGTTTAAAGGGCTATAACCTCAAAATAAAACGTTCGATGAAGAAACAACTACAAACAGTACTCCCCCTTATCCCTACGGAACACCGCAATTGGCCGGAGCCGCATTTCTCCATTAAACAAGCAGCCATCGAAGAAGAGTTTCTGCGGGAGATAGATATGCTGAAGAAAGCCGCCCTCGGCCCGCGCCGGCAAACGATTAGTAATTTGCTGGATATTATTGCCGACCAAGGGGTGGCGCATGCCCACTAAAAATCATTTGGGCAAAATATCGTGGGCAAATGGCTCGCCGTGACCGTAACTGGTTTAAATTAGCGGCTTTTTATCCTTAGCCGTTAATTCAAAAAAGATGCTTGTACGTTTTCTCCTGCTGGCCATGGGCCTGCATTTGGCCTGTCTGTTTGCGGGCAGTGGTGCCTTGGCGCAACACGAAATAACCCTTGCCGACGTTTTTCAAAAAGGAACCTTTGCTGCAAAAACGGTACCGGGCTTCAATGCGTTGCGAAACGGCAAGGAATATACGCAGCTCGATGCCAAACTGGGCTTGCAAGAAATCAACAAGTACGACTTGGAAACCGGGAAGAAAAAGGGCAATATAGCCGCTGCCAACCTTTTGATGCGATGCGGCACCATTACCGATTACGCCTTTAGCGCCGACGAGAAAAAAATGCTGCTCTTTGCCGACGACGAAGCCATATACCGCAGGTCTATATTGCACCACGTATGGGTCTATGACCTGAAAAGCCAAGAGCTGAGCATGGTAGATACCGCATTGGTGCTGCACGCCCAATTCAACCCCGCAGCTACCCGGGTAGCCTTTGTGAAAGACAATAACCTGTTTGTGAAAAACCTGGCCGACAACCAATTGGTTCAGGTAACGAATGACGGTAAAAAGAACAACACCATCAATGGCAACTGCGATTGGGTGTATGAAGAAGAATGGGAGTTTACCCAAGCATACCAATGGAGCGCCGATGGCAGGTACATAGCCTATTACAGATTCGACGAAAGTGCGGTGAAGCAGTACACCATACCTTTATACGATGAAGGAAACATCTATCCCGACCTATACACTTACAAATATCCCAAGGCCGGCGAGGCCAATTCCGTGGTGGGCATCCGTGTGTACAACACGGCCACCGGCACCACCGCCACTGCCGATGTGGGAAGCGAAACCGACCAATATATTCCACGCATAAAATGGGCGGGCAAGACCAATGTGTTGTGCGTTTACCAATTGAACCGGCTGCAAAACAAATTGCAATTGCTCATGGTCAACCCGGACAATGGCAGCAGCCGTTTGGTGTACAAGGAAGACAGCAAATGGTACGTGGAAATCAACGACAATTTACAATTCAACGATGCCGGAACGCAGTACCTATATACCAGCGAAAAGGATGGTTACAGGCATTTGTACCTGCACGATTTGCAAACGGGTAGCGACCGGCAGCTAACCCGCGGCACATGGGACGTGGACTGTTTGACCGGGGTGGGTTTCAAACAAAATACGGTGTACTACACTGCCGGCAAAACCTCGCCCACGGGCAGGAAACTGTACAAGCTGGACTGGGAAACCACGGTTGAAACTTGTTTGACCAATGCGGACGGCACCCATGAAATAACACCCTGCCAAGGCTTTTCTTATTTTTTGGACAAACATTCGGCATATAACCAAGTGCCGGTGTACAGCCTGATAGACAATAGTGGCAAACCCATAAGGGTATTGGAAGACAATGGCGCGCTGCGCAAAACCATGGGCAGCTATAACGTATCGCCGGTGGGGACCTTGTCCGTGCCAAACGAACGGGGCTACATGCTGAATGCCTGGATAATAAAACCCAATAATTTCGACAGTACAAAAAAATACCCGGTCTTGATGTTTCAGTACAGCGGGCCGGGCTCGCAGCAGGTATTGGATAAATTTCCGGTTGCTTACTATTTCTGGTATCAAATGCTGGCACAAAAAGGATACATAATAGTGTGTGCCGATGGTACGGGCACCGGGGGAAGGGGCACTTTGTTCAAAGACAAAACCTATTTGGAACTTGGCCGTTACGAAAGCGACGACCAGATAGCCGTGGCAAAATACATGGCGCGGCAACCCTATGTGGATGCGGGCAGGATAGGGATATGGGGCTGGAGCTTTGGCGGTTTTATGAGTGCCACCTGTATCTTGAAAGGTGCCGATGTGTTCAAGGCGGCCGTAGCCGTGGCACCCGTTACCAATTGGCGTTATTACGACAATATTTATACCGAACGCTATATGCGCACGCCGGCCGAAAACCCCAAGGGTTACGACGAAAATGCGCCGGAGAAAATGGCCGCCAAACTGAAAGGCAATTTCCTGTTGATACACGGTACCGCCGACGATAATGTGCATTTTCAAAATGCCGTGATGCTTACCGACCAACTGATAAAAGCCAACAAGCAATTCGAGTCGGAATATTATCCCAACAAAAACCACGGCATAGGCGGCGGCATTACCCGCTTGCAATTGTTTCAGCGCATCACCGATTTTTTGTTGGAAAAATTGTAGCGGGTTTTTTGGGGGGATGTGGGTGTTGCGCGAGAACCTTTGCAAAAAAGAACAACGCCATGGGTATTGTAAGGGAACCAATGGGCAAGTTCCCTGAAACTTGCCCATTGGACACCGTGCAGGTATTCATCTGCATGGAACGGGCAAAGGACAAGCCCTTGCAGCAGATAGCCAACAAGACGAAGATGAAGCGCGCCGCCGTACAAACGAGGTGCAGGAAGTGCGAAAAATAAAAAGCCCCGCCCATTGGCCGGGGGCGGGGCGGCGTAGCCAAAACAATACCTAAGGAATAGATATCGAGCCAATGCGTTCACCCAAGTCTTTGAGTGCGTAATTCAAAGTACGCAATTCTTCTTCCGAAAAGGTCGCTTGCTTACCCATTGACCACGTTCCCGTTCAGGCGTTGATAGAACCATTCCTTGTTTTTTTTGAAATAGGTTTTGGCAATGTAAGATACGGATATTGCCGGGAGTATGTTTTCTATTTGCCGCCTTACCCTTAATTCTTTTGCTTCCCGTGTGCTGTCTTTGATGCATTCTATCAAAGCATCTTCATAGGCATCGGGGTCGGACTGGCGCAAAACATCCATTTCACGGATTATTCCTACCCTTACGGCTTCATCTTCGGTACTGCTGTAGCGGTTTCTTAGTTCTTTTATTTTTTCGGGATTGTTAAAGTGATATAGCTTTACAGACACAGAACACATATCTACATGTA
>JASGFI010000116.1:0-9444 GCA_047605615.1 Edaphocola sp. | reverse complement strand
TATTTTGTCCAAATTTAAGTAACGAATAATCGTCAACCTATTTTAGGACAAGACAATTGCTTTGGCTGCCCAAAGGGTTGGCAAAAGCAAGGTTTTTTTATTACACTGCCATACGGGGCGTGGCCGACTGGACAGCCCATCATACCACCACAATTCTACTTACCTTTGCGGCCATGAACACCTACGATATTTCCGGCCTGGTTCCCGCTGATTTTGCCGACAACTCGCGCGTATGGATTTACCAAAGCAGCCGCCCTTTCAGCGAGCAGCAAGTAAAGGAAGTGGACGAACAATTGCTGCATTTTACCAGTCAATGGAAGGCGCACGGCGCGCCGGTAAAGGGCTGGGGCAAATGCTTGTTTGGCCGTTTCGTAGTGTTGGTGGCCGATGAAACGGAAGTGGACGTAAGCGGATGCAGCACGGACAGTTCGGTGAGGGTAATCAAAAGCCTGGAACGCCAGTACGATGCCAACCTGTTTGACCGGCTTACCATAACTTTTCTGGTAAAAGACACACCTCAAGTGTTGCCGATGAACCAAGTGCAATACGCCATAGACAAGGGTTACATCAACGGCGATACGCTTTTGTTCAACAACTTGGTAGCCACCAGAGCCGACATGCTGGCCAATTGGCTGCAACCCCTAAAAGAAAGCTGGCTAAAGGACAGGGTGCAGCTGCCGGTGGCTTAAAACCAATTACTTATTATTGGTGCAAAGCAACCTACCCAAAACCTTCCCACCAAAATCTGACATTTAAAATCCAACATACATGATTCTATCCGACCTGCGCATACTGGAAGAAATAGACAAAGGCACCATAGTAATAGAACCTTACGACCGCAAATATTTGGGCAGCAACTCGTACGACGTACATTTAAGCAAGCACTTGGCCACTTATAAAAACAAGGAACTGGATGCGCGCAAACACAATGAGATAGAACATTTCGAGATACCCGAGGAGGGTTTTGTGTTGCAACCCGGCACGCTCTACCTTGGCGTTACGGAAGAATATACCGAAACGCACGAGCACGTGCCTTTCCTTGAGGGCAAATCTTCTACCGGCCGCTTGGGCATAGACATACATGCCACGGCCGGCAAGGGCGACGTAGGGTTTTGCAACACTTGGACGTTGGAAATATCGTGTGTGCATCCGGTGAGGGTGTATGCCGGTATGCCCGTGGGGCAGCTCATTTATTTTCCGGTAGATGGCACGGTGGAAAACCGCTACAATACCAAGCAAAATGCCAAATATACCCAACGTACCATACGCCCCGTGGAGAGCATGATGTGGAAGAATGAGTTTTAGGCCAGCCCGGTTCAGTTCATCTTAAATGGGGCTATGAGTTCGAACTCGGGTATGGCTACTTTGAATATTTTCTTGTTGTACATATTTTCCATTTGGTAGCTTCCGTACATTTTGCCCATGTCGCTGCGCAGGCTGGCGGCGGACACGTATTGGTACGACTCGCCGGGCTGCATGATGGGCTGGTTGCCCACCACGCCTTCGCCTTCTATTTGCCTGTGGTTGCCGTTGCTGTCCAAAATATGCCAGTAGCGGCGCAACAACTTGACGGGAACTGCCGAAAAGTTCTCGATGGTTATGCGGTAGGCAAACAGGTAGTCGGAGTTCAAAGGGTTGCTTTGCTCCGGTTGGAAAAATGTTTCTACGGTAATGCTTACCCCTTCCGTTACTTGCTGTATCATCGCTCATCGGTTTTTCGGGTGAATAATTTTGAATTTGCTGCCGGCCATAAAGCAACCTTGTGCATCATGCCGTGTCCGGTAACGCTATTTGTTTAACGATGTCCTGTATCAAATCCGTCTCGAAGCCTTTTTGCATCAGGTAACGTTGCAATTTTTGCTGTCGTACCCAATGGTTGCGTTCGGCTTGGAGCATTGCCCATTTTTTGGTGGCCAATCGCGCCAATGTATCGTGGTACCGCGTTTCGTCTATTTCCTTCATGCCTTGCCTGATGCAGTATTCCGATACTTGTTTGCTTTTCAGTTCCTGTATTATTTTGCGGCGGCCCCAATGCTTAACGTTGAACTTTCCCCGTGCGTAAGACCTTGCAAAACGTTCTTCGTTTAAAAAATCGTCGGCTACGAGGCTGCCCATTATTTGTTCCAAGTCCAAGCCGAACACGCCCAACGACAATAGCTTGCCCCGCACCTCGCTATGGCTACGCTCTTGATAAGCGCAATAGTGCCGAATGGCTTTTAATGCGGCCTCCATAGCCAATATTATTGCAAAACTGTTGATTTGCCAAAAACAATAGCCGCCTTCGGGAAAAGACAGCTATTAATTGTTCCCAAAAACAAGATATTAACGAAGCCTGTCGAGCGATTTCACCAATTTTTCATCTTTGGCTATGCCGGCCCTGGCAAAGAACAAAAGCAGGACAGCAATGAGCGGCATGAACAAACCAAACCAATAATGACCCGGCACATTTGCCAATTCGGGCTTGTTTACCTTGGTGTTCACGTCCATGAACAGCCATACCTGCAAGGCCAATGCCACCAAAATATCCAACCATACAAAACCCAATTGGCCCTTTCGGTTCTTGAACCTGAAAATGGCAAACAAGCTAAGGCCAATGCCTAATGCTGCCAGTACTATGCCCAGGAAATTTTCGCCTATGGAAAGTGGCGGCGCACTGGTGGCACCGGTAAATTTATACAGGTCGAAATAGAAAACGGCGGCCATGGCCAATGCGGCCAGCAGCAACCATACGGATTGAATACGTTGTATCATTTTGCTGTTTTGGAACGATTAATTAATGATGTTGAAAGGCAGGTATTTTTGCAATGCTGCCGGTATTTTAATGCCCTTGGGTGTTTGGTGGTTTTCGAGCAAAGCGGCCACTATGCGGGGCAACGCCAAGGAACTGCCATTGAGGCTATGCGCCAATTGCGTCTTGCCGTCCTCTCCCTTGAAACGTATTTTCATGCGGTTGGTTTGGAACGCTTCAAAGTTAGACACCGAGCTGACCTCCAGCCAGCGTTGCTGCGCCGCGCTGAACACTTCAAAATCGTAGGTAAGCGCAGCGGTAAAGCTCATGTCGCCACCGCACAGGCGCAGTATGCGGTAGGGCAATTCCAAGTTTTTCAGCAATTGCTCCACATGCAGCACCATTTGCCCCAGGGTCTTGTACGATTTGTCGGGATGCGCTATTTCCACTATCTCCACTTTGTCGAACTGGTGCAGGCGGTTGAGGCCGCGCACATCTTTGCCGTACGAACCCGCTTCGCGGCGGAAGCAGGGCGTGTAGCCGGTCATCTTCAACGGCAGGTCGCTTCCCTTGATTATGGTATCGGCATAAATATTGGTAAGCGGCACTTCTGCGGTGGGTATCAGGTAAAAACCGTCTTCGGTTACATGGTACATTTGCCCTTCTTTATCGGGCAGCTGGCCGGTGCCGTAGGCGGTGGTTTCGTTCACCATCAGGGGCGGTTGTATTTCGGTATAACCCGCGGCCGTATTGTAGTCGAGGAAATACTGTATCAGGCCCCTTTGCAGGCGCGCGCCTTTGTTGGTATATACCGGGAAACCGCTGCCCGTAATGCGGGTACCGAGTTCAAAGTCTATCAATTTGTATTTTTCGGTAAGCTCCCAATGTGGCAATGGATTGTCGCCAAGGTTGGGTATTGCGCCCCCTTCCCTCACCACTATGTTTTCTTCGGGCGTTTTGCCTTCGGGTACGCTACCATGGGGCAAGTTGGGCAGCGACACTATCAGGTGGTGCAACTTTTGCTCTGCTTCGGCCAATTGGTCTGCCAGGGCTTTTTCTTGTTCCTTGCCTTGTTTTACTTCCAATTTCTTTTGCTCGGCTTCGTCTTTTTTGCCTGCGGCCATCAGTTGGCCTATGGCTTTGGAAGCCGCGTTGGATGCGGCCGACAGGGTTTCGCTTTGCTGTTGCAGGTTGCGCTTCAATTCATCGAGGGCTATGATTTCATCGACCAATTGCGGGTCTTTGAAGTGCTTCTTTTTCAGTCCGGCAAGTATGCGTTCCTTGTCTTGGCGGAACAATTGGATTTGTAACATTATGTAGGTCTTGAACAAGGATTTTATCGAAAAATCCCATTTGGATATTTGAGGCAGCAAATTTAGGGAAAGGAATCGGGATTGGCGGGTGTGTCGTATTTTTATAAGCAGGCGGATCAACAAGAAAAGACAATGAACAGGGGGACACAGTATAATTATACGGCATCGACAATACCAAAAAATGCAGGGGGAACACCAAGGCTTCCCCCACATCTACACCAACCTTTATGCCCAAACTGCCGCCGAGTATAGCGAATCGCAACTGGACGAAGCAATAAAAACCAACCGGAACCTTTACTATTCCCTCTATTTTATTGCGGCACTGTTTGTTGCCAACGGAACAATACCGCAGCAATATTACCAGCAGGATAGGTGCCAAGAACTTGGCAGGGGTCATCAAATTTGCCATACAAAACGGCGTGATAACGTTGGATGAGCTATAATGACTGCACTTGCCTGTTTGGCATCCCAAAGTAGCGTATGCTCAATAGCCCAGTTCCTTGCTCCTCAAAAAATATTTTCCTAAAATATCAAATTCCAGGTTCACCCTGTCGCCGGGCAACATGGCAGCAAAGCCCGTGTGGCCAAGCGTGTAGGGAATGATGGTGGCTTCAAACGTGGTTCGGCCTACGTGGAAGGCGGTCAGGCTAACGCCATTCACGCAGATGCTTCCTTTTTCTATCACCAATGGCGCAAATTGTTCGTCGAACTGAAAGGAGAACAAGTGGCTGCCGCCCACATCTTTGCTGCCGGTACAAAGGGCCGTACCGTCCACATGCCCCTGCACTATGTGGCCGTCCAGCCTGTCCCCTACCCTCGCGGCGCGTTCCAGGTTCAGCCTGCGCCCCACCTGCCATTGCGCCAGGTTGGTTTTGTCCAAGGTTTCGGCCACGGCCGTAACGGTATGCGTGCCGGCATCGCAACCGACTACCGTGAGGCACACCCCATCGTGCGCTACCGACTGGTCTATTTTCAGATTTTTGCTTATGTGGCTGGCTATGGTAAAATGCAGGTTGGTGCCTTCTTCTTCTATCCGTGTCAAGGTGCCTTGTGCTTCTATTATTCCGGTAAACATTGTTGTGTCATTTTTCAGGGGGCTACCTCTGGCTGTTATTGTTTGGTGGCCGTGCCGCTATGGTAGCTTATGCCCGATGTGCCATTAACGGTAAAGTCCATTTTCATCTGCGTGCCTACCCCCGTGTTTTTGTTTAGCGTACCCACTATTGTATCGTTCGTACTGCAAAGGTATTGCACGTCGGCACCATTGGCCAAGGTGTCGGTAACGGCTTTGCTGTATTTATTGGCCAGTGCATAGAAAGGGTAACTGCTGCCGCACCAGCCGTCAATGGCCAGATGGGTGAGCGTACTGTCTTCGGTTGCCGTTATGGTGAGGGTACGGCTCACCACCTCGAAGGTATCGCTGCCGTCCAAGGTTACGGTGTCGGCCAAAACCCATGTACCCACGAACGAATCTACCGGATACACGCACACGCTGTCGTTGGCTATGCCGGGAAAACCCCAGTTGTAATTCACGGCCCTTGAATCGTTGCAATAATAATTGGTAAGCCCCTCGATACCGGTACTGGCATCGGGGTCTTTGTATTTGGTACATGCCACCACCAATATAACCGGCGCGGCTATGGCAATTATGGCTGTTTTTATTTTCGGTTTCATCGTAGGGTAGATAACGTGCGTTTGCGTTTGGGTATTGTCGTCAGGCCTTTTTTCAGCACTAAATCTCAATAGAAATATCGCAATTCAAATTTAGGGAAATATTTTCCAAGCAATACATCGGTCCCGTTTGCTTAAATATTTTGTTGCCCCGGTTGTCGGTTTGTCCATTGGACAGGCATTGGCAAGACATTACTGGTAGTCCTTTCGGCATAACAACTATTCAGATTTCAATATTTCCGCTAATTCTTCAAACGATGAAATTCCGTTGATGTCTGTCGTGTCAATCCAATCAATTCCGCCTGCTGGTAAATAGTTTATAATGCCTGTTTTGAAATTGTACTGTTCGTTAATTTTCTTCATATCAATGAACCAATCCATTGGCAACTTTTTTAGTCGAACTATTTCTTGAAAGTCGTTTGAAAGTTTATTTGCCGACATTCCTTTTTGAATAAGAAGTAACAAGCCTAAATCAATAGTTTTGGCTACTTGTAAATATCCAACTAATTGCGAATAATCTTTTAGACTTAATTGGTTTAAATACTTCGCTTCAATCAATATCAATCGTACTTTTTTGTCGGGATTGATGATTGAAAATACTATATCAACTTTCAATTTCGGAATGTACGTTCCGTCTTCTTTTATGGTAATGCCCGATTGTTTTTCTAAATCCGAAACAATAAAATCTAAAGTCTTATTACAAGAGTAATAAACGCTGTAATTATCCCCAAGATACGTGTTTAGGTATTGGCTGAATTTCTTTGAAAATTCTTCGTAATAGCTTATTTCGTTCTGTACCACTATTTCAATTTTACTGTTAAATTATCTACTTCAATCTTTGTTTTTATAAGCTGTTGGTTCAATCTATTGTTTACGAACGAACAAATAAATGCTCTGTCGTTTGTCGGGTTTATAACCAACAAAGGACTGTCAAACGTTGCTCCAATAGTTTTTAAAGTTAATGTTTCCGATGTATGTTTTTGGATAATATCTTCCATTGAACCCGTGTGCCTTTTTCCATTTAGAGTTTCTGCAAAAAGATAGGCAATGCCTTGGTCAATTCCTGTAAAACTTTCAAAATCTTCGTGTTCAATAAGTCTTGAAACTTTTGCTTTGTGTGTCGATATTTCTAATTCGGGAAAATATTCTGCTTGGATTTCTTTCAACTTTTTCAAAAGTTCTTTTTTCGTTCCTTTCGATAGTCGTGGAAAAAAATTGAGGTACTTATTTTTTTCTTTTACTAATTTCTCAATTTCTTCAACAGGTGCGTGAGGACAACCCAAAACCGCACAAAAATGATGGTAATGGAAAAATAGTTTGTTCCTTACTTCAATTGGTAATTCATCAGAATTTTGGTCTGTATGAACAGAAACAGGGCTTGGAGTTCTTAATTTTCGTAGAATACAAGGTATTTGTTCTTCTTTCTTTTGGTGCTTTTCGATTTTCGTTACGTCAATAGATTTGGCTTGTAATGCAAATGAATATTGCGTAAGAAATGAACGAACCAAGAACCTAATTTTAAATCCCTTTTTCCAACCTTTATAATCGGGGTCAGATGCTGAATGTTGATTTGGGTGGTTGTACAAAATTTGGTCTGTTGTCGAACCTAAATCGGTAAGCCAAGCACAAAGCTGAACAACAAAATTAAAATTCCGTGTACTTCCGGGAATTTCAACGGAAACAACAGGTGCGTCATCGGTAAATCTACGATGTGATAATGTCAGGCTTGCTCTTGTGTCAAAAACTCCCGACAAAAAACTTGCAGTGTTTACTCCTGTTAGTTTTTCTTTCGCAATAGTCAAATCGGCTGTTGATAATAAGAAACCACCTATCGGCAATCCCAAAAATTCCAAATCTTTTTTCAGGCTTGAAATATCAGAATTGTCAATCGGCATTATCAGCCATTTTCCGTTTCCAATTTCATACGTTACGTTGAAATTGTAAGATGAATTGAAATATTGACAAATCTTCGTAAGAATATCTGTTGCAATGATATTCATACGTTTGGGTTCCATTCCCCACTTTTTAAATGGAAGGTCAATTACAAATGTGTTTTCGTCTATTTTCCCACTTCCAACCAATAAACCAAGTATGTATGCTTTAATGTGGTTAATCTTCTCCATTCTCTAAATGCTTTTCTAATGCTTTGGCAATAACCCAAGCAAAAACAGGCGGAACGGCATTGCCAATTACTTTGTAAGCATTCGCAATGGTTTTGTATGGAAATTCAAAATTATCGGGGAACGATTGTATTCTTGCAATCTCTCTAATTGTAAATCTTCTATTTTCAAAAGGGTGGGTAATACCGCAATTTTCGGGTTGAGCCGAAGCGGTAATCGTTCCGTTAATTTCGCCTAATGCAAATCTTCGATAAAAATTAGGTGCGTGATATTTTTTCGGATTATCCCAAATCTTACGAAAACGCTCCGACATATCTTCGGGGTTCATATTTTTCCAAGATTTTCCTTTAGATACCGTCTTGCTAATTTTAGTTAGCGGAACTTTCTTTTTGAATTTGGCTAATGCTTCTTTGCCGTCATCGCAAGGTCCGATTTTATCAACCATATATTGTCCGCCTGGTGAATACTTCCAAAAATCATTTGCTTGTGGGGCATTTTTCGGAATGTCACACAATGCTGAGCCAAGATATAAATCATAAGGATTGTCAACTTCGTTTGGCAAATTATGTTCGGCTACAATTTGCTCTAATAAATTAAAATCAAAATATCCCAAGTCTTTCCTTAATCCGATAATTATTAATCGTTGACGATTGGAAGGAACTCCGTAATTACTTGTCTTTAAAAGTTTATAACAAGTTTTAAAACCTAATTTTTCTGTACGTTTTACGATTTCATCGGGAATGCTTGTACCGTCTTCCATTTTTGACGACATAATTCCTTTTACGTTTTCAAAAACAAAGCCGATAGGTTTGTTTTTTCTTTTCAGTCCTACTTTGAGTAATTTTTCGCACTCTTCAAAAAGGTTTCCCCTTTCGTCATTGATGCCTTTTCTCAATCCTGCATTTGAAAACGGCTGACAAGGAAAACCTGCAAGTAAAAAATCAAAATCGGGAATGTTTTCAAAATCAACGTCCTTTATATCTTCACGATGTAATTCGTGATTATTGAAAAAAGAAGTGTTTGCATTATAAACGAATTCTGCTGCTGGGTCAATGTCGTTTGAGTATTCAATTTTGAATTTTGTCTTATCAAAATGCCTGTCCCGAAAATTAAAATTTCCTGAAAAACCCAAATCCAAGCCACCACAACCACTAAAAAACGATACGATTTTTAAAGTCTTGGTTTGCTTTGCAGATGTTTTAAGTTTATTGGTTTTAAAGTCAATAAACATTTGCGGTTCTTCAACAACTGAAACTATTTCAAATTCTGTTTGATTGTACATAATGTTTAAAGCTTTAATGTTGTTTGTTTTGTGTTTTTCTGTCTGATGTACCTTACTTTTTCCTCTGCAAGTGTAAGTACATTGTCATTGCATTTGTATTGATATAACGTATTTGCAATTTTTTCGCTTATCAATTCGGATTTCAAAGTCTCCAAGTCAAGTTTAAATGCTTTGGCAAGTTTTGGTAAGCAATCTTCATCAAATGCTTTTTTCCCTGTTTCAATTTTGCTCAATGCTCCCGAGTCGATACCAAGTTTCGCTCCTAATTGTGTAAGTGTTTAGTACACGACAAAAAATACAATTAATTGGATTGCCAATAAATTATTTGTA
>JASGFI010000115.1:0-9679 GCA_047605615.1 Edaphocola sp. | reverse complement strand
TTGGTTTCTTGCCGTTTTTTTGACCTTCATGCTCTGGCAGTGAGGACAATTTATTCTTATCGTTATCTTGCTCATAACGAGTAACAAAGGTAATTCCTCGCTGCTATCATTATAGCATACATTTTAAATCAGTACCGAAAAAACTACTGTTGGATATGGATTGCAGTTGACAGGGAGGGGAAACGATACCTTGATTTCGTCGTCGGGAACAGGGGCACGGAAACCGGGCTAAGGCTTTGGGACAAGGTAAAGGGCATCGAAACCGGTGTGTATTGCACGGATTAGCGGAAAAGCTATGCGGAATTCATCCCGGACGGGAAACACCTGCAATCGAAGGCGGAAATTTTTACGGTGGAAGGCTACAACAGCAGGATAAGGCATTACCTGGCAAGATTCAGGAGGCGCACAAAGTGCTATTCCAAAAGGATTTACATGATGGTGTACAGTTTGTCCTTATTGTTTTTGAAACCCAACAATGAGTTATCTATACTTAGTTACTAATGCCTTACAACTTTCCGTTTCAGTTGACCGTTACTGGTGTTTTAGGCGCTTGTCTGTCGGATAATTTTTTCTAAAAGTCAGCACTGGACTGTCCAACCACCTATGCGGTCGTGTCTAAAATGGCTGGTAACCCTCGAATGTGCGCAAAAACCCCCTTGCACCTTCACCGCTTTTTTGTTACTTTGTGTTTTGGTCAACAGGGGCTTTTTTCCGTGAGAAAAGAATGCCCGCCGGTAAATAAAGGAACAGACACAATGCAATTTTCCCACCTACACAACCATACCCAGTTTTCGTTGCTCGATGGCGCATCGCCCATAAACCGCTTGTACAAAAAAGCCGAAAAAGACGGCATGCCCGCCGTGGCCATTACCGACCACGGCAATATGTTCGGCGTGTTCCAATTCGTGTCGGAGGCATGGAAAAACACCAAAACGGTAGGCTCCACCTTCGATGGCGAAGATATGATAGACATAAAAGAACCCGTGGTAAAGCCCATTGTGGGCTGCGAAGTATATTTGGTGGCCGACAGGCACAAGCGTAGCTTCAGCAAGGAAGACGGCAAGGACAAACGATACCACCAGTTGTTTTTGGCCAAAGACGAAACCGGGTACAAAAACCTGGTAAAGCTCTGCTCGCTGGGTTATACGGAAGGCCTGTATGGCAAATATCCCCGGGTGGACAAAGAGCTGGTGGTTAAATACCACGAAGGGTTGATAGCTACCACCTGCTGCATAGGCGCCTCGGTGCCGCAAGCCATATTGCGCAAAAGCGAAGAAGAGGCCGAAAAAGAATTTAAATGGTGGCTCGGCCTTTTTGGCGACGATTATTACGTAGAACTGCAACGCCACGAAATGCCCGAGCAAATAAAGGTCAACGAAGTGCTGCTGCGGTTTGCGGCCAAATACAAGGTACCCGTAATAGCCTCCAACGATTCGCACTACGTGGACCAGTCCGATGCCAACGCACACGATATTTTGCTGTGCATCAATACCGGCGAAAAACAAAGTACCCCCACCAATAAAGAGTTTGCCGATGATGACGAAAACCGCCCCAAAAACACGCGCTTCGCATTTTACAACGACCAGTTTTATTTCAAGACCAAAGACGAAATGTCGCGCCTGTTCAGCGACATACCGCAGGCCATAGACAATACCCAAATGATTGTCGATAAAATAAAACCCCTGAAGCTGGAACGCGAAATACTGCTACCCCACTTTACAGTACCTGCCGAGTTCAACGACGACCAGGATAAATATTTGGAACACATAACATGGGGCGGCGCAAGGGAACGCTACAAAGAAATAACACCCGAAATAGAGGAGCGCATCAACTTCGAGCTGTTTACCATACGCACCATGGGTTTTGCGGGTTACTTCCTCATCGTTTCCGATTTCATTAAAGCCGGCAGGGACTTGGGGGTGTTCATAGGCCCCGGTCGCGGCTCGGCGGCGGGCAGCGCAGTGGCCTATTGCATCGGCATCACCAATATAGACCCCATAAAATACAACCTGCTGTTCGAAAGGTTCCTGAACCCCGACCGCAAGTCCATGCCCGATATAGACACCGACTTCGACGACGAAGGCCGCCAAAAGGTGATAGATTACGTGGTGGACAAATACGGCAAAAACCAAGTGGCGCACATAGTAACCTACGGCACCATGGCCGCCAAGATGAGCATAAAAGACGTTGCGCGGGTAATGGACTTGCCCCTGCAAGAGTCCAACGCCTTGGCCAAAATGGTTCCCGACAAGCCGGGCATAAGCCTGAAACGCGTGTTGCGTGCCCCCATAGACCAAAGTGCAGGCGGCGAAAAAAGCCTCAAGGAAAAAGAAGGATTGCAAGAAGAAGACCTGCAAGGCGTGCGCATGCTTAGGGAGATATTGGAACAACCCACCTTGCAAGGAAAAATATTGCAAGAAGCCGAAAAGCTGGAAGGTTCGGTGCGCAATACGGGCATACACGCGGCGGGCATCATCATAGCGCCCAAAGACCTTTCGGAACTGATACCCGTTAGCTCGGTAAAGGACGTAAACCTATTGATTACCCAGTACGAAGGCAGCATAATAGAGAATGCAGGCGTTATTAAAATGGACTTTTTGGGTTTGAAAACCTTGACCATTATCAAAGATGCACTGGCCTTGATTAAAAGGAACCACCATATAGAAATATCGCCCGACGACCTGCCGCTCGACGACCAACGCACCTACGAACTGTACCAACGCGGCGACACCAATGCCACCTTCCAGTTTGAAAGTCCGGGCATGCAGAAGCACCTGCGCGACCTGAAACCCGACAAGTTTGCCGACCTCATAGCCATGAACGCCCTGTACCGGCCGGGGCCGCTCCAATACATTCCCGACTTTATCAAGCGGAAGCACGGACTGGAAAAGATAACCTACGACCTGCCCGAAATGGAGGAATACCTGGCCGATACTTACGGTATCACGGTGTATCAGGAACAGGTAATGTTGCTGTCGCAAAAGCTGGCCGGTTTTTCCAAAGGCGATGCCGACGTACTGCGCAAGGCCATGGGCAAAAAGCAGATAGCCGTACTGAACAAAATGAAGGTTCAATTTATGGAAGGTGCGCAGGCCAAAGGCCACCCCGCCGATAAATTGGAAAAAATATGGACCGACTGGGAAGCATTTGCCCAATATGCCTTCAATAAATCGCACTCCACTTGCTATGCCTTGGTGGCTTACCAAACGGCCTACCTGAAAGCCCATTTCCCGCCCGAATACATGGCCGCGGTAATGAACAATGCCAACAGCATAGAAAAGATAACTTTCTTCATGGAGGAGTGCCAGCGCATGGGCATAAAAGTATTGGGTCCCGACATCAACGAGTCGTTGAAAGGTTTTTCGGTAAACAAAGAAGGCGTGGTGCGGTTTGGGCTGGGTGCCATAAAAGGCGTGGGCGAGGCCGCCGTGGAAGACATCATAGCCGAAAGGGAAGCCAACGGCGCCTTCAAAGATATGTTTGACATGATAACCCGCGTAAACCAACGCACGGTCAACAAAAAATCGTTGGAAGCATTGGTAACTGCCGGTGCTTTCGATTGCTTCAAGGAACACCATAGGGCGCAATATTTCCACGCACCGCCCTTGGACCCGCAAACCGGCATAGAGCGTATCATAAAATACGGCGGCAACTACCATGCGGCGCAAAGCATGACCACCAACAGCCTGTTTGGCGATGTGGACATGCCCGACATCAAGAAGCCCGAATTGCCCACCTGCGATGCTTGGTCGCTGCACGATTTGTTGGAAAAAGAAAAAGACGCTATCGGCATTTACCTAAGCGGCCACCCGCTCGATGGTTTCAAGTTTGAAATGCAGCATTACAACATCGTGCCCATTGCCGAAATAGAAAAATTCAAAGGCCGCCAGATACGCATGGCCGGCTTCGTGTCGAACCCGGTACATGCCTTTACCAAAAAAGGCGACCCTTGGGGTCGCTTGACGCTTACGGATTACAGCGGCAACATGGAATTGAATTTCTGGCGCGAAAACTATGCCCGTTATAAAGATTACATCCAGGAATCGCAGAAGCTGATGATAACCGGCACCTACGAAGAAAGCCGCTTCAGGCCCGACACTTGGGAGTTTAAGATACAGGGCGTAATGCTCTTGGGCGACGTGAAGGCAAAACACACCAAAAAGCTGGCACTTAATTTACCCTTGGAAAAAGTGGACATGGATTTCGTGCAATTTTTGCAACAAAACATTGCCAGCCACCCCGGCAATTGCGAAATAGCCATACAAATAACCGATGAAGAAAATGGCAGGGAAATGGGTATGAGTTCCCCCTCCAACCGCCGCTTATTGCTCAACGATGATTTGGTAGAATACCTTCAGGCCGCAGACATAATGTACAAGGTAGAAGTGGGTTAGTTTTTGTTGCTTTGCTCCTTCGTATAAGGGGCAGCTTCCATGCCACCCCGTTATTCGTTTTTTTTGGTCGGGCAACAAAATCATTCTTCCAACTGGTATATCTCGGCTATGTTCCTGCCCAAACCATCGTAATCCAATCCGTAGCCCACTACAAATTTGTTGGGTATCTCGAAACCCTTGTAGTCTATGCGCAGCGGGTATTGCAGGGCTTCGGGCTTGGCAAGCAGGGCGGCTACGTGAATGGATGCGGGCGATTGTTGTTCCAGTTGCGGCATGAAAGCCGAGAGTGTTTTTCCGGTGTCTATTATATCTTCAACCAAAATGATGTGGCGGTCGTTGATGCGTTCTTCCAGGCCAATGGCGGTAATGACGTTGCCCGTAGAGGTGGTGCCTTTGTAGCTGGCCAGTTTTATGAAAGAAATTTCGGCTTCTATGCTCAGGTGCCTGAACACATCCGCCGCAAACATGAACGAACCATTGAGTATGGCCAGGAACAATGGCCTTTTGCCCGCAAAATCATTGCTGATAGTATCGGCCATTTCCAATACCCGTTCCTGTATTTGCGCAGCCGTAAGGTAGGGCACAAAAACTTTGTCGTGTACTTGTATTTTCTTCATAAAAAGAAAGAATATGGGCAAAAATAGGAAATACTTGCGCATGAAGGGGGCATATCAATGTTGCAACAGCTCCAGCACGCCTTCGTTCTTCAGTACCAAATAGCCTATGCGGTCGTTGCTCACGCCTTCGCGCAATTGGTAGGTAAATTCGTAGCGGCCATCTTCATAAATATGCGTAAAGCAATAACGAAACCATACCTCGGGTCGTGCCAACAGGCCATCGGCCAGTTCGTTGAGGTGGGTGCTAAGCGCCATCAGGTTGTCTTTGCGTTGCAGCAAGCCTTCTATCACCGCACGGCTACACTCGTAGGCATCGTGTACGTTGGTGCCTTTGAAAAGCTCGTCCATCAAGACCAAGTGATAGCTGTTGTTGTTTAATTTTTGTGCCGTGAGCTTCATGCGTTGCACTTCGGCAAAAAAGTAGCTTTCTCCTTTGAAAATATTGTCTGCTACCTGCATATTGGTAACTATGCCGTGCAGGAAGCTGATGCGCATGGCTTGCGCCGGTACGCCCATGCCTATATGTGCCAGCAGCGCGCCCAAGCCCACGGCTCGGAGCAAGGTACTTTTGCCGCTCATGTTGGCCCCGGTAAGAAACAGGAAATTTTTCTCCCGGTCAAAATCAATATCGTAGGCAACGGGTTTCTTCAACAAGGGATGATACAGTTGCGTAGCCTGCAATACCAACGCTTCGGGGGGCAGTAGTTCGGGCAGGCGCCAGCTATGTTCCAAAGTGGCCACGGCCATGCTCTTTTGCGCATCGAGGCGGGCGTAGCGTTCCATCAATTGCAGCACCATGTGTTTTATTTCCCTGCGCGAGCGGTAGCTCAGCTCCATCATCAGGGAATGGGGGGCATCGTTGGGCGTATGCGCCAGTGTGACTATCAGCGGGTTGTCTAAACTTTTGGCAAATGCCGCCAACTCTGCTGCCACGGCTTGCGGCGGGTTCATGTCGCTCAGGGCCGCAAGTTCTTTCATGCCCTTTACAAAGTCTATTAAATGCGACACGGAAAAGCGTATGAAAGAATAATTGTTGCGGTTGAAAAGTTTCTGCGCCACGGCGTTGAAGAACAAGGCCGCCGAATTGCTTTTGCCCGCGACGCCCTCTGCCGATTCGTAAAATTTTTGAACCATCACCAAGGTGCCGTTGGAAATAATTTGTGGCCATTTGTCTTGGTGCTGCATCCAAAATCTTACGGCTTGCTGCTGCTCCCGCAACTGTTCGTAGCCCGAAGCCGGATGCTGTACCCGGTGCCTTAGCGCATCGCTGCCCATTTGCGTGGTGCAGCGGTCTATCAGCTCAAACACCGGCTTTTCGCTATTGAAAAAAGAAAGGTCCTGGAGCGTTGTTTTGTCTAAATGCACAATGTTGTTTTTTTACTTGAAGCCCGAATACGGATTTTCCACAGAATTAAAATTTTTATTTCCACCGCCAAGGGCTTACTTTTCGTGCAAATTAGGCTTTTAAGTACAATGTTTGGAATAATAGGCAACGGCAGTTGGGCCACCGCGCTGGCCAAAATGCTGACCGACAATGGCCACGCCGTAAACTGGTGGATGCGCAACGAGGCGGCGGTGGCGCACCTTGTGAGCCGCCACAACAACCCGCACTACCTTGCTTCCGTCAATTTTCATGGCAAGGAGGTGTATCCCACGGCGCATTTAAAAGAAGTAGTGGACAGCAGCGATACCTTGTTGGTTTGCGTACCCTCGGCATACATAGCAGATGTTCTGAACGGCTTGCCTGCCAATGCTTTCGGGGGCAAAACAATCATTTCGGCCATTAAAGGCATCTTGCCCGGCCATAACCTGTTGCTCAACGATTATCTGGTGGGCGCCTTCGGTGTGCCCCTGCAACATTATGTGGCCATCACCGGCCCCTGCCATGCCGAAGAAGTAGCGCAGGAAAGGCTTTCGTACCTTACGTTTTCGGGCTTGGACGCGCAAATAACCAATGAGGCGGCGGCACGGTTTGCCACGGAATACATACGCACTACCACCAACCACGACTTGTGGGGCGCGCAGTATGCCGCCGTGTTGAAGAATATTTACGCCGTGGGTGCGGGCCTGGCGCATGGACTTGGTTACGGCGACAATTTTTTGAGCGTGTACAACACCAATTGTTACCGCGAGATGTACCGCTTCCTGCAAGTGCAATTTGACCAGGTACACCCCAGCAACGAAGTACCCGATTTTCATACCAGTGCCTATTTGGGCGATTTGTTGGTTACTTGCTATTCGCCCCATAGCCGCAACCGTTCGTTTGGCACTTTGTTGGGCAAAGGCTACTCCGTAAAGGCCGCCACCACCGAAATGAGCATGGTGGCCGAAGGTTATTTTGCCGCAAAAGGTATGCACAAGATAGCCGCCGAACTGAACATCGAAATGCCCATCATGGAACTGTTGTACCAAGTGTTGTGGCAAAAAAAGTTACCAGTTGCCGCCTTTGAAGAAATTACGGCACTCTTGTCGTAATGGTGGTACCAAGTAAAAGCAGGGTAGGAAAAACATATTGCCACATTCCTCCATTGCCGTGCTGAAAGCATCTTCTTCAAAAGCATAGACCCCTTCGGCACGGCAAACGAGGAGTTTAGAAATTTCAGTAAGTTTTGCCTTGGTAAAATATTTTGTACATATTGCCGCCAAACTTGTATTGAACCACATCGTAATCGAGCCGCCAATCGCTGATGTCGGCATTGGTTACGTCGTAAATGTTCCCTTCGGAAAACAGCCTGAGCACGCCGGCCCTGTTTATGTAAGCCACGGAATTATAGGCGGCGGTGTAATTGGCAGGATAGTAATTTTCGAGCGTGTATATCTTGCCTTTGTAGAATACCTTGAAATAGCCGGTGGCATCGTCGAAGCACACCATGTTGTCGGCCACTTGAAAACTGGGCTGAAAGTAACCTATGTTATACACCGAATCGCGGTAATAGATTTTGAAATAATTGTCGTAACCCACAAAGGCCGCCACATTGTCACCCACGGCATAGCTTAGCGGCGGAAAATTGTCTATGGTGGTGGTTTGGCCATCGTGGAATATTTTGAACTGGCGCATATTGTCCACATAACCTACGGTGTTCCGGCCCACGTCGAAACTGGCAACCGTGTAATCTTCGAGGGGTACTATTTCGCCCCTGAAAAATGCGTGGAACTGATTGGCGTAATTGATGTAGGCCGCTATATTGTCCGACACTTTTATGGAAGGCAATGCCCCCGAAGCTATGTCCATTTCGTTGGTAATGGTGGATACGCTGTCGAAGAGGTTGTCCACGTTGCCGGCAGCCAAATAGCTTTCCACCGGGAAAACCCGCCCATCGTAATAGGCTTTAAATTCTTTCTGTACGCCCTCGAAGAAAAACACCACGCTATCGCCGGTATAATACTGCTGGCAATAGCGGGAGAGCAAGGTGGTTTTGCCCCGGTCCCAAACGCTGAGCAGCGAAGCGTTTTGGTAAGTTACCAGGTTGTCGCTTGCCGCATACTGGCTGGTAAGGCCATCGGTAATTTTGGTTACGCCGCCGCCGTGGTATATTTTGAGGCTGCGCGAATTGTCTATGTAAGGCATGGCCATGCGGCCTATTTTGTAGGATATGGGTGTGAGGTAGTCTATTTTCCTAACCATGCCGTCTTGCCACACCATGAACTGGTTTTGGTAGGTGGTGAATGCAGAAATCTGCGCCGTGCTTTTGGAAGACAAAAGGCACAGGAAATATAAAACGAAAATAACCTTTGCTTTCATTCAAGATGTTGTTTTTGCGTGCGTGGCGGTGTTCGATGCGCCATTAATCCATAAAAATAGTCAATCTCTTTTGATTATGGATAAAATAGGTATTCCCCGGAGGTACAGGAGCACCGGCCAGTTTACAAAAAGAAAGCCGGCCCAAGAATGAACCAGCCCCTATAAACCCTATCACCATGAAAACAAAGCGTGAGTTTAAGGAAAAAATGCGGACAATTTCATCCTAAAAGAACAAAATTGGTTTGTGCCGACTTAAACCCTAAACTATGAATGTTATTTTTTCTTTTTTGGCGTAAACATGGCCAACATACGCCTGCCTTCCATTTTGGGCATGGCCTCCAGCGATCCCCACTCCGCAAGGCGTTCGGCAAATTTCAGCAACAGCAACTGCCCCCTGTCCTGAAACAGGATGGAACGACCCTTGAACTGTACGAAACATTTTACCTTGTTGCCGTCTTGCAAAAATTTTTCCGCATGTTTGGCCTTGAAGTCAAAATCGTGGTCGTCGGTATTGGGCGTAAACCTTATCTCTTTTACCTCGGTTTGCTTTGCCTTGGCTTTTTGTTCCTTGTCTTTTTTCTTCCTTTCGTAGAGAAATTTGTTATAGTCCACCAACCTGCACACCGGAGGTTCGGCGTTTGGCGATATTTCGACCAAATCCACTTCCAACTCTTCGGCCATGCGGCGCGCCTGCTCCAGGCTATAGATGCCCGGTTCTATATTTTCGCCCACCACGCGTACTTCGGGGGCTTTTATATATTGGTTGATGCGGTGTTCCGCCTCTTTTTTAATGGGTAATCTTGGTTTTGGTCTTTTCTGCATTAACTGTTTTGGGATTATTAAGGCTGCAAAGATAATCTTTATAATACAACCCTAAGTACACGACAAAAATTTCAAACAATTAATATTGCAGTAATTACATCCTG
>JASGFI010000114.1:0-9839 GCA_047605615.1 Edaphocola sp. | reverse complement strand
TTTCATGTGCCGCGTAGCCGGATATTTTGCATAGCACCTCAAAAAAAGAATTAGCATAAAGGTGCGTGGCGAAGCCACGCACCTTTATTGTTTTAGGCATTGTTAATCAGAGATACCTTTTCGGAAACTTTGCCAACTTTTAAAAGTTGGCAAAGTTGGAAATCAAGCAAAAATAAATTTAGGTAGGCTCTACATATCTGTATAGGTATCTTAGTTTAACAATGCCTTGTTTTATATCTTTGCTCCGACAGAAAAATATGCGATGAGTAAAGACAAACTACAAATACGAAACAGCACAGCCGAGTTTTTAATATTTACTTCACAAGCGAGTAAAGACGGTATTGAAGTAAGGTTTGAGAACGAAACAATATGGCTTTCTCAAAAACTAATGGCTGTTTTGTTTGATTGTAGCACCGACAATATTTCGCTTCACTTAAAGAATATTTTCAAGTCGGGAGAACTTAACGAAAGTTCAGTATCCGAGGATTTCTCGGTAACTGCCACAGACGGTAAAAAATACAAGACCAAACATTATAATTTAGACGCAGTTATTTCGGTTGGTTATCGTGTAAATTCCCAAAGGGCAACACAATTTAGACAATGGGCAACGTCCGTGTTGAAAGATTTTGCCATTCGTGGTTATGTGTTAGACAAAGAACGCTTGAAAAATGGAACATTCTTAAACCAAGAATACTTTGACCATTTACTTGCTGAAATTCGGGAAATCCGAGCAAGCGAAAGACGTTTTTATCAGAAAATAACTGACATTTATTCCACTGCAATAGATTACAATCCCGACACAGAAGTTACACAAACTTTTTTCGCAACCGTTCAAAATAAATTGCATTTTGCTATTCACGGACACACAGCAGCAGAAGTAATAATGCAACGTGCCAACAGCAAAAAAGACAATATGGGTTTAACCACCTGGAAAAATGCACCGAAAGGAAAAATCATAAAAACAGATGTGTCGGTTGCTAAAAATTATCTTACCGAAAAAGAATTGAAACAACTTGACCGATTTGTTACAATGTATTTAGACTATGCCGAAACACAGGCAGAACAAAATATTCCAATGACAATGGACGATTGGGCAAAAAGACTAAACGCATTTTTACAGTTCAACCAAAAAGACATTCTTAAAAATGCAGGAAAAGTAACACAAGCCATTGCCAAAGCATTTGCCGAAAGTGAATTTGAAAAATACCGCATCATTCAAGACCAACTTTTTGAAAGCGACTTTGACAAAGATGTAAAGCGAATTGGAAATAAAAAACCAAATGACGAGTAGAAAACCTGCCCATAACAAGGTATTGCCAAAAGCGGGGCTGAACGGCTTCGATTGAACGTTTGTGCTAAATACCCCGCCTTCGGCAATACCCGAACCGTAATACGAAAGTGGCATTTATAATAGACCAATCATTATTGTTTATCAATTCATTTTTTGCCCCCAGCCAACCGAGAATGGTGCGTTGAGGAAGATGTGAGTAAAAATATTTTTGGTCTATTTTGCAATTCACCTCCGTATTAGGACGGGACGGGATGAAAAAAACCGTTCTTGCTACTACGAACAAAAGAACGGTCAAATATCGGCAGTCATTTGTTTTATTCCAATCCTATCGTGGTACCCGGCGGTATCACGGCCCTACGCTTTACCACCACTATGCCGTCTTGCACGGTGTAGCCGTCAAAATCGCCATCGGGAAGGTGGTCGCCGCCAATTATTTTGCAACCGTCGCCTATGGCGCAGCTCTTGTCCAGCACCGCATTTTCAATCAACACATTTTCGCCCACGCCAACTAATGGCTTTCCGGCTTCCCTTAGTTGTTTCATTTCTGGTATGGTTTGGTAAAAATCGGAACCCATTAGGTAGCTATTCCTAATCACCGACCCTTTTCCTATGCGCGAACGTATGCCTATCACCGATTGTTCTATCAAATCGGCAGAAATGATGCAACCATCGGCCACGATGGCTTTGTTTAACCTGGTGCCGAACAGTTTGGAGGGCGGCAACATGCGCGACCGGGTAAATACCGTGTTGGTATCGTAAAGGTTGAATTGGGGCACATCGTCGGTTAGGGCTATGTTGGCTTCGTGAAAGGAGCTTATGGTGCCTATGTCCGTCCAATAGCCGTCATACTGATAGCTGGTTACTTTGTAGGCACCTATTGCATTGGGTATCAGCTCTTTGCCAAAGTCCGTTCCTTTGTCTTCTTCCAGCATTTTGGCCAATACGCCCCTGCTGAATATGTAGATGCCCATCGAGGCCAAAAATACCCTGCCTTGGCGCTCCATTTCGGGGCTGACCTCCGAGGGCCAATCGGCCAATTTATCGGACGAGGGTTTTTCGATAAAAGAAGTTACTTCCGCTTCATCGTTGGATTTCAATATGCCAAACCCGGTGGCGTCCTTGCCGGTAACGGGTATGGTGGCTATCGTGATGTCGGCTCCTTTCCTTCGGTGAAAATCTATCATTTCCTGGAAATCTATTTGATACAATTGGTCGCCGGAAAGGATGAGGATATAATCGTAGTCGTGATTTTCGAGGTAACGCTGCGTGCGGCGCACGGCATCTGCCGTACCTTGGTACCATTTATCGCCTTCCTTGGTTTGCTCGGCAGCCAATATGTCCACGAAGCCCTTGCTGAAAACGCTGAAATTGAAGGTATTCTTTATGTGCGAATTGAGCGATGCGGAATTGTACTGGGTGAGTACAAAAATGCGGTTGATGCCGGAATTGAGGCAATTGGAAATGGGAATATCCACTAATCGGTATTTGCCGGCTATGGGCACTGCGGGCTTGCTTCGGGTATCGGTAAGCGGATAAAGACGGGTGCCTTTGCCGCCACCCAGTACTATGGAGATAACTTTAGGTATCATGTTGTTTATTTTATATGTTCATAAATCTCGTTGTACTGTTTGGCCGACCGCTCCCACGAAAAATCCAAAGACATGACCTTTTTCCTCAATGCCGGCAAGTTTCCCTTTTTGTCTTGGTAGAGCGCCACGGCCCTGGCAATGGCGTGTGCGGCGCTGTAAACGGACGCATCGGAAAAACAAATACCGTAACCCTGCCACTCGCCAAAATCTTTAACCGTATCTCCCAAGCCGCCTATGCGGTGCACCACCGGAATAGTGCCGTAGCGCATGGCGTAAAGTTGGTTGAGGCCGCAGGGTTCTACCCTGCTGGGCATGATCAAGAAATCGGATGCGGCATATATTTTATGGGCCAAAGATTCGTTGTAGCCTACGTAAGATGCTATATGGCCGCCAAAATTATTTTGGAGGTGCCGCATGGCCTCTTCGTGCGCGTGGCTACCCGACCCCAATATGACGGCGTTGAGGCCGTAGGCGGTGGCGTACATGGACGAGGCAAAAATATCGTACAGCAAATCGGCCCCTTTGTCTTCGACCAAGCGGCCTATGAAACTGAAAAGGGGTTTGGTATCATCCAGTCCAAATGTTTCGCAAAGCGCCTTTTTGTTTTGCAGTTTGCCCTTGTCCACATTTTTTGCCGTGTAGGTATGTTGCAGCATGGGGTCGGTTTCGGTATTCCACACCTCGGTGTCTATGCCGTTCACTATGCCTCTGGCCTTGGCCCACTCCGCGGCGAACAAGGCTTCCAAGCCATTGGCATTGCTGAATATTTCTTGCAAGTAACCCGGCGACACGGTAGTGTAGCCATCGCAGCACTTGATTAATGCCGCAAGCGAGTTTATGTTGTTGTTCCAATCCAGATAACCCCATTTGTAGCTGTCGAAAGCGGGCAACAAGGCGGCCTTGTCCCAGCCCATCACGCCTTGGTATTGGCCGTTGTGAACGGTGCCCACTGTTTTGACATGGCGTATCCACGGAAAATCGTAGCAATATTTGAGCATGAACGGCACCAGGCCCACATGGTGGTCGTGGCAATGAATGACATCGGGCTTGTTTTCCCAAACATTGACCCATTGGCATACCGCATGTTGAAAGGCAATGAATTGTTCGCTTTCATCGTGGTAAGCATAAACATTGTCCCTGTCCAGCAGGCCGTCTATCATTACCAAAAACAGGTCGAAACCCAATACATCGTTTTGCTCCTTGAATATCCTTACATGCAAATGCCTGCCGCCTTGGTTTATCCAGGCATCGTGCACTACGTAGAATTGGTTTTGGCGCACAAAGGGTTTATTGTACCAAGGCATTATCACTTTGGCATCTACCCCTAATTGACATTGGTATTTGGGCAATGCCCCTACCACGTCGCCCAAGCCACCTACTTTGGCTACCGGATAACATTCGGCACTTAAATGTAGCACTTGCATGTATTGTATTCAGTAATATATATTAATAAATCAAAAGGGGTATGCGCTGAATTATTGTGTTCCTAACGGGTAATTTTCATGAACAAACTGAAAGCAAACAATTTACATTGTCGTCATTGTCAATTTGCCAACTAAATTAGCAATTGGTTCATCAAATGCGCCCAACAAGGTCGTATATTTTTTATTTACTTGTGAGTACTTACTTTATCTTTTGGCTTGTTTCTTGGCGGCAGCTTTTTTCGCCTTTGGCGCACCCTTCTTAACCTGCGCACGGCCAAGCACCACGCCCGCCAAAGGCGGCAAGGCAAGCCCCAAGGAATATGGCCGGCCTTGGCTGGCAATGGCTTGTGTATGCAGCAAGCCCGCCCCTACCCCGCTGCCGTAATATTGGTCATCGTCCGAATTGAGCAGGCACTGCCAGCTTCCGTCGTCGGGCAGGCCAATCCTGTACGATTGCCTTACGATAGGGGTCATGTTCAGCACTATTATCAGGTCGGCGTCGGGCTGGCTTCCCTTGCGCAGGTAGGCAAATACGGAATTGTCGCCATCGTTGGCCTCTATCCATTCAAAGCCGCGCCAGTCGTAATTAAATTCGTACAACGCCAACTGGTTGCGGTACAAATGGTTCAGTTGGCGCACGAAATCTTGCATTTTTTTGTGCGGCTCGAACTCCAGCAGGTGCCAGTCGAGCGAGCTTAGGAAATTCCATTCGTTGGTTTGCGCAAATTCGCTGCCCATGAACAGCAGTTTGCTGCCCGGATGCGTGAACATGAACAAATACAGCAAACGGAGGTTGGCAAATTTCTGCCATTCGTCGCCCGGCATTTTGTATATCATGGAAGCCTTGCCGTGCACCACTTCATCGTGCGAAAACGGCAACATGTAATTTTCGCCGAAAGCATAGGTAAGGCCAAAAGTGACGAGGTTGTGGTGAAACTTCCTGAAAAAGGTGTCTTGTTCAAAATAATCGAGCGTGTCGTGCATCCAACCCATCATCCATTTGAGGCCGAAGCCCAGGCCACCGGCACTTACGGGCCGCGTTACCCCTTCCCAACTGGTGCTGTCTTCGGCTATTGTCTGCACATCGGGAAATGCGCCGTAAACCGACGTGTTCAGTTCCTGCATGAAGGTGATGGCTTCCAAATTCTCGCGGCCGCCATGAATATTGGGCACCCATTCGCCGGCTTTCCTGCTATAATCCAAATGCAACATGCTGGCCACCGCGTCTATGCGCAAGCCGTCGGCATGGTATCGTTCAATCCAAAAATGGGCATTGCTGATGAGGAAACTTTTCACCTCCGGCCTGCCGTAGTTGAATATCCACGAGTTCCAGTCCGGGTGGTAGCCCTTGCGCGGGTCTTCATGTTCGTACAAATGCGTGCCGTCGAAATAATGCAGGCCGTGCGGGTCGCCGGGAAAATGCGAGGGCACCCAATCCAGTATCACGCCTATGCCGGCAAGGTGCAGCTGCTCTATGAGCGACATCAAGTCTTGCGGCGAGCCGTAAAACGAACTGGCGGCGAAGTAACCGGTAATTTGATAACCCCACGAAGGATAATAAGGGTGGTGCATCACGGGCATCAATTCTACGTGCGTAAAACCCATGTCCAGTATATAGGGCACCAATTTTTCGGCCACTTGCAGGTAATTGAGCTTTACCTTGGGATTTTCGGGGTCGCGTATCCAGCTGCCAAGGTGCAATTCATAGACCGACATGGGTTGCCGCAGCGAATTTTTTTCCATTCGGTTGGCCATCCATTCCTTGTCTTTCCACTTGTACCATGTAGTGTTCACCACCGAGGCATTGTGCGGCGGTTTTTCCATTTGCAAGGCATAGGGGTCGGCCTTGTCCAGCTTTTCGCCCTTATAGGTTTTTATCCTGTATTTGTAGGATGCGCCAATGGTCACGCCCGGTATGAAGCCTTCCCATATACCGCTGCCGTCCCACCTGCCGTTAAGCTGGTGCGCTTTGGCTTTCCAGTTGTTGAATTCGCCGATGACCGAAACGTATTGGGCATTGGGTGCCCACACGGCAAAATAGGTACCGTCCACGTCGTCCACCGTCATGGCATGGGATCCGAATTTTTCGTAAAGGTTATAGTGTTTGCCACTTTTGAACAGGCTAACATCAAAATCCGTAAAACGGGAATAAGCCACCACTGTAGTTTTCAGGGACATTGTACAATTGTAAGTATTAGAGGTAAGGAGTGATTATGATAGCAATATTACGGGATATTGGTTTTTAGGGCCGGTTAAAAATTCATTTGTTTTCTCATGGTTCTTTTCGGTGAAAAATTTCATGCCTCCGCGCCACTTTGGCGGTAGTGCTATTGAGCGGCTGCACGTTTCTTTTTGACTGTCAAGACAGAAGTACGTTCTTTTTGTTTTTGGGTTTTTGCTTTGAGTTCCTGCATCAGTTTTCGGGAGTCGGAAAGTTCGGTTTCCGTCCACGGTTCATATTTAATTGAAAAATCTACATGCTTCGATTCTTCTACTAATCCCATAATTTTAGGTTTTAAAATATCGTGCCATCAACTTTAGGCATTGTTACACTAAGATAGCTCTTCAGGTGTGAAGTACCCGCCTAAATATATTCTCTCCTGATTTACAACTTTGCCAAAGTTTTTAAAAGTTGGCAAAGTTCCTAAAAACTATACCGGATGAACAATGCCTAAAATTTAAACAAGCCCCTATTTCTTGCCTAAAGATAAATGTTGAAAATCTTTCGGCACCCTTACAAAAAACTTTCCTTCGTCGCCTTTTTCCAGGGGTCGTTCCTCATTGTCTATTTTACACACCATCGGCACGAAAGGCAGCCCCTCGAAATAAATATCGTATGTTTTGTAAACTTCCGTAAACAAACCTGCCACCTGCTGCCGCAAACGCAGGTGGCCCGCATCGCCGCTTACCACAAATTGTTTTTCCAAATAAATTTGTTGTTCGTAGGCAAAAGTATCGCCGTGGTCTTCGTAAAGGTAGCTGTTTGCTTCCTGCTCCGAATAATAAACCGTAAGTTTCAACGAAGAAATTTTGTACTCGTTGGTATGTTGCATCACGGGGTACATAGGCAGAACTGTTCCCGCTTTTATGAACACCGGCATTTCGTCCAAGGGCGTGGCAATATCGTGTTCCAGCCCGCCTTGCAGCGGGGTGCCGTCCCAGTAATAATACCAAAGCCCTCCCGGCAAATACACGGTTTTGGTTTGTTGGCCGGGCACCATGACCGGCGCCACCAGTATTTTGTCGCCGAAGTTGAATTCATTTTCGCGGGGTATGTTGCTTTCCAAATGTTGTTCCAGCATCAACAAGGGCCGCAAAATGGGGAAGCCGTAACGGTGGTGTTCCCAAAACACGGAATAGATGTAGGGCAACAGTTTGTAGCGCAGTTCTATGAATTTACGGTTGATGTCGGTGTACGGTTGGCCAAAGCTCCAAGGCTCGCGCTCGCGGGTATCGCCCGCCGAGTGTGCGCGCATGAAGGGGGAAAATACCCCGAATTGAATCCAACGGGTAAACAATTCGCCATCGGGTTCGCCGCTGAAGCCGCCTATGTCCGTTCCGCAAAACGGGATGCCCGAAACCGATAGCCTTTGCAGTTGCAACACGCCCAATTGCAGGTGTTCCCAGGTGGCCACATTGTCGCCCGTCCATACGGAGCTGTAACGTTGCGTACCGCTGTAAGCGGCGCGGGTAATGGTGAACGGCCGTTTGTTCTTATACAATTTTTTAAGCCCCTCGTAGGTAGAGCGCACCATCTGCATGCCATACACATTGTGCGCCTTGCGGTGCGAGCCTCGCTGGCCGTCAAAATTATGCCTTACGTCCAAAGGAAAGGTGCCCCTGCCAAACACGGCGGGTTCGTTCATGTCGTTCCACACGCCGGCCACGCCCTCGTCCACCAATTCCTTGAACAATCCGCCCCACCATTCGCGTACCTTGGGATTGGTAAAATCGGGGAAACGGCAAAGGCCCGGCCACACGTAGCCTTCCATGAAATAATCGTCGCCGCGGCGGCAGAAATAATTATTGTCTTTTCCTTCCTTGAACACCCAATAATTATCGTCCACCTTAATGCCCGGGTCTATGATTACTACCGTGTTGAACCCTTTATCTTTCAAATCCTTAATCATCTTCTTGGGGTCGGGAAAGAAAGATTTGTTCCAGGTAAAGCAACGATAACCGTCCATATAGTCTATATCCAGGTAAAGGGCGTCGCAGGGTATTTTCTGCTCGCGGAAGGCATCGGCCAGGTCGCGCAATTTTGTTTCGGGATAATAGCTCCACCTGCATTGGTGAAAGCCCAAAGCCCACAGCGGCGGCAGGTAATGCGTACCCGTGAGGCTATGGTAACGCTTCACCACATCCATCATGTGCGGGCCGTGGATGTAGTAGTAATTCAGCTCGCCGCCCTCCGACCAAAAACTGGTTTTATCGTCGGCTTCGGCGGCAAAGTCGAAATAAGTGCGGAAGGTATTGTCGAAGAAAATGCCGTAAGCATCGCCCTCGTTCAAGCCTATGTAAAAGGGTACGGAACGGTACAAGGGGTCTTGGTTGTAGCCAAACGAATAGGTATCGCTGTTCCAGTTGTTCAAGCGCCTGCCGCGCAAATTGAGGTGCGTGGGCTTGTCGCCAAGGCCCAAAAACGCCTCATCCGGGAATGCCTGTTTGGTAGCATATACGTAGAAGCCGCCGTAGTCCGGATTTTCTTCCCAGTGCATCGGCGAGAGGTCGGCGTTCATCACCTTTTCGTCCCTGTTCTTGAAGGATACCAGGAAGGTTTCTTTTTCTATTGCACAAGTTACCGTATTGGTTTTTACGAGGTAAAAATGCTCGTCCTCGTCCAGTGAAAACACCGTGGCGTATGGCAGTTGCGCATCTGCAATGGCATACGAAAAATCCTCCAGGAAAACGCCTTGCGGCGCCAGGCGCACCCTGATGATTTCATCGCTCACTATGCGCACCTCCACCTTGGCCGAACCATCGCTGAAAAAATAGCTATTGTTGTGCTGCACGTATTCCACCACCTTGCCGAGGTATTTCTTCACTATTTGCGGCAAATCCAGCACGGGGTTGTTTTTGAACTGGATGCCGTCGTCTATACTGTCCAAGGTTTGCTGTTGGTTGTTGGAAGCGGTACCTACAACTTTTTTATTTTCTTCTTCTTGCATTATATAAATCGGTTAGCTCTAAAAAAAATTTGCTTGTGCAATGTACATGATTTACATGCAACCCTCACAAAGCCACGGGTCGAAACTTAAATTTTCAACCTTGGTTTGGGCTAACTAAAGTAGGGTATTTTCATTAAACCAACATGGCTAATTGGGACAAGGGTGCATTTAAAATTGTCGCCTTAAAGGGAATGACACGAGTTCCCTCGTTGCGTTCGGAATGACACCCGCCGCTTGTCATGCCTATACTCCCCATTGTCATGCTGACGAAGGAAGCATCTCTATTAGTTCCCTCTCTTTGAGTTACCTCGTTGCGTTCGGGATGACAGCGCGTTCGGGATGACAAGAGCCCCCTCGCTGCGATCGG
>JASGFI010000113.1:0-9893 GCA_047605615.1 Edaphocola sp. | reverse complement strand
CCGCTTCTTCTTTGGTAGGCGTTTTGAACGATTGTACTTGTACGCCCTGCGGGTTGCAAAGTTGTTGGGCGGTGCTGCCAAAATTTCCAGTATTTGACCACCAGTTTGCCCTTGCATCGGGTGCATTTGATTGACCCAAGTTATTTCGCCATTCTCCTTATCTTTGGGCGGCAAAAAACAATTGGGCTTTCAGGTAGCCCGCAACCGATGTTTAACCAATAATGAAGATAAACCTTTTTGACGGAAGCCGACATAACCAACTATTGCCCTTTACCCACACCCGCCCGGTGGCGGACATAAGGTGCGGCATATTGACCGGCAGGGAACGGTGGCAAATGCTTTTGAATGCCGAAACCGGCACCCTGACGGAGGATTACCTATCTGCCGTGTTTCCCAAAATAGAAGCCCCCGGCGTGCTGTACGTCAATGCAGCCATAGTGGCCACCAAAGAATTGGCCGATGCGGCAGCCAATTTGAAAAGCGGCGAAAAATTAGTGTGGGAACAACATTTGGTTGCCTTTTATGGCGAAACAAGCGTAACTCATTTGGAAGAGGAAAAAGCAGCCGAAAAATTGGCTCCCGTTTATTTTCCCGGTTCGCTTATCGTCATCCAAAGGATTTGGGACATCTTCAAGAACAACGAAGCCGCCATTTGCATCGATGTTGACATCATTGCCAAAGGCCGCCAAAGCCAGTTGATACCCGAATTTGTAACGGCCATTCATCCTGAAAATATATTCATGGAACCGGGGGCCAAGGCATTTCCCTGCATTTTGAATGCCGAAAAAGGCCCCATATACATAGGTGCCGAAGCCGAAGTGATGGAGGGCGCAACCATCAGGGGGCCATTTGCCTTGGGCGAACACGCAGTGGTAAAAATGGGCACCAAAATTTATGGCGGCACCACCATAGGCCCGGGTTGCAAGGTGGGCGGCGAAATAAGCAACGCCGTATTCTTTGCCAACAGCAACAAAGGCCACGATGGGTTCGTGGGCAATGCCGTGATTGGCGAATGGTGCAACCTGGGCGCGGACACCAATTGCTCCAACCTCAAGAACAATTACGACGAGATAAAAATATGGGACGAGCGCCAAAACAAATCGGTAAAAACAGGTTTGCAGTTTTGTGGCTTGATGATGGGCGACCATTCCAAATGCGGCATCAACACCATGTTCAACACCGGTACCGTGGTGGGCGTAAGCTGCAATATTTATGGCGGCGGTTTCCCCGAAAAATTTATCCCTTCCTTTACTTGGGGCGGCAGCGAAGGGCTTGCTACTTACAGGCTCGACAAGGCGTTGGCCACTGCCGACAGGATGATGGAACGCAGGAACAAACAGCTTTCGCATGAAGACAAAACCTTGCTGCAAGCGGTATTTGACAATACGGCAAATCAACGGGATTTGATGGGCGCAAAAGCCGAATAATTTTTGAAAAACAATGTCTAATATCTAACGTCCAATATCTAACATCTAAAACCGCAACAACAAAATGTCCAGAAAAAAAATAGTGGCCGGCAATTGGAAGATGAACAAAAACCTTTTCGAGGGCAAGCAACTCGTTGCCGATATCCTGGCCAAGAATACCGAACTGCCCGACAATGTTTCGGTCATCGTTGCCCCACCTTTCACCCAACTGGAGCTGGCGGCTACGCAGTTGAAAGGCAAAAGCGGCTTTTATCTGGCGGCCCAAAATTGCCACCAAGAAACTGCCGGTGCCTATACGGGCGAAGTGTCGGCGGCTATGCTGAAAAGCGTGGGCGTGGCTTACGTAATACTGGGCCATAGCGAGCGCAGGCAATATTTTGGCGAAGACGAAGCCCTGTTGGCAAAGAAGGTGGATGCCGTATTGGCACAAGACCTTGATGTAATCTTTTGCGTGGGCGAACCACTGGAAGTACGCGATGCCAACACGCAAAACGACTTGGTGAACATGCAAATAGAAGGTGGTTTGTTTCACCTCGATGCCGCCTCATTTGCCCACATCGTCATTGCCTACGAGCCGGTATGGGCCATAGGCACGGGGCGCACCGCCACCGCCGCGCAGGCGCAGGAAATGCACGCTTTCATCCGTAGCGTGATTGCCGGAAAATACGGACAAGGGGTAGCCGACAATACTTGTATCCTTTATGGCGGCAGCGCCAAACCCTCCAACGCCGCCGAACTGTTTGCCTGCCCCGACGTGGACGGCGGCCTCATAGGCGGCGCATCCTTGGTGGCAGACGATTTTACGGCTATTATTGAAGCGGCGAAATAGGAGACGCAGCGCAAGAAAGCGATACGATTGACTGTTGACTTAAACGAGGAGGCCGGTTGCTGCAACCGGCCTCCTCGTTTAAGTCACCCTTTTCTCACCAACCTATTGCCAATGGTGCATTGCAGGCATTTCCTGGGCGTGCAGTATTCGTTGAACAATTGCAACAAGGCTTGGGTTTGTGCCGCATCTTTGGGCTTGATGCCTATTGCTTTCCAAGTACGGACAATGTTGTTGTCTTCGGGCTTCAAGGTGGACAACAATGCCACGCTGCTTTCGTGCAGGTGGGTTTTGCCCTGCAACTGGGCATACAAATATTGCATGGGCGCCACGGTGTTGATAAGAATATTGTTTACCGCATCTTTGCCCAAATGCTTGGTGTTGCTTTCGAGTACTGTTTCGCCGAAGCGGTAATGGTTGTGCCAATAATCGCCGGCATGTACGTCCAACAAAGGCATTAGGTCTTTTGCGTTTTTCACCTCCATGAGCCGCGCGAACAATTCGAGGCTTTTGTGTACTATCATGGCAAATTGCGCTATGCGTATGGTGGGGAAATTTTGCGGGCGCAACCGCAAGAACTTCCACCTATGGGGCACCATGGGCGTCAATTGGTATTTCCTGCGCAAAAATTGATATTCGGTTTCCAGTTTTTCCACATAATCGTCGCGTTGGGCAGGTTGCAACAAGCCTGCTTGCCCAAACAACAATGCTTCAGTTTGCAACAAGCTTTTGCGGTGCTTCACCAAAATGTTCAAGGGCAACGAGAGCGCCAGGCTCAAAAAGGCATCCCTGTTTACATGGAATCCAAAATTGGCCGCGAGGCGGTAATACAATAACGTGCGCCAGTCTTTCCCGGCTTGCAACCATAACAATTGCCATTCGGCAAGCCGATGTTCCCAGCGTTCGGCCAAGAGCCGTTCCAGCCAACTGCTCCAGATTATGTCGCTTATCTTGCCCAATTGGTTGGCGCAGGCTATGGGCGTGGCATGGCCTACCAACAGCCTATACCGTTCAACAACCGTTTGGTCCAGGTGGTTTTTGAGTATTATGGTGGGAAACGAAGGTTCGTGCATGGGTAGGTCATCTTCGTAAATTACATGCAGTACGATGTTCTGGTACCTTGGGTCGGCGGTGTGCTTATGTTTGTGCCAATCGCTGGCTTTTATGTGCAGCTCCACATTGCCCGCCCAGGTAGTATCGCCCACTTTGATGCGGGCATTGGTAAAGTCGGGCCCCGCATGGCGGTTAATGGTGCCCGGATGTATGACCGTAACCGGTTCGCCCGAGGTGGTGCTGATGCCCTCGGGTCGATACAAGGAATTTTGCCAAAGGTATTGAAACAGGGCTTCGTTCATCTTACACGCGAAATGTGCGTAAATATATTGAAATTAGGCGTTTCGCAATCCCGTTTCTTCCAAAAAATATCAGCAAATATCCCTTAGGCAATCATCCCAAAAACAACTGGTACACATCGCTTACCTTGCCCGCCAGGCGCACCTCTATGTCGTATTTGCCCAGTTCCAGCCCTTTGGCGTTGGCCTTGGGTACCACTATCAAATCCATGCCCATTTTGGCGGCCTCGGCTATGCGTTGCTCTATGCGGTTTACGGCGCGTATCTCGCCGCTCAGGCCCACCTCGCCCACCAAACATACGTTGCCCGGCAAGGCACTATCTTCAAACGAACTGAGCAAGGCGCATACTATGGCCAAATCTATGGCCGGGTCTTCTATTTTAAGGCCACCGGCTATGTTGAGAAATACGTCTTTCATGCCAAACTGAAACCCTCCGCGTTTTTCCAGCACGGCCAACAACAATTGCAGCCTGCGCAGGTCGAAACCGTTGGTGGTGCGTTGCGGCGTACCATATACCGAACCGGATGCCAGTGCCTGCACCTCTATCATCATGGGGCGCAAACCCTCTATGGCGGCGGCTATGGCTATGCCGCTCAGGGCTTCTTCGTGTTGGGTCAGCAGCACCTCCGACGGGTTGCTCACGCCGCGCATACCCGCCGAGGTCATTTCGTAAATGCCCAGTTCGGAGGTGGAGCCAAACCGGTTTTTCTGCGTGCGCAGTATGCGGTAGGCGTAATGGCGGTCGCCTTCAAACTGCAAGACAGCATCTACCATGTGTTCCAGTATTTTGGGGCCGGCTATGTTGCCGTCTTTGGTTATGTGGCCTATGATGGCCACGGGCGTATTGGTCTGCTTGGCAAACCTTTGCAGTTCCGCGGCACACTCGCGCACTTGCGACACGCTGCCCGGCGCACTTTCTATATAGGGCGATGCCAGGGTCTGTATGGAATCTACAATGACCCATTGGGGCCGCAGTTTTTTTATCTCTTGAAAAATTTGCCCGGTATCGGTTGCGGTTAACAGGTAGAGGTTTTCGTTGGCGGCATTGATGCGCTCGGCACGCATCTTTATTTGGTGCGCGCTTTCCTCGCCCGAAACATACAGGATGCGGGCACCTTTCCATTGCAGGGCGCATTGCAGGAACAACGTGGATTTGCCAATGCCCGGCTCGCCCGCTATCAACACCACCGAGCCTTGTACCAGCCCGCCACCCAAGGTGCGGTTCAGCTCGGCATCGGGCAGTTGGTAGCGTATTTCTTCTTCGGCCACTATGCTGCCTATGCTCTTGGCTTTGTGTGCTTCCCCACGCTCCTCTTTCCACAGGTCATCGGGCTGGTTTTTACTGCCGGCGGCTTTCTCCACCCTTTCTTCCACAAAAGAATTCCACGCACCGCAGGAAGGGCATTTGCCCGCCCATTTAGGGCTTTCAAAACCACAAGTCTGGCAAAAAAAAGCTGTCTTTGTTTTCAAGGAAATAGCGAATTTTATTGCCGACAAATGTAGCACATTCGTGGTGCATGGCACTATAAATGTTGTAATTGCGGCAGCTGCAACCAAGCTGTTACATCTATCTTTTCACAAAGAAAAATGTTTCAGGAAACAATGAAAATCCATGCCTTTGCATCGCTCAATTTTTGCTTGTATCAAGGCTGGCTAAAGTTGAAGTGGGGCAAAAATGTGCCATCGAATCGCTTTGTGCCTTTCTGTTGCATTTTTAGCACAAGACTATCTGCGTGCCTCTGCCTGCATGGCCTATTACAACCGCTCTATTTACAACCGCTCTATTACAAGTGCCGATGCGCCGCCGCCGCCATTGCAGATACCGGCTGCACCGTAGCGGGCATTGTTTTGTTGCAACACATGCAAGAGGGTAACTACTATGCGTGCGCCACTGGCCCCCAGCGGATGCCCCAACGAAACCGCACCGCCGTTTACATTCACTTGTTCGGGTTTCAAATCCATTAATTTGCAATTGGCCAAACCCACCACGCTAAAGGCTTCGTTGAGTTCAAAGTAGGCTATGTCGCCCATCTGCAAACCGGCCTTGGCCGCTGCCCGGGGCACTGCCTTGGCGGGTGCGGTGGTAAACCATTCGGGTGCTTGCTCGGCATCGGCATAGCCGCGTATGGCGGCAAGTGGCTTCAGGCCGAGGCTGTCGGCCTTTTCGCGGCTCATCAGTACCAGGGCGGCGGCACCATCGTTCATGGTGGAGGCATTGGCCGCCGTAACCGAACCACCTTTGACAAATGCGGAATTGAGCGTAGGTATCTTGTCGAATTTTACGTTGAAGGGTTCTTCGTCTTTGGCAAAGACAACCGGGTCGCCTTTGCGCTGGGGTATGCTTATGGGTATTATCTCCTGCTCAAACTTCCCCTCGTTCACGGCGGCTTGGCTGCGCCGGTAGCTGGTTGTGGCAAAGGTGTCCTGCTCCTCGCGGCCGATGTTCATTTCCGTGGCGGTGTTTTCGGCCGCATTGCCCATGGCGTAGTTGTTGTAAACATCCCAAAGGCCGTCTTTTGCCAAGCCGTCTATCATGTTCACATCGCCGTATTTATTGCCCCAGCGCATGTTGGGGCTGTAAAAAGGAACATTGCTCATGCTCTCCATGCCGCCCGCCACCACTACGTCTGCATCGCCCAGCAAAATAGCTTGTGTGCCTTGCATAATGGCTTTCATGCCGCTGGCACACACCTTGTTCACCGTGGTGCAATTTACGGCATCGGGCAGGCCCGCAAACTTGGCAGCTTGGCGCGCGGGTGCCTGGCCAAGGTTGGCTTGCAACACGCAACCCATCAGCACATCCTGAACCTCTTTGGGGTCGAGGTTTATGCGCTCCAAAGCACCTTTTATGGCTGCTGCACCCAACTGGGTGGCACTGAAATCTTTGAGCGAGCCGCCCCAACTGCCCAATGGCGTGCGTACTGCCGATACTATTACTACTTCTTTCATTTGCATGCAAGTATTGTTGAGTTTTTTGTTTGTGGGCGCAAAGTTACACCAAAAAAAAGCGACAAATAAATATTGAAACAGGAAAAAGCAAGTAGTTACTCACAAAAAAAAACAATTTCCCTGATGCAATGCATCAGGGAAATTGTTGGGAGAAAAGAAACGGTTTATCTTTTTCCAAAAATATTGGGCATTCCCGCACCCATGCCGGGCATTCCCGACATACCCGGCATTCCCGGCATACCCATGCCTTTGAATTTGTTCATTTGCTTCATCATGCCGCGCATTTGTTCAAACTGCTTCATGAAGGCGTTCATTTCCGACACATCTTTGCCTGCGCCAAGGGCTATGCGTTTGCGGCGGGAAGGGGTAATAATATCCGGGTTGCGACGCTCGGCGGGTGTCATGCTGTCTATCATGGCTTCTATGCCATCGAAAGCGTCGTCGCTGATGTCTATGTCCTTAATGGCCTTGCCCACGCCGGGTATCATGGCCAAAAGGTCTTTGATATTGCCCATTTTTTTTATCTGCGACAGTTGTGTCTTGAAATCGTCAAAGTCGAATTTATTGGCCCTTATTTTCCGCTCTATCTTCTTGGCCTCCTCTTCGTCGAATTGGTCTTGCGCCCTTTCCACCAAAGAAATTATGTCGCCCATGCCCAATATGCGTTGCGCCATCCTTTCGGGATAGAACACGTCCAAGGTTTCGAGCTTTTCGCCCATGCTTACAAACTTGATGGGCTTATCTACAGTATATTTGATGGAGAGCGCGGCGCCGCCCCGGGTGTCGCCGTCCAACTTGGTCAATACCACGCCCGTAAAATCCAGGCAGTCGTTGAAAGCCTTGGCCGTATTTACGGCATCTTGCCCCGTCATGGAGTCCACCACGAACAGTATTTCCCTTGGGTTCAGAGCCGCTTTGACGTTGGCCACCTCGGTCATCATGGCCTCGTCCACCGCCAAGCGACCGGCGGTATCTATTATCACTACGTTGTTGCCGTCTTGTTTGGCTTTGGCCAGGGCATTGTTGGCTATCGATACTACATCTTTATTTTCCGGTTCGCTGTAAACGGGCACGTTTATTTGCTGGCCCAGTACGTGCAATTGGTTGATGGCGGCAGGACGGTAAACATCGCCGGCTACCAACAGGGGCTTTTTGTTTTTCTTCGTCTTCAAGAAACTGGCCAACTTTCCCGAGAAGGTAGTTTTGCCCGACCCCTGCAAACCGGCTATCAAGATGACGGTGGGCTTTTCGCTCAAGTCGAGTTCCACCTCGGTGCCGCCCATCAGTTCGGCCAACTCGTCCTTCACTATCTTCACCATCAATTGGCCCGGCGAAACAGCGGTGAGCACTTTTTCGCCCAATGCCTTGTCTTTTACTTTGTCGGTAAATTCTTTGGCTATTTTGTAGTTCACGTCGGCATCTACCAATGCGCGGCGTATTTCTTTCACCGTAGTGGCAACATTTATCTCGGATATGCGCCCGCCGCCTTTCAACATTTTAAATGCCGAATCGAGCCGTTCGCTTAGATTGTCAAACATAGAATCCCTCTATTAGATTTTCAGGGTTGCAAAGGTAACGAATTAAGTAAATTATTTAACAACCGTGCTTGATTTCTATGCCGTGAGTTGTTGCGTCATTAAGGGATGTTTCGGTTGAACTTGTGTAATCTTTCATACAAGATGACAGGTTTTGCTCTAAACAGCCCCCACCCAGCATCTTGCCGGTGGGTTCTGTTTTACTGTTTGGCATATTCGTAATCGGATTCGGTGAAGGTGTACCAGTAAGTTGATGAACGTTTGTATTTAGAAATATCTAAGTAGCTATAAGAATAACTTTCTAATTGAAGTAGATTTCGTTCACTTTTACCAGACACAAACTTGATTGAAGGATTCTGTGGGTCATTTAGATAGTGTACAACTTTGAAAGTATCGCTGAATATCACCACCAAAGAATCCGTATTGGACAAAAAATCACTATCGAAACCCGCATGGTCAACAATGCCGTAATCCGTACCTGATGCTATTTTAACACTATCGCCAGAATTTAATTTAATAGATTCTTCACTCGCCAACACGCCATACCTATACGGTATCATCTCAACATTTACGACAGCTTCATTTATTATTGATGCCGAGTAAGATGTGGTTTTTTCTTTTATACAACCAATGCTTACAAAGATTGCAATGCTCAAGTTTGCTAATCTTAAATTACTTTTTCTCATCTTGATGAAATTTAATAAAATGACAAGAGTAAATCAATTTGCGCATCCGTAACATTCGCTGGTTTATTTGCTTTTAATTTAGTTGCTAAACTACTTAAGCCATATACATGTTGAAGATAGTTTGATTGTATATTACTAAGCGCATATCCAGAGACTCTGTCATCCACCAGCCCATCTGGCCTTGGTCCAAAATTTATGCCGAGCTCATTAAAGTCATCCACCAAATTAATAAACAAAGAGGTATATTCGTCACTGGTACTCAGCCGCCACCATTGGTAAGCCCTGTCGTGCGGCCTCCGCAAGCCCGTGGCGGTATAGTCCCAATTGCCATAATTGGCAATGCCCCGTTCGCGGTACTCCATGTTCGTTACCGACCACTGCACGCCCAGGGCCCAGCTCTCCGCTATTTCGTTACCCACTTGCGAGAATTGTACGGGGCCGGCGTTCATGGTCTCCCTATGGGCCACGTGGGCCAGCTCGTGTATCGTTGTGCCGAACAGTTCATCGCTGTTCTATTTTTGGGCATATTCGTAATCGGATTCGGTGAAGTAGTATCGATTATAGTTAATCCGCTTATTTTTTTCCCTAACCGCGGTAAACTCATAACTATTAGGGTTGCCAATATTTCTTGGGGAATCGTTAAGGTAATATTTATTGGAAAGGTGTAACGGTGTATTAAAATAGTGCGTCACACTATATTTATCGTCAAACATCACAACAATGGAATCGTCCGGATTGCCCGCATAGTCATTGTTGAATCCTGGCCCCGTAATGTCCCCAAACTCACTCCCATTAGCATACAAAAAACTATCGCCAGCTTGTACAACTATTGAATCCCCTGCATTGACAATACCACCTTTGAAATGTAGGATAACAACTTTTACGCCTGCATCGTTGTAGAGGGTTGCTTTTATTGAGGTCATTCTTTCTTTTATACATCCTGTAATTGCAAAAACGAAAATAGACCAAAGCAATACACGTGTGTATTCACTGTATTTCATATTTAAATACATTCAATAATTAGACAACAATAAATCAATTTGAGTATCCGTAACACCGGCAGGTTTCCCCCCATAAAGCCTCCAACCGACAAGATGTCGAACAGAGGCCGCTTTAT
>JASGFI010000112.1:0-9897 GCA_047605615.1 Edaphocola sp. | reverse complement strand
CTTTTACGAATAGGGGTATTTTGAGCGCATCCGGTATGCTGTTTTGGTATTGTCAAAAGCCGGGTTGTGATAACGGGTGCATTTAAAATTGTCGTAGCACAGTAGGTCCCGATCGCAGCGAGGGAGTTCTTGTCATCCCGAACGCGCTGTCATCCCGAACGCAGTGAGGGTACTAATAGAGATGCTTCCTTCGTCAGCATGACAATGGGGAGTATAGGCACGACAAGCGGCGGGTGTTATCCCGAATGCAACAAGGGAACTCTTGTCATTCCCTTTAAGGCGACAATTTTAAATGTACCCTGTGATAACTGCGCCGGTAACTTTCCCGTAAGCAACATACCCGGCATCAATTGGGCACATTCGTCATTTTGTCAAACATATCTTTGCCGTCTTCTTTCTTGGCAAACCCAAAATTGTATCGGGCGGTGATGCCTATCCTACGGCTGTCTTCGGCCCTGTAGCCCGTGGCATTTACCGTAGCTTGTTCCACCTTGAATGTGTTGTTTTTCGAGTAAAGCACATCGTTCACGCTAAGCGTAACCGTTAGTTTTCGTTGCAGGAATTGCCTGTTCACGCTTAGGTTCAAAGCACCGAACCTGCCCAGTTCATAAAACTGCAATGGGCCTTTCAACCGAATAAAACCGTTGAGGGTCAACATGGATTTGTCGTCCAACTTCAGCTGGTGGTAGGTAAAGAACAACCAACTATTGCCCGAGAACGTCAATGGTGCGCCTCCGTACAGGCCTTCGTATATGTTGCGGTTGAACTGGCCGCCCACAAGGCCGAAATATTTGCCCCCGGGCGGAATGGCGGCAAAGCCTCGCAGGTAAAACTCCTTATTGTGCCCCACATTGTCGTAAGTACGATAGGCCAAGGCGGCATTGTTTGCATCTTGGTAGTAAACGTTGGTAAACATATCGCGGGTATCGTTGTAGCCCAAGGCCAGCAAGGGCATATCCGCTATACTTACATTAGCCTCGTAGTTATTGGTGAATTGGGGTTTCAGGTTCGGGTTGCCCACGTCCGACAAAAATTGGTCCACATATTTTGGGAAAGGGTTCAACTGGTCGTAAGACGGGCGCGTAATGGTGCGCCTGTACACCAAGTAAGACCGAAGTTCGTAATGCGCTATGGACATCAGTTTCCGGCTCAAATAAACGTAAGGGAAAAAATCGGTTCGCTTTATGGAGAATGTAGTGTCCGAAGGTCTGGTTTGACGGCCCTCCATATTGGTGTTTTCCATACGCAATCCGGCTTTTAGCACAAACGACCCTAAACCCTTGGAGGCTTGTCCGTAAGCAGCGTTGACGTGTTCCTTGTACACATAGCTTGCGGTTCTGGCGTTATCTGCCACATCTTGCCCATTGGTGGTCAAATAATAGTTTGCATCGTTCACAAAATGGAGATAGGTAGTTTTTATGCCCGCTTCCAACGTTATTCTATGCCGCAGTTTATAACTTAAATCCGATTGGAAAGAAATAAAATGGTTGGGGTTCTTGACCGTGCCATAGCCACCATAAGGCATGGCCGAAACCGTATTGAAATCTTGGTCGGTGTTGCCATTCCTATAAGTATAGTGCAAGGCATTGACCCACTCGCTGCCGCTGGAGTCTATCTTGAAATTGGTGCTTGCATCTTGGCTTATCAGCAGGCTGCCGTACCTATTGCTCAAGGTAGCCAAACTGGTGCCCAGCAATTGGCCTTGCGACAGGAAATCGTTATGGTTGTCGGTATTTTGTTTGTTGGCCGAATAGCTGACCCTGCCTTCGTAATTGATGTTCCAAGCATCGCTAAAGTCGTGGTTGATGCCATAGCCAAAAGAGGGAATTAGTTCCTTGCTAACAGTCCGGGCTTGCTGGCTCAACACGGTATCGCCCGCTACGTACCTATCCGTATTGAGTATGTTATAGGTCTTGTTGTTGGCAAAATTGCCATTGATGTACGTGGCTGTTCTGCCGTTGCTATTGTTGAGGCTGAAACCCAGGAATTGATTGCCGTAAGTGCCTTGTAGAAAGCCTACATTCACGCTGCCGTTCAAACCAATTTTTATGCCTTTCCTCAATACGATATTCACTATGCCCCCGCTGGACGAGGCATCGTATTTTGCGGAAGGGGTGCGCAGCAATTCTATTTTTTCAATGGCATTGGGCGGCAGGCTGCGCAGCATGGAAGCCACATCGCTCCTGCTCATTTTCAAGGGTCTGCCGTTAATGTAAATAGCCGCCGAGGTGGTACTGCTCAAGTAAACATTCCCATCAGGGTCCACAAAGATACCGGGTGTTTTTTCCAGCACTTCGTAGCCGTTGGTACTGGCCGCGGCAAGGCTTTCGGCATCTACTATGGTCTTGTCGTCTTCCTGCCGCATCAGTGGTTTTTGCGCCCGCACCACCACTTCCTTCAACACGGATTTTCCTGTGTCCATCGGCAATACGAAATGAGTATGTAGGCTATCCACCATTATTTCTCTTTGCAGCTTGCTGTACCCTACGGCTGTGGCCAGCAGTTGGTAATTGCCCGCCGGCAGGTCAAACATTGCCTTGCCGTTTTCGTTTGAAAAAGCCTGCAATTTTTTCGAGGTGTCGCCCTTGGCCGATACGGTAATGGCGGCAAAAGAAACCGGAACATCCTTGGCATTCTTCAGGGAAACATCTATGCTTATTGGCTCTTGGGCCACGGCAGCCACCGTAAAGAATACAAGCAGAAAAAAAGTTGCGGATATTGATTTGAGCATATCGAAATTTGTACAAAAATAGCTGCAAATACCTGCCCCGCCATGGGCTTTCGGCAAAACGGACAATATGTTCGGTAAAACAAATGTTCGGCACGCCCAACGTTTGTTTAAACCCTGTCATTGAATTTATACAGTATGAGAAGACCATTTCCTGCACTAATGGCTGTATTCAATTTTTGCGGAGCGGGGGCAATTGCATTTCGATATGGAGTTCGAAAACAATTGCCCGTTATCTTTTGGGGGCTGCGGGTGTGCTGGTGGAAATGCCCGACTAATTATAATTTCATTTTGCCATAAAAACTCCATTTAAAAACGACCAATTTTCGCATGGCAATCAAATGCCGCCCAAGTATTTATTACCGGCATAAAAAGATTGCCCTATGCCAATCTGTCAATTATCTCGCCCAGGGTTATGCCTTCTGCTTCGGCGCGGTAACTGGCCACCACGCGGTGCAGCAACACGGGTTTGGCCAGGGCCTGTACGTCTTCTATGTCGGGCGAGAATTTGCCGTGCAGCAAAGCATAGCACTTGGCCGCCAGTATCAAATTTTGCGAAGCACGCGGACCCGCGCCCCAAGCAAGATATTTGTTGGCCAAACTGTCTTTGTCGTTTTTCGATGGCCTTGTTTTTTGTACCAACCGCACCGCATACTCCAGCACGTTATCGGTAACGGGTACACGGCGCACCAACTGCTGGTAATAGAGTATTTCCTCGGCATGCAACACCTTGGGCAATGCCACCCTTTGCGGACTGGTAGTTTGGCGCACTATCTGCACCTCTTCTTCAAATGCGGGGTAGCCCACCACTATCTGGAACATGAAACGGTCCAATTGTGCTTCGGGCAAGGGGTAGGTACCCTCTTGCTCTATGGGGTTTTGGGTGGCCAGCACAAAGAAGGGTGCGGGCAACTTATATTCTTCGCCCGCGGCCGTCACGTTGCGTTCCTGCATGGCTTCCAGCAGTGCCGCTTGCGTTTTGGGCGGCGTGCGGTTTATTTCGTCTGCCAATACGATGTTGGCAAATATGGGGCCTTTCATGAACTTGAATTTGCGTTCTTCGTCCAGTATTTCGGCACCGGTTATGTCGCCGGGCATTAGGTCGGGGGTAAATTGTATGCGTTTAAAGCTAAGGTCCAGCACATCCGACACGGTTTTTACCAATAGCGTCTTGGCCAGGCCGGGCACGCCCACCAGCAGGCTGTGCCCGTTGCACAGTATGGAAATAATCAGTTTTTCCACCACATCCATTTGCCCCACTATTACCTTGCCTACCGCGTTTTTCAACTCTTCGTATTTCGATTGCAATGCCTTTACGGCTTCCACATCAGAAGTAAATGGTTCCATGCCGTCAAAATAAACTGATTAAAACCACATGAACAAATCAGCGGTGTCAAAATGATGTGTTATGCTGTCTTGAAAGATATGTCCGCTGCCCCGCCATCGCAAAAAAGCGCCCCGATTGGTTTGTCGGGGCGCTTTTTATACAAGTTTCTCGAAACATTTAGAAACTTGAGGTTATCATCACTTTCAAGCCGCTAAATGCAGGTTCGTAGCGGCATACGCCGCCGGAGCAGTTGATGCCTTCCACTTGTTTTACATACGCCAACGATATGCGGTGCGCACCTTGGGTACGGGCAATGAAAACGTTGTAGAAGTGTTGGTTTTTATAAACGGAATGTTCGGTGGGGGCTACATTCAACATGTCCGAAACGGCAAACGACCATTTGGGTGCAATGGCATATTCCAAACCCAGAAATGCCCAGCTGCCATCGTCTTGCTTGGTGTGCATGTACTGGCCTTGCAGGTGTATGGAACTTTTGCTGTTTATCAAATACGTAATCTCCGTGAATGGAGTGAACGCTTTGATGACGGGCAAGCCTATTTTTCCGTAATAGTACTCTTTGTTGTACTCCATGTATTGCGCACCTATGTCAATCAGGAAATTTTTTACGCTGCGTATGTTGGCTTCCAAATAAGCCTCGCGGTATAGTTTCGAGCTTTCTATGGTGTTGATGTGCGTATAGCTCAAGGTGAAGTCGTAATTGTCCGTGGGGCTAAACAGTACGTTGGCATATCCGGCCAGTTCGCTCACCTCCTGGGCGGCAGGCGTATAGCGGGCTATGAGGCGTTGCGGCCTTATTTGCGCCACTATGGGTTGCCAGTCAACCATGCCGCTGTTGGCACTGCCGTTGAACGGCGACGTGCGCATGGAAAAATGGTCGGTGCGCTTGCCGGTAAGGTTTATGGCTATGCCTTTGCGCGCCCAGCTGAGCGTGGTATAAAATACATTGCCGGGCTTGTCCACAAGGCTGATGGCTGCCGAGTCGAAAGTGGCCTCGTGGGTTTTGTACGCGCCCTCGAAAAACCAAGTAAAGTCGCCGGCAGACAGGGTGTTGTACAAACTGAAAGCGTACATATTGTACCTTGGCGTAAATTGCTTGTCGCTGTTGTAGGCCGATATGGTGTTGTATATCTGCGTATAACTTTCTTGGTCCAATGTGCGGTTCACCACTCCTGCGCCGGGCGTGATGTGTACCTTTTTGCCCAAATCGTAATCGCCCTCGGCATTGAAGCCCCGGATGACTGGGTTATAAGATTCAAACACGTTTTTGGACTGTCCGGTAAAGGCTTTGAGGGTTACGTGCTTGTCCAGCCTGTACTTCAGGTGCAAGCCCTTCAGGGCGTTGTCTATCAGCAAGCCGCGGTCTTCGTAGGAACGAAACAGCACGCCGCTGCCTATCTGGTCGTATATGTAGCCGCCGGTAATGGTAAGGCCCTTTATTTCCTTGGAGATGCTCCAGGCACCTATGCCAAAGCCCGACATGGCCTGCGTGGGCGTCTTCAGGTTGGAGTTGTTGAACACGTCGAGCCTCAGGTAGCCATTGAACCCATAGTTGGAATAACGGAGCGTGAGCCAGCCCTCGCTGCCGCTCAGGTATTTTTTGTACAAATCGGTTTCGGCACCTATCACGCTGTCGCGTTGAAAGAAATTGCCGTTCATCATCAGGTCGCCGGAAAGGTTGCCCGCGCCTTGCGCCGAAACTTTTGTGGCGGCGGAACCCAACGTCAGTACGCCCAAAAAAGAGAGTAAAAATTTTCTCATTCTGTATCGAAAAAATGGTTTAACTGCAACATTAAGAGCCTGTTTGAATTTTATTGTTAGAATTTTAAGCAGGTTCTAAGAGGTCGCTAAGGTAGGCTATTTGCCAAATTTCCGAAAAAAAATTGCTGCCGCCCGTCATTCACATTTGGCTTAACAAATTTTGGCTTCGTTTTCCATTTGAAAAATTAAATTTGCACCTGCTGCCGGCAGCTATATTTTGCTTGCGCGACAGGAAATGAGTTTTCTTTTCAACAAAAAAATAACAATGAAAAAGTTATTGTTCTTGGCAACATTCGCCCTTACAGGTTTACAAGCCGGGGCGCAGGAAGCAGTGTCCATGGATCTGCCCACCACGCCCATCAAGCAAATGAACGGCAGCCCCATAGCCTTCAACGAAACGGTGGAAAAAGGCAAAGTGACCGTGGTGGCTTTTTGGGCTACTTGGTGCATTCCCTGCAAGAAGGAAATAAAGGTGGTGAACCTAAAACTGCCCGAATGGAAAAAAGAAGTGGACTTCAACTACATGACCATTTCCATAGACGACAGCCGCGCCACGGCACAAGTCAAAAGCTACGCCAAATCGCAAGGTTGGGAGTTCCCTTATTTCCAAGACCCCAATTCCGACCTTAAGCGCAGCTTGAATTTCCAGAATGTGCCGTTTACCGTAATCATTGGCAAAGATGGCAAGATAGCCTACATGCAATCGGGTTATGAAGCCGGGGGCGAGGAGGTTATTTTCAATAAAGTAAAAGAATTGGCCGCTAAGTAGCCGGCCATTTTATGGCCAACCAAAGAGCCAACCTTGACAGCAAGGTTGGCTCTTTGGTTGCACAATTTTTGTTAGTTGCAATATTCTTCGTAGGCGGCTTTGAGGTTGGCGGCTATCATGGCGGCAGAGCGGCCTTCTATCATGTGGCGTTCTATCATGTGTACCAATTGGCCGTCTTTGAACAAAGCTATGGCGGGCGACGACGGAGGGTAGGGCAACAAATATTTGGCGCGTGCCTGTTTGACGGCATCTATGTCGAAACCGGCAAAGGAGGTAACTTTATGGTCGGGTTTCTTGCCCTCGCCGTTGAGCGAAGCCAATACTCCGGGGCGGGCGGTGCCTGCGCTGCAACCGCATACCGAGTTTACCACAAACAAGGTGGTGCCTTTTTGGGGCAAGGCAGCATCTACCTGTTCTGGTGTCAAGAGTTCTTCAAAACCATGTTCGGTCAGTTCGGCCTTCATGGGGTTTACCAATTGTGCTGGATACATATCTGTGTTAGTTTATTTAAATTTTTTACCGGACAAAATTAGCTTAATTACGGTTAAGGTTGGCCGCGCCACCTTAGAGTTTATCTATAATGGGATAAAGCAAGTGCCGGGTCATGCCAATATTTGGAGCTTGCCGCCCTGCAACAAATATTGCATCTGTATAGTCAGGAACAGCAGTTGTGTCTTGGAATGGGCGTTGCGCTCTATGTGGTGTACCGTTTTGCCTATTGCTTCGTCTATGCTGCCATATACTTCGGGTGCCAGTTTGCGTTGGGCCAGTTTTGCGGCAAACGTGGCCTCGTCTTGTGGCAAGGGCGGCAGATAGCCCGGCACAAGGCTTATGCGCATGGCGTGGCCCATCATTTGCTGCGCAAACATCAAGAAGTTTTTTTGTTGTTCGCGGCCTGTTTTGGCCACATCTTCCACCCATTTGTTGATGATGATGCCATTGTTGGTAAATATGCCGTTGAACCAATCGCGTAGCGGCACCAGCAAGTCGTTGCCGGTATAGCGCAACAGTTCCAAAGCTCTGCTGTAGCTGCCTTCGGCCAATTGTGCGGCCTGTGCGGCTTGACGTTCGTCCGCCGTGCCATGTGCCACCAATGCCTTGGTTATTTCCATAGCCGTAAGCGGCAACAGGTGTACTTGTTGTGTCCTGGAAATGATGGTGTTCAATACATCGTCCATATCTTCGGCCACCATGATGATAATGGTTTGCGCGGGCGGTTCTTCTATTAATTTCAATAAGATATTGCCCTCTTTCCCCAAATATTCGGGTCGCCATATTATTTGAATTTTGTAGCCACCCTCAAATGCCGTGAGGTTCAATTGGTCTATTATTTCCCTACACTCTTCGGCGGTAATGTTTCCTTGTTTGTTTTCTGCATTGATGAATTGCAGCCAATCGAAGGTGCTGCCGTAGGGCGTTTGCCTTACGAACTCCCTGAACTCGGCCATGTACAAATTGCTGGAAGGCTTGGTGCCCGGCTTGGGCGATACCGTAGGAAAGCTCAAGTGCAAGTCGGGATGGGCCAATTTGGCTACTTTTTGGCAGGCGGGGCATTGGCCACAGGCATCGGTATCGGTTTTGGCTTCGCACAAAACATATTGTGCCAAGGCCAGCGCCAAGGGCAGCCCCCCGGTACCTTCTTTGCCCAGCACCATGATGGCGTGGGGCATACGCCCCGAAAGCCAAAAATTCAACAAACCCTTTTTGGCGAGCATTTGACCCGTAACCTCTCTAAACAACATGCTGCAAATATAAGCCCCGTGGGGCGAAGAAGAAGGCAAAGGCTGAAACAGTGATGCTTATATTTTTTTCCGAAAAGAAGATGCGGATTTGAAATATTGCCTTACCTTTGCACTCCTTTCAATACCTGAACAGTAATGAATGCCCAAGTGGCGAAATTGGTAGACGCACTGTGTTCAGGTCGCAGCGTCCGCAAGGATGTGCTGGTTCGAATCCAGTCTTGGGCACCAAACCACCTTTTTGAGGTGGTTTTTTTGTGTCAATAAACATACATTATCAATAGATTATAGATAGTCAATTTCCTTTTAATTCCTTTAATATTCCCTTTGTATCCAAATGTTTGGTACACCGTGGGTACACGTACCCATAAATATGTAACCATTTTCATACCTTTGGCAAAAGAAATCATACCAAAAGAAACAAAAAGCGATGCCGGTAACGATAAAAAAAAGGAAAAACGCCAACGGTACAACTACTATAATGCTTGACTATTATGAGGCAGGACAAAGAAAGTATGAGCGTTTACCCCATTTACAATTAGTGAAGGCAGCAACACCCATAGACCGCCAGCAAAACAAGGAAAAAGAACGTTTGGCAAAGGCCATAGCAAGGGAAAAGGAAATTGAAATGACAGCAAGGGGCTTTAATGTGGCCACAGGCACAGCCCAAAGGGTAAATGTACTGGAGTGGTTGCAAGGCTATGTTGATAGGTATAAGCTAAAGGACAAAAGGAATATGCAGGGTGCAAAGAACCGCTTTGCCGACTTTCTCAATGAATGTGAAATAAAGGATTTGCAGATGAAGGGGCTTGATGAAGGTTTGATTACCGACTTTAGGAACTACCTATCTACACGCTCAATAGGTGAAGGTGCTGCCAGCTACTTTACACGGTTTAAGAAAATGATAAAGGCAGCCTATAAGGCAAACCAATTGACCCACAACCCGGCAGCCGATGTAAAAACAAAAGGGCTTGGAGATGCAAGAAAAAAAGAAGTACTAACCATAGATGAAATAAAGGCATTGGCCGCCACTCCCTGCCAAAGCGATGAAGTTAAGAATGCTTTTCTATTCAGTTGTATGACGGGGCTTAGGTGGATAGATGTAAACGGCCTACAATGGCAGCATATAAGCCTGAAAGGTGAACGCCCATACATGGATATTGCCCAAAGCAAAACCCAAAAAGAAGTGGCCATACAATTGAATAAAACAGCCGTTGGCATACTGAACCAAAAAGAACCCACTAAAAAAGGCAAAGTATTTGTATTGCCAACGGCCAATGGCGCAAACAAAACAGTAAAGGCATGGGTGAAGCGTGCCGGGATAGACAAAGCGATTACTTGGCACAACGCCCGGCACTCCTTTGGCACTAATCTTATCTTTAATGAAGTTGATGTATTTACAGCCAGTAAACTTTTAGGCCACACCAGCCTAAAGCATACACAACGTTATGTAGCTGCAAGTGAAGAAATGAAACGCCAAGCGGTGGACAAAATAGACTTAGAGCCTGTTTAAAAAAATAAATAAAAGAGCACCAGTTTGTCTATTAGTACATTT
>JASGFI010000111.1:0-9925 GCA_047605615.1 Edaphocola sp. | reverse complement strand
TACCCATACTTTTTTTGCCAAATTTAAGCTATTCTTAGAACACAACAGCCCTGGGCCTTTGGGGGCTTGCCGCCACTCGTCAATTGCTTGTTTGGTTATGCCATAGAGATTACTGCTTTGTAAATAGGGGTAGCACAATACCCCTATTGCTATTACATATCGGCATGAATAATGTCGTCTGCCTGCATTTGCCTAATTTCGCGGATTGTAATACGTGCGCAAGGTGAATTCGAAATAGTTGTGGGTTTTGAGCAAGGATGTGTTTGTTGGGCATTTTACCCCATAGGGGCGCAACAAAAAACGATAGCCCAAAAAAATGAACCAAAATAAACAATAAAAGAGTAGATGATATGAGTCGTAATGGCAAGGTGTTGGTAGCCATGAGTGGCGGTATAGACAGTACCGTGTCTGCGCTTATGCTGCACCAGCAGGGCTACGAGGTGGTGGGTGTAACCATGAAAACCTGGGATTATGCCTCGGCCGGTGGCAGGAAGAAGGAAACGGGCTGTTGCAACCTTGATTCGTTCAACGATGCCCGCCAGGCGGCGGTGCAGCATGGTTTCCCGCACTATGTGTTGGACATAAGGGAAGAATTTGGGGGCGCGGTAATACAGAATTTCGTGGACGAATATATAGCCGGGCGCACGCCAAACCCTTGCGTGCTGTGCAATACGCACATAAAATGGGCGGCTTTGCTGAAGCGTGCCGATGCCTTGGGCTGCGATTGTATAGCCACGGGCCATTACGTGAAGGTGCGCGGGGAAGGCAGCCGCTTCGTATTGTCCAAAGCCAAAGACTTGACCAAAGACCAAAGCTATGTGTTGTGGGGCTTGGGGCAAGACTGCCTTGGCCGCAGCATATACCCCTTGGGCGACTACCTGAAAACGGAAGTGAGGCAAATAGCATTGGACATGGGCTACCCCGAACTGAGCAAGAAGGCCGAAAGCTATGAAATATGTTTCGTGCCGGACAACGATTACCGCGGATTCCTGAAACGCAATGTGGACGGGCTGGAAGATAGGGTAGCGGGCGGCAATTTTGAATTGGCCGACGGTACCGTGGTGGGCAAGCATAAAGGTTATCCGTTTTACACCATTGGCCAGCGCAAGGGGCTGGACATAGCCCTGGGCAGACCCATATTCGTTACCAAGATAATACCCGAAACCAATACCGTAATATTGGGCGATGCGCACGAACTGGAGCAGAACGTAATGACCGTGGGCGGCGTCAACATGGTGAAGTACGACCATATTCCCGAAGGCATGGAAGCCATAGCCAAAATACGTTACAAGGATGCCGGCGCACTCTGCAACATACATACCGACGGCGATTTGGTACGAGTCCATTTTTACGAAGACGTAAAGGGCATAGCGCCGGGGCAGTCCGCCGTTTTCTACGAGGGCGACGACGTGGTGGCCGGGGGTATAATAAGAGCCGGTTTTAGCAGCAAGAATTAGTAAAACGTGCTGCGCAACAACACTTCGTGCCTAAAACGGACGTTGTTGGGAAAAAATGTTTTGCTTTGAAGAAATATTTTCTATCTTACGTCCGTTTTTAGGTTTGCTTCAAAAAGCTATATTGTATCAAATATGCGTAGAATTTTATTAGCTGCATCTCTGTTATTGACCTTTGGGTTGGTTTCTTGTGAAAAAGAAACCGAAGATTTGTCCGAAATAAGCAAGGGCAATAAATTTTTTCCGTTGGAAATAGGCAAGTACATAGTGTATAATTACGATTCGCTCTATTGGGATGATTTGCTGCAAACATCTACTCCCTATACCGGCCAAATGCGTTACGACGTAGTGGATACTTTCAGGGACGCGGGTGGCCGCTTGTCTTACCGCATCACCATTAAATCGCGCCGCAACGGTACCGATGCTTACGTGGCCAACGACGTGGTTTACGCAACGCCTACCGAAACGCAGCTTTTGTTTTCGCAGCGCAACATCACTTTTATCAAAATGGTATTCCCGGTGGCCAATGGCACCACTTGGAAAGGCAATGCCCTGATACCCGTTGCCGATGAAGATTATGCGCAATACGACGGCGACAATTGGAACTATACCTACGCCAATTTCGACCAGCCTTACGACCCGGGCGGCAATCCCTTTGAGCATACCGTAACCGTCAACGAGATTGACGATGCGCTGAACGACCCGGATGTGGACACTACTGCCTATGCCTACCGCAACTATTCGCAAGCCGTGTACGCCTATAACGTGGGCCTCATCTACAGCGAGCGCATATATTGGGTATTCCAACCAAAAGTGGGCAGTAGCGGCGGCAGCGGCTACCGCAAGGGGTACGAGGTACGTATGTGGGCCATAGAAAACAATTAATCCATTGTCGCAAAATCTTTCTTGTCATCCGTCCCGATTCGGTTTTGGGGCGGATTTTTTGTGTCCCAATGGCGAGCAAGGCGAACTGAGCAAGCAACCTGTCCATGCCGTATTTTGGTGGGAAGGAAAAAAATGTTTTTTCTATTTGAAAAATACTTACCTTTGCGCCCTCGTTTAGAGAAGCTCTTACCTTTTTTCAGTAAAAATATTGGGAGAGATATTATTTTAACTCGTTAATACCAAACGTTAGCAATGGCTAAAGAAATTTCGGGCTTCGTAAAGCTCCAATGCAAAGGCGGCCAGGCCAACCCTGCGCCCCCTATCGGTCCTGCCTTGGGTTCAAAGGGTGTGAACATCATGGAATTTTGCAAACAATTCAATGCTCGCACACAAGACAAGCAAGGTAAGATACTTCCGGTGTTGATTACCGTATTCTCCGACAAGTCTTTTGAGTTCGTAATCAAAACTCCCCCCGCGGCCGTACAGTTGATGGAAGCAGCCAAGATTAAAAGCGGCTCCAAAGAACCCAACCGCAACAAAGTGGGTAAAGTAACCTGGGCGCAGGTAGAAGAGATAGCCAAAGACAAAATGGCCGACCTTAACTGCTTTACCGTAGATAGTGCCATGAAAATGGTAGCCGGTACGGCCCGTAGCATGGGTCTTAATGTAGAGGGCGCCGCCCCTTGGCAAAATTAATTCCCTAATTGGTTCACCTTATTTAAACTATTGTTGCAAAAATGGCATCTTTGACAAAAAAGAGGAAAGCTGTAGAAGCTAAACTCGATAAAAATAAAGCTTACACCCTGACAGAAGCCGCTACGGTGGTAAAAGAATTGAACTGCACCAAATTCGACAGTTCGGTGGACGTGCACATTCGCTTGGGAGTGGATCCCAAAAAGGCCGACCAAGCGTTGCGCGGCACGGTTACGCTGCCCCATGGTACGGGTAAAACCAAATCAGTGTTGGTACTTTGCCCCCCGGACAAGGAAGCCGAGGCCAAAGCCGCCGGCGCCGATTATGTGGGCCTGGACGAATTTATCCAAAGAATTGACGGTGGTTGGACAGATGTGGACGTAATCGTTGCCACCCCTTCGGTAATGCCTAAAATAGGCCGTTTGGGTAAAGTACTGGGCCCCCGCAATTTGATGCCCAACCCCAAAACAGGCACAGTTACCAACGATGTAGCCGCTGCCGTAAGCGACGTGAAAGGCGGCAAGATAGCCTTTAAAGTTGACAAAGCCGGTATCATACACGCCTCCATAGGCCGCGTATCTTTCGAGCCTGACAAAATAGCCGACAACGCACAGGAACTAATCAACGCGCTTATCCGCATGAAACCTGCCACCGCCAAAGGCGTATATGTAAAAGGCGTGAGCATAGCCACTACCATGAGCCCCAGCGTTACTATCGACACTAAATCTGTGGCCAACTAATCTTGATATTGTGTAACCGCGCCCACGTGGCCTAAAAAATAATTCTGAAAATGAATACTGCTCAAAAATCTGAAGCGATTGAGCTTTTGAAAAATAAGTTTTCCCAGTACGATAACTTTTACGTTACCAATACGGAGTCGCTGTCGGTAGCGCAGGTAAACAAACTGCGCCAAGCTTGCTTCGAGAAAAACGTAGAAATGAAGGTAGCCAAAAACACCTTGATTAAAAAGGCATTGGAAAGTATCAACAGCGAAAAATATGCCGGTGTTTACGATGCTTTGCACGGCGTTACTGCTTTGATGTTTTCCGAGTCGCCCAAGGAACCTGCCGTTATCATCAGCTCTTTCCGCAACGAATCGAAAGGCGAAAAGCCCCTGTTGAAGGCTGCCCTGATTGGCGAAGACCTGTTTGTGGGCGACAACCAACTGGCCAACCTCAAAAACATCAAAACCAAGAACGAGCTTATCGGCGAAATCATTGGCTTGCTTAAATCGCCCATCAGCCGCGTCATATCTGCATTGCAGAACAGGGACGGTGGCGAAACGGCGGCGGCAGTTACCGAGGAAGCCCCAGCTCCCGAGGCACCCGTGGCCGAATAGTACCAAATTTGGCAGTGGGCGGTTTGTAAAAAACAAACAACCATTCATCCGCAAATCGTGGATTGAACACAGCCAAGCATTAACATGGCTTCCAAGTCCAATTATATTTTGAAACAACATTTTAAACAAACAAAAATCTTATAAAGATGGCAGACGTAAAAGCATTAGCCGAATCATTAGTAAACTTGACCGTAAAAGAAGTACAAGAACTTGCCGACGTATTGAAGGCGGATTACGGTATAGAACCAGCTGCTGCGGCAGTAGTAGTATCTGCGGAAGCAGGTCCGGCGGCAGTGGCAGAAAAAACCGAGTTCGACGTGATATTGAAAGCTGCGGGCGCATCTAAACTGAATGTGGTAAAAGTGGTTAAAGACCTTACCGGCCTTGGCTTGAAAGAAGCCAAAGAATTGGTTGACGGCGCCCCCAAGGCTATCAAGGAAAAAGTTTCCAAAGCCGAGGCAGACGACTTGGCCGCCAAGCTGAAAGAAGCCGGTGCCGAAGTGGAAATAGCCTAGTTTCTGTCAAGCAGTTTATTTTAATTGTACAAGGGAGCCGCTTCGAAGCGACTCCCTTTTTTGCAATATACCAGGCAAATTCCTACTCGCGTTTTCCATTTTATAAGTAACTTTACGGCAACGAAATTTTTCTTGGCTTGTCCGTGTTACCACAAAATAGTAATGCGAAAATACATTGATACAAATGCCCAAAGTAACCTATAACAATAAGAATGCTGTCTTTTTCCCTACGCTGAAAAAAGCAGTGGATGAATATTTTACCGTAAACGGAATAAAGAAAACCGGCAATTGGCAATTATACACCAAAACCATTGTGTTGTTTTTGGCCGCAATGGCATCTTATGCTTGCCTAATGAGCATCTCCGTGCCGTGCTGGGCGGCCTTGTTGCTGTGTGTATTGTTGGGCATGGCGTTGGCCGGCATTGGTTTCGACGTGATGCACGATGCGCTGCACGGCAGTTATTCCAGCAAAAAATGGGTAAACGACTTGCTGGGCCTTAGCCTGAACGCTTTGGGCGGCAATGCTTTTTTCTGGAAACAAAAGCACAACATAGTACACCATACCTATACCAACGTGGACGGCGTGGACGATGATATAGCGCAAAGCCCCTTTATACGTATGTGCACTACCCAAAAGTGGGTGCCGGCGCACAAGGTGCAGCATCTGTACGTACCCTTTTTGTATATGCTCAGTTCCTTTTTCTGGGTGTTTTTCAGCGATATGTCCAAGTATTTCAAGAAACGCATTTACACCACTCCGTTGACCAAAATGGACACCAAGGAACACGTTATTTTTTGGGTCAGCAAAATATTGTATGTGCTGTTTTACGTGGCGTTGCCCATAAAAGTGTGGGGATTTTTGCCATGGCTGGCCGGTTTTGGTTTAATGCATGCCGCATTGGGCTTTACCATGACGCTGATTTTTCAATTGGCGCACGTGGTGGAGGAAACGGAGTTTGAATATACCAACGGATTGGACCCGAAACATATAGAGAACGAATGGGCCATACACCAATTGAAAACCACTTCCAACTTTGCGCCAAGCAGCAAATTATTGAGTTGGTATGTAGGCGGCCTTAATTTCCAGGTGGAACACCACTTGTTTCCCCGCATCAGCCACATACATTACCCCGCCATCAGCAAAATAGTAAAGGCAAAATGCGAGGAACATGGGATAAGCCACCATAGCATACCCAACTTGGTTAGTGCCATCAGCTCCCATTTCCGTTTCATAAAATCCTTGGGCAAAAAGCCCGTACAGGTATTGGCCAATAATACCGGTGTAGGCATGAAAAATAAACGAGGAGCGGAAATTTTGCATTAATAGCCATCCGATGGCATGTAGTACAGTTTTGGGTTGTTGATTTGGTATAGTTTTTGTCAACTGTGCCAATCCGTTCAAGGATTGGCACAGTTGATACCCAAACAAAGAAATCTTTTGAAAGAAAACTGTAAATGATTAATACGTTTATTATATAATTACTGCTCGAAAAGACGCAAGGGAAATGATTGGAGTATTTATTGAATATATCTGGCATCATTCCTCTTTGCCCCCTATGTACCTGCGCCAGCGCTCTATCACCTGCTCCATGTCTGCGGGCACGGGTGCTTCAAACATCATTTTTTCCTTGGTGCGCGGGTGGACGAAGCCCAATTCGCGGGCATGAAGTGCCTGCCGGGGCAATATCTTGAAATTGTTCTCCACAAATTGCTTGTACTTGGCGTGTACCGTTCCTTTCACTATCCTGTCGCCTCCGTAGGTTTCGTCGTTGAACAAGGGGTGGCCTATCAGGCGGGTATGCACCCTTATTTGGTGTGTACGGCCGGTTTCCAACCTAAATTCCAGCAGGGTAACGTAATGAAAACGTTCCAAGACTTTGTAATGGGTTATGGCCGGTTTGCCGTGGTCGCCATCGGGAAAGGCATCCATTTTTTTCCGGAAACGCAGGTTGCGGCCTATGTTCGCCTCGATGGTACCTTCGTTTTCTTCAAAATTGCCCCAAGCCAAGGCTATGTACCGGCGATGCACCGTGTGTTTTTTGAATTGCGCTGCCAAAAACTGCATGGCGGTTTCGGTTTTGCCTACGAGCAATAAGCCTGTGGTGTCTTTGTCTATCCGGTGTACCAGGCCAATACGCGGCAGGTCGATGATGCGGCCTTTGTCCTCGGCGGGGTTGAGGTGCCAGGCTATGCCATTTACCAGCGTGCCGGTATAATTGCCGCTGCCAGGGTGTACCACCATGCCCGCCGGTTTGTTGATGACCATCAAATCTTCGTCTTCATATATAATGTCGAGGGGTATTTGTTCGGGAATAATGTCGGTAGGTATATGGCTGCGGTGTTCATACACTACTATTTCGTCCAGCGGCCGAATTTTATAATTTGATTTAACTTGTTCATTGTTAACTAATATTCGTCCTTCATCTATACTGTTTTGTATCTTGTTTCTGGTAGCGCCTTCTATGCGGTTCATTAAAAATTTGTCTATGCGCAACGGCTCTTGGCGGGCGGTCAACTGTATGCGCATTTTTTCTGCCGGGCCATTCGTTTCGTCATTATTGCCACTTTCTGCTATATCGTCTTCCCATAAATCGTCTGCTTCGTTTATATTCTCCATTTCTTCATTTTCTTCTATCATCATGTTCATTTTTATTAGTTTATCAATATCCAAGTAAAGCCAAATCTAAACATTCCGTCCGGGCCGGGGTATCCGGGTGCGGCCATTACGTTGGCACCCAAATAGTGTTGCAATTGCGAGATGGTGGCATAAGCCCTGAAGCTCTTGACCTTGAAATTGAAATAGGCCAACACTTCCGGCACATTGTTTATTTTGGTGCTTGTTTGGTAGTAAAATTGGTTGAAATAAGGATTGTAACCATCAGGATAATACGCTGTATGGTATCTTGCCTCCAGTCCGGTGGCTATCCGTAAGGCCGATTTGAACATGGGCGTTTCGATGCCTATTCGTTCGCGGAGGAGCAGGGCGGGTACGTGTACCGGGGCATTGGCGGTGGGTTGTTGCCAAGCTATCTCATTGTCTATCTGCAAAATGCCCGATTGAATTTGCTTGCGACCGCCAATTTGCAACAATGAAAAAGCCTCTGACTGTTGGGTAGGTTGGCTGTCTGTTCCATAGTATAAAAAGTTGGTAATCAAATAATTTTTAGCATATAACTCAAGTTTTATACTTGGTATGTCCAATTTGCCCCAAACCAAGGTGGTGCTCATTTTCCCAAAGCTGTTCGATATCTTGTAGTAATTGGTAATGAAGGAATTGTAGGTAAAAGGAGCATTGCTTAAATTCTGTTGGAAGCCAATGCTTAGGTCTCCAAGTTTGCTAAAATTCTTTCCTACCGAAGCCTTTAGGTCAAAATTGCCCGTGGCGTCGCCGGTAAAAAACAGGGTGGCTGTAGCCTGCAAGCCCCATTGGCCTTCTTTCAATGATTCTTTGTTCAGGGTGCCGTAAATATAGTTGCCCACGCTGGCCGCTTGTTTTTCGCTGCCGGTCATGTAAAAAGTACTAAATCTGTCTATCCTGTTGCCTATGCCGGCTTCTATTTGAAACAAGTGTTCGTTATTGCCCATAAAGCCATTCAAACTAAATCGGTTATCTATGTAGAACCAGTTCTGCTGGCCCATTAGCGTGTCGGTGGTGCCGAGGGCCAGCGAAGTGTCCACCATGGGGTAACGGGTTTCGGTAGGCTCCAAGTCGCGAAATATGTGCCGCTCCGAATGTATGTTCAATTGGTGTTTTAGCCTGAACCTTGGCGTAAAATTGAGGCCGAACCCGGTAGAGTCCTTATTGTAAACGGTATCGGTTTTGCCAAAGGAATAGTTGTTTTGCAGCGCAAAATCGGCCCTGCGCCATAGGTTGCTCACTGCGCCGTTGGCGGTGCTGCTGGTGGTGGTTCCGGGTAGGTTTACGGGTACTACCTGCCTGTCGCCGTATAATGGGTCGGTCAAGAAACTGTCGCTGGTTATGCCGCCGTTTTCGCCTTGTTTGTGGCGGTTATACACAAAGCCGAGGTACAGCGTATAGCGTTGGTTTTTGCTCTTGTAATTGCTTGAAAAGCTACCATTTATGCTGTTTGCCTTCAAGTATTTGTAAAAGCCGGGCGAACTGGAATATTTTAGCCTGCCGGCAAAATTCCAATCGGGCGTTATGTTTTGCGTATGCAGTATTTCCACGTTTTGCTGGCTCTTGCTGCCCATCAAGAAAGAAAAGGAAGAGTAGGGGCGGGTAGTGTTGTAATATTTTAAACTGTCTAACGTAAAGGTGTACAAATCGTAAATATGATACCCTAGACTCATGCCTACCGGTAGGGCGGGCGTAAACAATTGGTTGCGCGTGGCGGTGCCGTAATTGCCCAAGTCGCGGCCCCACCAAGGCTGCACAGGCTCAAACCTATGGAAGGTGGGCAGGGTGCTGTCGGGCTGGTGCCGCACCCGCGATTCCATGTTGGTAAAATAAATTTTGGCCTGTTCCTCTTTCCATTTTTCGGCCTTCTTGTTGCTGTCCGCCCCTTGTTGGAACATGGCGTTTTGCTGCTCCGAGGGGGCCATGCCGGTATTGCTCAACAAGGTTTGCCCATATACGGCGCAATGGCTGCCAAGGAAGTAAAAAACTACGGCTAAGAAGTAAAGATATAAATGCTTACGGTTAATCAACGTTACCTAATGTTTGAATAAGATGTGCAAATGTAAGTTATGGCAGGGAAAATGGACAACCTTGCGGACTATAACGGTAGTGACGGACGAACGTGTAGGGGGGCGAGGGAGAGGATTTTTAGCACGGCATTGTTAAAATAAGATATCTATGCAGATATGTATATGATACATAAATTTATTTTTGATTGATTTCAAACTTTGTAAACTTTTTAAAAGTTGATAAAGTTTCCGAAAAGGTATCTCTGATTAACGATGCCCAAATTTTTTTTTGCCATGGTTGCAAGAAGCAGTTTCAATAGAGTATTTTTACAAGGGAGCCAAGCCGTGTCCGAATTTATCGACGACCACGAACAGGTGCGGTACGACCCAGC
>JASGFI010000110.1:0-9993 GCA_047605615.1 Edaphocola sp. | reverse complement strand
GTGAACAATTGTTCTTTTTTTATAAGTATCATTAGGCATAAACGAATCTACTATATATTTGTAATAGCCTGACAAACCGTATATTTTTGAACTAAAATGTTCTTTACAAATATCATAACCAGAAGTTAGCGTATCATCGCATCCTTGTCCCAAAAAAAGTCGCCCCGTTGACCCATTGTACCACATAAATATTACTGCTGCATAGTTACCCGAATGTGCATCTGTCGTCCTACACAAACCGTTAGGAACTGCTGTCCATTTTGGCAGCATGTATATTGAATCAATACTAGAAGCATTTATCGGCAAACTACAGCTATCAGTTGAGTTAACCCCAATGGGCATAGAACTCAGCCACTCTTCAAAACCCAGATTATAATCTTGCGCACGAGCAATATTGGAGATAGCCAATATTGCCGCCAATAATAACGTTTTCATAAGCCTATAAATTTTAAAATGTACAGGCATGAAACCAATACCGGCTACAAAAAGCAGTGTAAACTTTTTCATGACTTTTAATGTTTTGAGTGAATGAAATTAATTTCACCGCAAAAATACCTCGCCGCCCCGCCCCCTTGTTTGCAAAATCGTCACCTTTTCTTGCAAAAAAAGGAAAATCTTTACGCACAATGATAAAACTAAGAACTAATTTCTCATATTACCCAAGATCGAAAAGACCTGTATTGTCTAAGCATTAAGCAGATAGGCACTTTGGCAAGGCACACAAAGGCTAAGCTGCAAAGCCAACCTTGCCAAAGAGCCTATCTTCAAAGCCCTCAACTTACCAACATCTATTGAGCAACAAAAAGGACTTCATACAACATCGGTTTTGCAATAGCGAGGCTGAAGTGCAAAACTGAACTTGTGTACTTCTATTAAACTTTTGTACATTAGCCGAACGGATTGTTCCGATTGCCCCGCCATCGCAAGGCTGCCGGACGTTTCCACTTTGTCCTTATATGCGAAAGGTACTTGAAAATTGAAAATTACTTGTCTGCGCCGTCAAGCCAAAGTTTTTCGCCATTGTCGGAAAACAGAAAGTCCCAAACTTCGTTTGCATTTGACGAAACAGTTTGCCTAACGCCAAATTGCCAGCCCCTGTCTTTCGTTTGCCCTACAATTTTTGCTTTTTCCATAGCTTAGGGTATTCTTACGTTCTTCTCTTCGTTTTTCAGTTGGGCAATTAGTTTATCTATGTTTTTCAACAAAGTTTCTTCCGTCTTTACATAGCTTAGATATTTCAGGATGTCTTTTTTTCTTGAAGCCGTTAAATTGTCAAACGCTGTTGTCAAATGTTCTTTTTTTAGTTGTTCCGTCAGCATCAAAGGTGTCGGATATTCTTTGCTTGTCTTTTCGTTGTCTTGTTCAATTTCAAATGCTGCTGTTTCCCCTAAAGCGGTTTTTCCGCCTTTCATCATTGCTTGATTAACAAAAAGTCGGTGTGGCGCATTTTTTACGGGCATCAATGTTTTGGCAAAGTAGAATCCGTTTATTTTTCCTTTGATGTTGATACGTCCTTTTTCAGCCGTCAAAAGTTCCGTAATTTCTGTCGGAACGTCCACGCACCAATTAATTCCCGTCTGATAAATTTTTGCTTTGAAAGTATGTTTCATTTGTTATTGTCAAAACGGTATTTCTGTCTGTACGGTGGTGCGGCACTATGGCCGCCAACTATCTTTTGGGGCTTTATCACAATGTTTGCCACGCTCTTACGATTTACTGGTTTAAGCCAAAGTAATTGATGTTCAATGCCGAAATAATGTCGTGGATATTGGCATTGGCTTCACTGAAAAATTCATAAACATCTTCATCGTTAAAGGATAATTGTTTGTAGCGCAACACTGCGTCGGCCTTGCCTATGGCGAAATTCACGTTGCTGCTGCTTTCTTCAAAACGGCTTACCGACAGTTGCTCGCCATAATACACCACCCGTTGCAGGCAATAGGCCACGGAATGTGGAAATAAAGAATCGCTCATTACCTGGTTGAATATTTTCTTGGGTTCTATCAGGCCGGCATTCGATTTCAGGTAAAATTCGTAGCCGCTCATGGAAAACAAAAAATAACGCCAGCTAACCAAATCCAGGCCTTCGGTATGCACGCCATTGTTGTGGGCATACTGCCTGCTCAACGATTTTACCGTCTGCAAGGAACGTTCTATGTATTTGCCCAGGTTAAGGAAATAAAACCCCTCGCCCCGGAACATGAAATTGTCAACTATGCCATAGTAGTACATACATTGCATGATGAGGCTGTCCAGCACCGATATGGGGTCGCCCTCGGATATGCGTTGGGGCAGTTCGGCATTTTTTACCAGATGATAAAAATCGTTGAGGCATTGCCATAGTTCTATGGTTATATGGTCTTGTACGCTGCGTGCATTTTCGCGCGCCTTGAACACATTGCTGCATATAGACTCCTCATTGTCCTTGTCGAACAAGACGAGGTTCAGCACCTCCGCAACGGGTATGTTCCCTTCATCGGGCGCCATGGCATTGCACAATTTATATACCTCTTCCCATTTCATAAAAGGTATGCCGTCTTGCGAAGCCACATACAGGGTGCGTACTATACGCAATTGGGCATTGGTGCGCTCCATGTACCGCGCCATCCAGAAAAGGTTTTCGGCTACTCTACTTAGCATATCTATCTGTGTGCGTAATAATTTTACAATGGTGAAAATAAGAGCCTGTTTAAATTTTATTGTTAGGATTTCTTATAGGCTATTTTTGAGTGAAAACAAGGCGAATTTTGCAGGCATAGCCGGGTGCTATGTCGAAAAATTCAACGAAGTTTTTCGCCGAAAAGAGCCATAAGAAAACAAATGAATGAATTTCAAACAGGCTCTACATCAGGATGCCAGCACCCAGGTGTCTTTGCTGCCGCCGCCTTGCGACGAGTTGACCACCAGCGAGCCTTCTTTCAGGGCTACACGGGTCAGGCCGCCCGGCACTATGTCTATGCCATTGGGTCCCGATATGGCAAATGGCCGCAAGTCCACCCTGCGCGGCGACAATTTGCCGTCTATGTAACAGGGCGATGCCGACAGGCTGATAATGGGCTGGGCAATGAATTGCCTGGGCGATGCCTGTATTTCCCTGCTGAATGCGGCCAGTTCTTCGTCGCTGGCCACGTTGCCTATCAACATGCCGTAGCCGCCGCTTTCGTTGGTTTTTTTGACCACCATTTTATCGAGGTTGGCAAGGGTGTAGGCACGTTCATCGTCATGCTCCATCCGGTAGGTAGGCACCGTTTTCAATATGGGTTCTTCGTTGAGGTAGTATTTTATCATTTCGGGTACGTAGGTATATACGGCCTTGTCGTCGGCCACGCCGTTGCCCATGGCGTTTACTATGGCCACGTTGCCTTTGCGGTAAGCATGGTAAATGCCGGGCACGCCCAGCATACTGTCGGGCCTGAACACCAGCGGGTCTATGAAATCGTCGTCCACGCGGCGGTATATTACGTCCACCCGTTTCAACCCGCGGGTAGTCTTCATATACACCTTATGGTTTTCTACCACCAGGTCGCGGCCTTCCACCAGTTCTATGCCCATCAGCCGGGCCAGGGTGGTATGTTCAAAATAGGCCGAATTGTAGACGCCCGGCGTAAGCAATACTACCGTGGGGCGGCTGGTGTGGCGGTTGCCCAAGTCGAGTAGGGTGCGTATCAGCAAGTCGGGGTAGCCGTTTACCGGCCGCACGTTGTTGGCGGGTATCAGGTTGGGGAAAAGGCGGTAACTGATGTTCCTGTTTTCGAGCATGTAGCTTACGCCGGACGGCGTGCGCAGGTTGTCTTCCAACACATAATAAGTGCCGTCGTAATCGCGGATGAGGTCTATGCCGCTTATGTGGGTATAAATATCGAAAGGCACGTCCACGTTCATCATTTCCCTTAAAAAATTGGGGCAGGTATAGATGAGCGAAGCCGGTACTATGCCGTCTTTGATGATGAATTGCTGGTGGTAAACATCTTTCAGGAAGATATTGAGCGCCTTCAACCGTTGCTTGATGCCTTTTTCTATAAAAGCCCATTCCTCGGCCTGGATGATGCGGGGAATAATGTCGAAGGGAAATATTTTTTCGATGCCCTCGCCGCTGGTATAAACCGTAAAGGTTATGCCCTGCGACATAAACAATTTTTTGGCCAGGTTGTCTCTTCGGTTTATCTCTTCGGCGCCGAAACGCTGCAACGATTGCACGAACAGGTCGTAATGCGGCCTTACGGCATCGCGGCTCACCATTTCGTCATATACGCCATGCAGGGCGTTGTATTGTTCCAACAGGGCTAACTCACTCATGTTTTATCAGAATAATGTTTCCAATATAGTGGTTTTAATTGGGCGGTGCAAGCCCACGGCAATTCTTTTCGTAAAATTTCTTTCAAATCGCAGGCAACCATTGCTTGAAATGCTGCATTTACTATTTTGAATGAAAATTAAAATCCTCGGGCCACAATGACGGAACAAGATTTGGCGTTTGGGCGGGATTGCCTTGCGGTGCTGCATTTGGGGAGATATTTATGGCGGTTCAGCAAACCATGGTAGCCAATTTCCCTTATCGGCAAAACAAAAAAAATGAACGTTCGTTCATTTTTTTGCCCCAATTTTACTTTCCGATACCTATTCTTATTTATCTTTGCCCCCATTCTAAAATTTTTAAAGACCAGCAAATGAAAATACTTGTTTGTATTTCCCAGGCACCCGATACCACATCGAAAATTGCCTTCACGGACAACAACACTAGGTTCAACGAGCAAGGCGTTACCTACATCATCAACCCCTATGACGAATGGTACGCCTTGGTGCGCGCCCTGGAGCTGAAAGAAACAGGGAAAGCCACGGAAATACATTTGGTTACGGTGGGTGGCCAAGGTGCAGAAGCCATCATGCGCAAGGCTTTGGCCTTGGGCGGCGACCAAGCCTACCGCATCAACACCGAAAGTGCCGATACCTATACCGTAGCCGCGCAGATAGCGGCCTTCGCGCAGGACAAAGGTTACGATTTGGTATTGACCGGAAAGGAAAGCATCGATTACAACAACGCCTCGGTAGGGTCTTCCTTGGCCGGCCTTTTGGGTGCGGACTATGTGGGTTTCGCCACCGGTTTGAACGTGGAAGGTAATGTAGTAACCGTAAAGCGCGAAATAGAAGGCGGCGAAGAAACAGATACTTTGGCCACACCGGCAGTTGTCAGTTGCCAAAAAGGAATGGCCGAAGCGCGCATACCCAATATGCGGGGCATCATGGCCGCCCGTACCAAACCCTTGACGGTGGTGGAACCGGCAGCCGTAACCGGTGTCAGCGAAATAGTTTCCTACGAATTGCCCCCTGCCAAAACAGGCGTTAAATTGTTTACGGTAGAACAAATGGATGAATTGGTGGCCGCCTTGCACAACGAAGCCAAGGTCATCTGATTTTTCAAAAACTATTTTCCAAAAGCACAAAGAAGCCGCAGGAAATTCAACTTTCACAATACAACCCCAACACAAACAATGTCCGTATTAGTATTTGTAGAACATACGCAAGGTATCTTCAAGAAGAAAGCCCTGGAAACAGTAAACTATGCTGCCGAAACCGCCAAACGCATAGGTGGCGGCGACGTGGTGGCCGTGGCACTGGGCACCGTACCCGCCGACCAATTGGCACTTTTGGGTCAATATGGCGCCACCAAGGTATTACACGCCGCCGATGCGCGCTTGGATGTTTTCAACACCAAGACTTATGCCAAAGTGCTGAAAGCCGCGGCCACGCAAGCGGGCACCAAGGTGATAGTAGCCCCTTATGACGTAAGCGGCAAATCGGTAGCCGGTTACGTGGCGGCACTGCTCAATGCCGGATTGGTAAGTGGTGCAGTGGATCATCCCGCCACCGACAGCGGTTTTGTGGTAAAGAAAACGGTGTTTTCCGGCAAGGCTTTTGCCTTCGTGAAAATAACTTCGGATATAAAAGTGATTACGCTGGTGCCCAATACATTTGGCTTGGTAAAAACGGAAAATGCCGCAGCCGTGGAAAGCCTGGATACCGGCCTTTCCGATGCCGATTTCGGTATCAAAAAAGTATCGGAAGAGGTGGTGAAAGGCGAAGTGCCGCTTGCCGAAGCCGAATTGGTAGTGTCGGGTGGCCGGGGGCTTAAAGGTCCCGAAAATTGGGGCGTTGTTGAAGATTTGGCTTCAAGCTTGGGGGCGTCGTTGGCGTGTAGCCGCCCCGTGGCCGATGCCCATTGGCGGCCGCACCACGAACACGTAGGCCAAACCGGCGGCACCATACGCCCCAACCTATATGTAGCCGTAGGTATTTCGGGTGCCATACAGCATTTGGCAGGCGTAAACAGTTCCAAGACCATAGTAGTCATCAACAAAGACCCCGAAGCACCTTTCTTCAAGGCAGCCGACTACGGCGTGGTGGGCGATTTGTTTGAGGTAGTGCCAAAATTGACCGAGGCCGTTAAAAAATATAAAGCGGCGCACAACTAAGTAATTTAGTTGACCTGATGATGCACACCATACCATAGCCACCAATTTTTGTTGGTGGCTATTTTTGCGGCATGGCCCGCAAGCCACCAGGATATTGGCCGGTTATCGGTGGTTCCCCCAATCGGAGAACCTGTTCTATTTCACGTTACTTCCGGGATTACAACAAAAAAGCCATTGAAATTTCATTACCGCACTATATTTGAGCCATGAACAAATGCCCGATTGCCCTTTCGATGGTTGCCGTTTTGTGCCTTGGTAAAATGGCTGCCGCCCAAGCCCCCCATTGCTATTGGCAGCAAGCCATAGATTACAAGATGAGCATAGACATGAACGTGGCCAACAATACCTTTGCCGGTACGCAGTTGATACGCTACACCAATAACTCGCCCGATACCCTACGCCACCTTTACTTCCACTTGTATTGGAATGCCTTCAAGCCCGGCAGCCTCATGGACGAAGGCAGCCGCCGCCACGGCCGCGACAGTATCAATGGCCGCCCCGACTGGGACGGGCGCGTAGCAGACCGCATAGCCAAACTATTGCCCACGGAACAAGGCGACATGACCTTGCAGCGGGTATATGTACACGACCGCTTGCAGAAAACCGTAATCCGTTTCGACGGCACCATACTGGAAGTACAGCTCGATGAACCCGTATTGCCCCATAGCAGCATCTTTGTCAATACTAAATTCCAAGCCCGGGTACCCCTGCAAATACGCAGGTCGGGGCGCGACAACCCCAATACGGGCGTACAATACAGCATGAGCCAATGGTACCCAAAAATATGCGCATACGACCGCGACGGCTGGCAGCCCACACCTTATGTGGCCCGCGAATTTTACGGCGTATGGGGCAATTACGATGTTACCATAAAATTGGACAAACGATACAAACTGGGAGGCACCGGCGTATTGCAAAATGCCGAAGATATAGGCTGGGGCTACGACCTGCCGGGCACACCGCTCAAAAGCATCCCGGCCAATGCCCGCACCTGGCATTTCAAGGCCGAGAATGTACACGATTTTGTATGGGCCGCCGATACCGCCTATAACCATTTGGTGCGCACTGCCGCCAATGGCACCAAGCTGCACACCATTTACAAATACAAACCCGCCGATGCTGCCTACGAGGCCGGCTGGCAACTGTTGGCCGACGTGGCGCCGCAGGTGCTGCCCTTCATGGAAAAGACATTTGGAAAATACCTTTATCCGCAATATTCCTTCATACACGGCGGCGATGGCGGCATGGAGTACCCCATGGCTACTTTGATACAAAGCAGTGGCCTCGGTACCGTTTTCCACGAATGGATGCATAGCTGGTACCAAATGATGCTGGCCACCAACGAAGGCAAATATCCCTGGATGGACGAAGGCTTTACCGAATATGCCTCCACACGTGTAAGCGATTATTACCAACGCCGGATAGAACGGAAAACACTGGGCGACAATCCCGCTTTGCTGGCTCGCTACGACTCCATGCTGAACCGCAAACCATTGATGCTTTATGGCGAATACCAATCTTATTTTGCCTTGGTGAAAATGGGCTTGGAAGAACCCCTTACTACCCATGCCGACCATTACGAAACCAACCGCGCATACGGCACTTCGGTATATTCCAAAGGTGCTATATTCCTCAATCAATTGGGCTACATAGTGGGCGACAGCCTGTGCGACAGGATACTATTGGCCTACTACGACCAATGGAAACTGAAGCACCCGCACCCGGGCGACTTTATGCGCGTAGCCGAACAGCAAAGCGGCATGGAGCTTGATTGGTATTACGAATACTGGATAGCCACCACCAAGCACATAGACTATGCCATCGACAGCGTGTTTGCCCAAGGCGGCGCGCAGCGTGTGGTTCTGAGGCGCATAGGTGCCATGCCCATGCCCTTGAACATAACCGTGACAGACACTAAAGGCCGCAAGACCCGGTATTACATCCCCCTGGACCTTACCCTTAAATCCGCAAGCGTTGACAATGGCGTGCAGGTAGCACCCACTTGGCAATACACCAACCCCACCTACATCCTCACGCTCAAGAACCGGCCAGGCCAGGTGCACAGCATAGAAGCAGACGAAAGCCAGCGCATGGCCGATATAGACCGCAGCAACAACGTGTGGACGGTTCGTTGATGCTTTCTTTGGATGGCTAATACGAAAGTGAATTACAAAATAGACCAAAAATATTTTTACTCCCATCATCACTCAGCGCACCATCATCGGTGGGGCGGGGGACAAAAAATGAATTGACAAACAGTAATGATTGGTCTATTATAAATGACACTTTCGTATAAATGTACGTGCCGATAAAAATCTGGTATTGGTTTAAAACGTATGCCGACATCCATAATTGAACATAGAAAAATGACGCAGGGAGCATAAGGAACATGTTGAAAAAAAACCGTGAAAAACCATTTAATTTTAATAACTTTCACGGTGTTTTTAGTAGATTTGTAACGTGATACAGCAACCGATACGAGATAAAATAGTTTTTTTGCAAAAGCAATACACCGAACTTTCAAAGGAAAACGAAACGCTTTTGAAAGAAATCACGCTGTCCGAAATTCCCGAAATGGTGTACAACTCCAATGCTATTGAAAACTCCACGCTGACGCTGGAAGACACCGAGAAAATCCTTGCAGGAAGCGAACTTGGCAGAAAAGTAAACGTAAGAGAAGTGTTTGAAGCCAAAAACCTGGCAGCAATTACGGAGCAAATTTTGGAAAATCCCCACCGAAAACTTACGGTAAAATTCATTTTGGAATTGCACAAAACGCTGCTTACCAATATTGACAACAGTATTGCAGGGCGTTTCAGAAGCGGAAAAGAATGGGTTCGGGTAGGCAATCATTTGGGGGCTAACCCAATGTTTGTCAAGAGCTTGATGCATGAACTAACCGACATTTACAACAATAAAATAGGGCTTTATTTCTTGGATAAAATCGCTCATTTTCACGCCGAGTTTGAAACCATTCATCCTTTCTTGGACGGCAACGGCAGAATGGGCAGAATTTTAATCAACCTGCAATTAATGCAATCGGGTTTGCCTCCTGTCATCATCCAAAACAAAAGCAAACACACCGAATATTATCCGCTTTTTACGGGCTATCCCGCAACAATGAATTACAACGGCTTCAGCCAACTTTTGGCTTTGCTGCTGCAAGAAGCATTGCACAAACGTATTGCAATGCTCACAGCAAAAAAAATAATTCCGCTTTCGGTTTGGGCAAAACAAAACGCCGCAAAAGGAAATGTTGCCGCCAACAAAGCCAAACGACAAACCATTCCGGCTTTCCGTTTGCGTGGAAAATGGATGATTGACGAGGGATTCGGGGCAGCTGTAAAATAAAATCAAAACAGCCATGACGGAAAGTAAAATAACATCTTGGATTTATTTAGCAACGGCACCCTTCACACTTTTGCCAAACCATCGAAAAAACACTTCCATTATAATTGAAACTTTTTTATTTTAGTACACGACAAAAAATACAATTAATTGGATTGCCAATAAATTATTTGTA
>JASGFI010000109.1:0-10025 GCA_047605615.1 Edaphocola sp. | reverse complement strand
TTCGATACATCATTACTAAACAAGCCTTGCAAGAGGGTTGGGATTGTTCGTTTGCTTATGTGCTTACCGTTCTTACAAACCCAAGCTCTGCAACAGGAATTACGCAATTAGTTGGTCGTATTTTAAGACAGCCGTTTGCACGAAAAACCAAAATACAGGATTTGGACGAATGTTATGTTTTTACATTCCGACAAAATGCAAAATCGTTGGTAAGCGATATTAAAAAAGGATTAGAAGATGAAGGATTAGGCGATATTGCAGGAAGAATTGTAAGCGATGAAGCAGGAACAGATACAGGAGGTTTAAAAGAGCGTGAAATGCAGTATCGTTCGGGCTTTAAAAAGTTTGAGGGAAAAATATATTTGCCAAAATTCGTTGTACAAGAAACAGAAAGTTGGAGAAATCTGAATTTTGAAGTTGATATTTTAAGTGAAATTGATTGGGAAGACATCAACATTGATGAAATTCAAAATCTTTCCTTACAAAACAAGTTGAGCAAAGAACAAGAAATTGTTTTGGGTTTGAGCAACGAAGAACAAGAATTGCTAAGGGAAACAGGCAGAGCAGAAAAAACAGGAACATTAGAAATAGACGAAGTTTTTCTAACAAGACAGATAACTGAAATAGTTCCTAATCCTTGGTATTGTTTCCAAATTGGCAAAAAAGCAATTGATTTACTGCAAACGAAATACGACCGTGAAAGGGTTGCTACCAATTTTGTTTTCATTATAGAAGAACTGAAAAAGGTTTTGGACAAAGAGCGTAATCGCCTATCTGAACAGGTTTTCAGAAAAATGGTTGATACTAAAAAACTTTGTTTTTTCTTGATTGAAAACAAAGGCGATTTTGTATTGCCGTCAAGAATAAAAGTAAAAAGTAACAAACAATTAGTTCGTAACGACAATACGCCAATTCAAAAATCCTTGTTTGATTATGTTCCCGAAGAAAATATCAATGACCTCGAAAAGTCGGTTGCTATTTATCTTGACGAACAGGAAAAACTATTGTGGTGGTATCGCAATATGAGCCGACAAGATTATCACATTCAAGGTTGGAAACGTAACAAAATTTATCCTGACTTTCTTCTTGCCGACAAACACGAAAGCAAAGACGATTACGGAACGGTTTATGTTTTGGAAACCAAAGGTATTCACTTGAAAAACGAGGACACGAAATATAAACAAGACGTATTTGCATTGTGTAACGAATTGGGAGCAAAAAAGGCTTGGGAAGAATTGTTTGACGAATTTCCCGACCACGACTTCCAATTTCAAGTAGTATTTGAGGACGAATGGCAAACTAAAATCAACGAACTAATGGCATAAAACAGCCAACGCTTTTACTCATTTTAGTTTTTATTGTTTTTCATTGGTATTCGTGATTACTTCGTAGTTGGTGGCACATTTGCATTTTTCCAACCGCACAAAGCCAAACAAAAAATGCAAAAGAGCCACCAATCCAACGCACGACCAACGACCGAATAATTGCCACTACCGATAACAAGGGTTTTGCAAGAGAGCGGGCGAAGTGCTTCGCATGAAACTTTTTCGTAAATTTGAACATTCGTGCTTCGTATCAAAGGTAGTGCTAAAAATCCGCTCCCTCGCAAAGCCCGGAATGGAATGAGCTATCGGCTCGATACACGTAACATTGCAAAAGTAGGTATTGCGCTGTTGGGTTTGGTGGAGCCTTTACCCACTTTGCCAACTTTTTGAAAAGTTGGCAAAGTGGGAACCTGGCTCTAAGTTTTGATTAAAAAGGCAGCCCGCCGTCGTCTTCTTCCGCGGGTTGGTAAGCCGCATCGTTGGTTGTTGCCATCGCGCCGTCTTCGCGCTTTTTGTCCAACATAAGAAAGTTTGCGGCCCGCACCTCGGTATAGAATTTCTTCACCCCGGCCGCGTCCACATAAGAGCGGTTGCTCAATTTGCCTTCAACCATTACGAAACTGCCTTTTTGCAGGTATTTCATGGCCCGGTCTGCAATTGCGTCCCATGCAGTTACGTTGTGCCAAGTGGTTTCTTCTTTCCATTCGCCTTGTTGGTTGCGGTAGCTTTCGGTAGTTGCCATGCGTAGGTTGGCTACCTTGCCGCCATTTTCGAATGTTTTCAATTCGGGGGCCGCGCCCAAATGCCCAATCAGTTGTACCCTGTTTCTTAATGTGCTCATGTCGCTGATTTTTTAAGATAATGAAAAAAATAATTGTTTAAATTTGTTGTTGTGGTTGTCGCGATAACCGTTGATGGTGCAAAGATGCCGTGGCCGAAAGCTGGTAGTCGGTTTTTAAGCATTTATGAGCGGATGTAGTCGTTTGTTGTCGGTTAATTTATTGAAATAATTATGGAAACTACTGTAAAACAATGCCTTAACTGCGGTAGGGCTATCAAGGGGCGCATAGACAAAAAATTTTGTGACGATGCCTGTCGCAACAATTTCAATAACCAACAAAACAGCGAACAGACAAATTTTGTCAGGAACGTAAACAATGCGCTGCGAAAAAACAGGCGCATTTTGGGAATCCAATTGTCTGCCACCGATGGAATGAAGAAAATGCAGCGCGAAAAACTATTGCAAGAAGGCTTTAATTTCAAATACCATACGCACCAATACCAAAACCAAAAAGGGCAGGTATATTATTTTTGTTACGAATATGGCTATTTGCCGCTCGACGGTGGCGAGTGGGTGTTGGTAGTGATGAGGAAGGAAAATTGATGGCCGCGATTTGTTTACGGCATTTTACGAAATGACATTCAATTGCATTGTTCCTTGACCCTTCTGGGGCATTGACCAAATATACCGCACACCGGATAGTTTTGTGCAATGACGAACAGCGACAACCTTAAACGCACCCGGCTAAGACAAAAAGGCTTTCATGGCACATTTTTATGCGGCGTGAAGTATAGTTTTGAACAAGCTATAAATTTCCGATGGCTTCGTTGCCTGGCGAAATCGGGCCGCTTTCCGCATAGCTGCCTTGTGCGTTGCTTCCCGCCAGCCGCACGTCGGCCTTGTTCAGTTCCAGCAAGCCTGCGCCGGCCATTTCCCTAAGCCGCCATTGCAAAAAGGTATCGCCGGTGGGTATTTTATTTTTACCGATAGCGGTCGATATTATTTTCGATGTTTTTTGCCAGGAGCCGCTGCATAAGCCCAGCAGCGTTTCGTCGTAAAAAGAAATGGGGTGGCTTTCCAATTTCTTGCCGCCCTTGAATACCCTTATGCCGCCATTTTCGGCCAACAAACGGGGCCATTCGTCCGCATCGGTTTCCCATTCCGATTGGGTGGTGGCCCGTGCCAGTTTTTTGGCTTTTATCACGCCCTTTACCGGCAAATGGCCTATGCTTTCCGGGTAAAACAATTTTCCCTGTTCGTCCAGAAAAGGCAGGCCGTTGATGTTGATGACCGAAAAACGGCCTTGGTGTTTTTTCAAAAAGTGCAAGAGCCAAAAATAGGCGCAAACATCGGCGGGCGTGGGCGCCATCCAGAACCATATCGCCAAAGATTCATCGTTGGAAAGCCTGCTGGAAATGGCCATGAGCCTTTCCAAATCGTCCACTTCCGCGGGCTTGGCATTTTCGCCCCGCACGGCTGCCCAGAAATGGCCGCGGCCTTCGCTAAAGTTGCTGCCCCCGGTTTTCAAGGGGCCTACGTGTAAAATGTCTTTCAGTACCACCACTTCGCCCTCCAGTCCGTCGCCAAGTTCGTTTGCGGTCAATAAAGGTTGTGCGGTGGCGTTGCCTACTACCAAATGTATGATGTTCATCGCTGCAAAATAAAGGCGATTTTACGTAATTGCCAATGCCTTGCTGGCCGCTATTCCGTACTTTTGCGGGCAGTTAAATGTTACATCGAGATGTTTGCAATAGCCATACACGGCGGGGCCGGTACCATAGCCCGCCATTTGATGGATGCCGAAAAGCAAAAAAAATATGAACAGGCGTTGCAAACGGCACTCGAAGCCGGTTACAGCGTGTTGGAACAGGGCAAATCGGCCGTGGATGCCGTTGTGGCGGCGGTGGTGTGCCTTGAAGACAATCCTTTGTTCAATGCCGGAAAGGGTTCTGTTTTCAACCACGAAGGCGGCCACGAAATGGATGCTTCCATCATGGACGGTGCCGACAGGAACGCCGGTGCCGCAGCGGGTGTTGGCGGCGTTAAAAATCCGGTGTTGCTGGCCAAGTCCGTCATGGAAGTTTCGGAGCATGTAATGCTTAGTGGAAAGGGTGCGGAAATGTTTGCCCGCAACCAAGGGTTGGCCTTCGAGGACGATGCCTATTTTTTCGACGAATTTAGGCATGGGCAATATAAAGAGGCATTGGCCGAAGGCAGCATAAGGCTGGACCATAGCGCGGCCGGCGACAAGAAATTCAGTACCGTGGGTGCGGTAGCCCTTGATGCAAAGGGAAATTTGGCCGCGGCCACCAGCACCGGCGGCATGACCAACAAACAATACGGAAGGGTGGGCGATACGCCCATTATAGGCGCGGGCACCTATGCCAACAACCAAACCTGTGCGGTAAGCTGCACCGGCCACGGCGAATTGTTCATAAGGCAGGTGGTGGCGCACCAAGTGCATTGCCTTATGTATTACAAGGGTTTGAGCCTGGAAGAAGCCTGCAACCAAACGGTAATGGTGGATTTGGTAAACATAAACGGCGAGGGCGGGCTGATAGCCATAGATAGCAAGGGAAATGTGTCGCTTCCGTTTAATTCGGCGGGCATGTACAGGGGTTTCAAAAAGAGCGACGGTACGGGCGGGGTTTTTATTTATTGAAAAAAGCGTAAATTTACGCACTCGTATAGAGTTTAAACATTCCGTTGGTTTATGAAAAAAAAATGTTCGACATTCATATTGATGTCTTTTTTGGCGGTTGTAGGTTGCAAAAAGAATAATGAGGGAGTACCCTCTACGGCAACCGGAAGCGTGAACGTGTCGTTTGAAAATTGTGCGGGCGACAGCACCTTGCAACTGTCCTCCTCCACTACCGATTTCCTGTATGCCAATGCCGCGGGGCAGGCATTTAACGTTAGCACGTACAAGTATTATATCTCCAACATCAAGTTGTTGAAAGGCGACGAGGTGGTTTATGCCGAACCCGAAAGTTACCACCTGATAGACCAGTCCGATAAGACTTCTTGGCAGTTTACCCTCGGCTCGGTTCCGGCAGGCGAATACGACAAAATAAACCTTTTGATAGGTGTCGATTCTACCCGCAACACCTCCGGTGCCCAAACGGGTGCGCTCGATGTGCTTTATGGCATGTTTTGGGATTGGAACTCGGGCTATATCATGGCCAAGTTGGAAGGCTCCACATCGGCCGTGACCAGTAAGCGGATTTCTTTCCATACCGGTGGTTACAGCGGCGAATATAGTGTGTTGCAAGATGTTACGCTCACCTTGCCCTCCAATTTAACCATTGGCGACAGCACCACCTCTTCGCTGGCCATCAAATCTGATGTGTTGAAATGGTTCGAGGGTACCAACACAATAGACTTTACCGAAATGAGCCAGGTTACGGCCGGTGGCCTCAAGGCTTTCATCATTTCGCAAAACTATGCTTCCATGCTGTCGGTAAAAAGTGTAAGCAATTAGGGTTCAGTAATTTGTAGCAATTAATATTTTGGCGTGCGAAAAATAACCGTGGTTTTAGGTGTGGGTTTGTTGATGGTTGCCGTAGCTGTTTTCAGCTGCAAAAAAGACCAATCGGTTGACGATGAAGATTCGGTGGCTTTCGACATACCCGAAGGCTGGCCGCATCCGGTCTATAACTTTGAAGACAATGCCTTGACCCAAGCGGGTTTCGTATTGGGAAGGAAGTTGTTTTTTGAAACGAAACTATCGCTCGACAATACTATTTCCTGCGGTAGCTGCCACCAACCGTTTTACGCATTCTCGCAATTGGACCACGACATTAGCCACGGTGTGGGCGATTCGCTCGGCATACGCAATTCGCCCGCATTGTTCAACCTCAACTGGCATAGCGGTTTCTTTTGGGACGGTGGCGTAAACCACATCGAAGTGCAACCCTTCAACCCCATTCAGAACCCGGTGGAAATGGCCGAAACGCTGCAAAACGTGCTGGACAAATTACAGGCCGACACGGCGTATCCCGCCATGTTCAAGGCAGCTTTTGGCACCGAAGAAATAACTACCCAACGCTTGGGCAAGGCATTGGCGCAGTTCATGGGGGTATTGGTTTCTGCCAATTCCAAATACGACAAGTATGTGCGCAACGAAGCCGGTGGCGAGTTTACCGATGCCGAGGAAGCGGGGCTGCAAGTGTATAGGGACAAATGTGCTGCTTGCCACGCCGAACCCCTGTTCAGCGATTTCAGCTACCGGAACAATGGATTGGAACTGGTCAACAATTCCGATGGATACATAGACAGTGGCCGAGGGCGCATAACCCCCGACGACTTGAGCAATTACTACCGCTTCAAAGTACCCAGCCTGCGCAACCTTAAATATACCGCCCCCTTTATGCACGATGGCCGGTTCGCCACTATCGACTTGGTGCTGGAGCATTATACCAACGGCATACACCAAACACCCAATTTGGATACGCTGCTCACCAATGGCATCACCCTGACCGACACGGAAAAGTCCAATCTGAAAGAATTTTTGAACACCCTGAACGACGAAACTTTCGTGAACGACGAACGTTTCAAACAGCCTTAGCCAATGGTTTTTTGCAAGCGGAAACCGCGTAAAAAGTCCGTGGTGGCCATGCGCTTTTTCCCTTCGTATTGTATGTCGGTTGCTGCCAGCCAAAAATCCGAACAGGCAAACCGTAAAATGCTTTTGCCATCGGTATAAACGGTGCCGGGCGCGGTTTCGCCACATTCCTGTCCTATTGCCGCCTTGAAAATTTTCAATTGTTTGCCTTCCAGCGAGGTAAATGCGGCAGGGTAGGGCGATAGGCCCCTTACTTGGTTCCATGCCTCCTTGGCTGTTTTTTGCCAATCTATTTGGCAGTCTTCCTTGAATATCTTGGGGGCGTGTGCCAGCTCGCTTCCCACATTGGCCTGCGGCCGTTCCGTTATGCTGCCATTGGCCAATCCGTCTATGGTTTGGAGCAACAATGCCGCGCCCATGCCCATCAATCTTTGGTACAAGCTCCCGGCATCGTCTTCCGGCGCAATGGTTGTTTTTTCTTGCAACAAAATGTTGCCGGTATCTATTTCATGTTTTAGCCTAAAGGTGGTAACGCCGGTTTCGGCAGCGCCGTTCATGATGGCCCTGTTTATGGGTGCGGCACCCCTGAATTGCGGCAGCAGCGAGGCATGGACGTTTACCGTACCCATGGGCGGCATGTTCCACACTATTTCGGGCAGCATCCTGAAGGCTACCACTATTTGCAAATCCGCGTTCAGTTCTTTCAATTGTTCCACGAAAGCCGGGTCTTTTAATTTTTCCGGTTGCAAAACAGGCAATCCGGCGGCCAAGGCATATTCCTTTACTGCCGATGCTTTTAGCTGCATACCACGGCCGGCGGGCTTGTCGGGTGCGGTAACTACTGCCGCCAGATGGTATCCGTTTACCACCAATGCCCGCAAGCTGGCTACGGCAAATTCGGGTGTTCCCATGAATACTATTTTGGGAAATTCCTTTCGTGTCATGCGGCAAAAGTAAACACAGTAGCCCGAACTTGCTTTTGTTTGCCGGCAACAAAACGTAATTTAAATTCAATTCACTATTTTTACCGCCCTAACTACGCATACTATGACGCAACCTCTGTTGCCCAATGATGACAGGGAGCTGTTGGCCGCCTTTAGGGAGGAAGCCACCCGCGAACAGGCATTTACGAAAATCATCAAAAAGTACCAGGAAAAATTGTACTGGCACATAAGGCGTTTGGTGGTGAGCCACGACGACGCCAACGACGTGTTGCAAAATGTTTTGATTAAAGTATGGAATTATCTCGACAATTTTAGGGAAGAGGCCAACCTTTATACCTGGCTGTACAGGATAGCCACCAACGAAGCATTGACCTTCATAGAAAGGGAAAAACGCCGTTCGAGCCTATCCTTGTCCGACCACGAAACGGGGCTGGCCAACAAGCTGCATGCCGAAAAAGGTTTCGATGCCAACAAGCTGGAATGGCGCTTGCAACAAGCCATCCAGAGCCTGCCCCACAAACAGCGGACAGTTTTTTTGTTGCGGTACTATGACGAGATGCCCTACGAACAAATGTCCAAAGTACTGGAAACATCTACCGGTGCCCTGAAAGCCTCTTACCACCATGCGGTGAAGAAAGTTGAAGAGTTTTTAAAGGAAGATTAAACTTTAGGCAACATGAAAAAGTCAAATTGGCGTTATGAAAAGAAGTGATAATATAAAAGCGGAATTGGGAAGCATAAGCTCCAAGGTGGCGCAATGCACCGCCGTTGATATATATCACGTGCCGGAAGGGTATTTCCAACAATTGCCTTCGGTCATCTTACAAGCCGTAAAGGCCGCCGAAGCCCCCGAACCCACCTTGGATTTGGAGATGAAAGAGGTGTACGATGTACCCGATACCTATTTCGACAGCGTAGCCGCCCATGTTCTTTCAGAGATTAAGAACAGCGGCGCGCTTGCCCGGAAGTTGCCCAAAGACAACCCTTTCGAGGTGCCCAGTGGTTATTTTGAACAACTGTCGTCTTCGGTACTTGACAGGTTGCAAGGGGAAGTTCCCGTTGCCGAAGAGTTGGCGATGCTGTCGCCGCTCGTGGCCGATTTGAAAGGTCTTCCCGAACCCTTGGCCGTTCCCGCCGCTTATTGGGAGCATTTCAGGATTCCCAAATTTGGCAAAGCCGCAAGCAGTGTCGGTACAACAAAGGTCAAGGAACATCCGGCCGTACGCAGTCTTAAATGGGCGCGTTGGGCGGCGGCGGCGGCGGTATTGGCCATATTTTGTTTCGGTGGTTGGCAATACTTGGGCATGCCCACCGACAATACCGGGGTCGATTTGGAACGTTCGTTGGCCGCTATTCCCGAGGCGCAAATAAAGGCATGGCTAAGCAACAACATGGACGAAGCCGACGTAAACTCGATAGGTGCCAATTACGTGAATGCCAGTGCCGTGAAAGTGCAAACCAAAGTAAACCAACTGTCGAACAACGACATAGAAAAATACCTTGATGCGGAAGTTTGGTAGCCCCAAATTTCTTTTAAAGAAAAAATCCCTACATGTTACAGAGATTGTCTTTATTGTTTTTATTGATTGTCGGCAGTGCCCATTTTGCTTTTGCCCAACCGCGCAGGTCGGGGGGCGACCCGGAGATACGTAAGTTGAAAATAGACTACGTAACCGGGCAAATGAAATTGGCCCCGGCGCAAATGCAAAAGTTCGTGCCCCTTTACGACCAATACTCCGGCGAATTGTTCCAATACAGGCGCGCCATAAGGGAGCTGGACAGGAATCCCAACAAAGATTTTTCCGTGGAACAAAGGCAAAAATTGGAACAACAAATAGTAACCATAAAAGGTGCCTACAAAAATCGTTTCCTGGCCATCATCACGCCCGAACAGTTGGCCGCCATGTACAAGGCAGAGGGGGAGTTCAAGTCCATTCTTTTGGAAAATTTGAAAAATAGGAAGCGGTAGGGCGGTTGTGTTTCGCGATGCCGCTAATCTGTTATAGTTTTTGGCAACTTTTCCGGCTTTTAAAGAGTTGGCAAAATTGCCAATCGTTTATATGGGCAATTCCATATTGGACTATCTACAATTTCATTTTATGCTTCGCACCGGGTAAAAATGTACAATCGGATTTCGTTGGCCCATTGTCATTGTGCGACATTCAAGAAAAATCTTTTTGTTCCCGCTTTGTCACCCTGCCGTATCCCCCAAACCGTTTGGAGGGCAAGGGTCTTAACAGGGGGGTGCTTTTTTAGATGCTTTCAGCATGACAAGCAGGAGTGCTGCAATGCTCTTTTCATTCCCGCTTTGCCACCCTGTAAGGGTCTATGCAGGGTGTTTTTTTAGTTCCTTTCCCTTCACTACATGACAAAAATTAACAAATTCTCCTGAAACTTCTTCCTGTGTGGGT
>JASGFI010000108.1:0-10031 GCA_047605615.1 Edaphocola sp. | reverse complement strand
AAATGTACTAATAGACAAACTGGTGCTCTTTTATTTATTTTTTTAAACAGGCTCTTACATTTAGCAATTTTCAGGGAAAGCAATGTTGTCGGAAGCAAAATACATAAACAAAGGATTGAACAAAATAGACATTCAACTCCCCAATTCCCTAAGCAGCGGGCTTTACATACTGTCTGTCCAAAATCAAAGAACCATGGAAAAGACACAAACCAAAGTGACAAAATTGCAGATATGCCGTTGCCAAATTAAAAAACTATTGTTTTAATACTTTTTTTGTTTTGCCGGAAAATACCCATACCTTTGCAGTCCTTTTGAAAAATGTCGTCCGCGTAGGGCTGATGTTTCTATTGTAAATAAATTGTTCAACATTATATTATGAAACGTACTTATCAACCCTCACGTCGTCGCCGTAAATCGGTACATGGTTTCCGCAAGCGCATGGAATCTGCCAACGGACGTAAAGTATTGGCTGCCCGCCGAAAAAAAGGCCGCAAAAAATTGACTGTTTCCGACGAACTGCGCCTGAAATAAGCCATTTTGTAGCCGCTTATTCCCGTTTATGGAAATGCACCGACCGCGCATATACGAACGGTACACGCTGAAAGCCGCCGAACGGCTGAAATTGCGTAAACAGATTGAAACGCTTTTCCAACGAGGGGAGGCGTTTTCCGTTTTGCGCCTGAGGGTGGTGTACCTGTTGGCTGCCGCCGGAAATACCGCGGCAGGTTCGCCGGTGCGTGTGGGTTTTTCCATTCCCAAAAAAAGATTGAAAAAAGCCGTGCAACGCAACCGTGTACGCCGCTTGCTGCGCGAAGCCTGGCGCCACCAAAAACACGATTTGTACGCCCAAGTACCCGCGGGCCAACAATTGCAGGTGTTCCTTATCTATACCTACAACGATGTTTGCACCTTTGAAGATGCGCAAACATCGGTCAATAAGTGCCTCTACCAATTGTCAAAACGCTTGGTTGCCCCACCCGGCCATGGTTAAAAAAATTTTGATTTTCCCTATTAGGCTGTACCAGCGGTTCGTGTCGCCTTGGCTGGGCGCGCAATGCCGCTACGCCCCCACCTGCTCGCAATATGCCGCGGAGGCCATCGAAAAACACGGCGCGCTGAAGGGCGGCTGGCTGGCATTGAAGCGCATATTGTCTTGCAACCCCTTTGGCGGCCACGGCTACGACCCCGTGCCCTGATACATTTTTGCCCGCAGGCCGACGTTAAGCACGACAATAAATGTATCTTCGCTGCGCATGGAGTTTTCGGTAACAGTTTTCACCATCATTACTTTTCTCGGTTCCATAGCCGCCGGGCTGTTGGGCGCGCTTACGGGCTTGGGCGGCGGCGTTATAGTCATTCCCTTGCTTACCCTGGTGCTTGGGGTGGATTTGCATTATGCCATTGGCGCCTCGCTGGTGTCGGTAATAGCTACCTCGTCGGGTGCAGCGGCGGCTTACGTGAGGGAAGGCATTACCAATATGCGCATAGGCATGTTCCTCGAAGTGGCCACTACATTGGGTGCGGTAGTAGCCGGTGGGTTCCTGACCGATTTGGTTCCCAAAAACATACTGGGCATCATTTTTGGCTGTTTGCTGCTGTTTTCGGCATATATGTCCACAAGAAAAAAAACGGAAATCATCGTTTCGGACGGTGCGGGTAAATGGGCAAGATATTTCAACCTAAACGGCAGCTACCCTACCGGGCAAGGCGAGGAAAGGTACAGCGTGACGCATGTTTTGGGCGGTTGGTTCATGATGCTGTTCGCCGGCATCATGTCGGGGTTGCTGGGCATCGGCTCCGGCGCATTGAAGGTATTGGCCATGGACAACATCATGCGGGTGCCCTTCAAGGTTTCCACCACCACCAGCAATTTCATGATAGGCGTAACGGCAGCGGCCAGTGCGGTTATTTATTTCCAGCGCGGCTACATAGTGGCGGGCATTGCGGCCCCGGTCATGCTGGGCGTGCTGGCAGGTGCCATGTTCGGCGCCAAAATTATGGTAAAGGCAAATGTAAAATGGCTAAGAATTGGCTTTGCCATAGTGGTTACTTACCTTGCGCTTCAAATGATTATTCAAGGGTTTAAAGAGGTTTAAAGTTTAAGGTTCAAATTTTGATGATACAATATATGTCACATAGTTAATATACAATATCTAACGTCTAACACCTAATGTCTAAAATCTAACATCTAACATCTAACATCTAACATCTAAAATCAACATCCCAACAATATGCTTTCAAAGAACATACAAGAAGCGCTTAACCGCCAGGTGGCCATGGAGGCCGAATCGTCGCAAGCTTATTTGGCCATGGCCTCTTGGGCCGAAATACAACCCGGCTTGGACGGCATTACCGATTTTTTCTATACCCAATCGGACGAGGAAAGGGTACACATGCTCAAGCTCATCAGGTTCGTCAACGAGCGTGGCGGCTTTGCGGTGGTGCCGGCCTTGCCCCAGCCCGCCATTACTTTCCAATCGTTGAAAAGGGTTTTTGAAGAACTGTTGAAACACGAAATAAAAGTTTCGGAGAGCATCAACGAGATAGTGGAACTGGCCTTGCAGGAACGCGATTTCGCCACGCACAACTTTTTGCAATGGTACGTATCCGAACAAATAGAGGAAGAACGGCTGGCACGCACCCTGAACGACAAACTGGAACTGGTAGGCGACGACAAAAGCGGCATCTACCTCTTCGACCGCGACATAATGCTGTTCCGCTCGGCGGCGGCCACGCCCAAGGGCAGCGCGAAGTAATCATGGCAAAAAAAGGTGGGCAAAAAACGCCCACCTTTTTACTTGGCAACTTTATAAACGCTATTGGCTTGCTGGGTGCAGGTTATGGTCATGTCGTTGATACATACATGGGCGGGCAAGGTGGCGCAATAAAAAGCGGCTTGGGCTATGTCTTCCGCAGTCAAGGCATCGAAACCCGCATAGGTATTGCTTGCCTTGCCGGCATCGCCCTTGAAGCGCACCAGCGAAAATTCGGTTTCGGCCATGCCGGGGTTTATGGCGGTTACTTTTATGTTGTGGGGCAGCAAATCTATGCGCATGGCTTGGGTAAGGGCATCTACCGCAAATTTGGTGGCGCAGTACACGTTGCCGTTTTGATACACCACCTTGCCCGCAATGGAACCTATATTGATGATATGCCCACTTTTTTGCTGCCGCATAAGGGGCAGCAGCGCGCGCGTAACGTAGAGCAGGCCCTTTACGTTGGTGTCTATCATGGCATCCCAATCTTCCGTATCGCCTTCGTCTATGGCAGATAAGCCCAAGGCCAGGCCGGCGTTATTGACCAATAAATCCACACCTGCCCACCGGGCCTTTACCGCATCGGCCAATTGGGCAACGCCTTGTTTATCCCTTACATCTACCGCTGTGGCGCGTACCGGTGTGCCGTATTTTTCCGCAAGGCCTGTGCTTAGTGCCGCCAACAGTTCCTTGCGCCTGCCCGTAATCCATACTTCATGTTGTTCGGCGGCAAATTTTTCGGCTATGGCTTTTCCAAAGCCCGACGTGGTGCCGGTAACTAATACTTTCATTCGTTTATCTTAACAAGGTAATATCTCCTTTCTGCACTACCCTTTCTCCCGTTTTGCCCGAAACGGCATCTATCACGTAATAATAAACGCCCACGTCGCATGTCCGGCCATTGTACGTGCCATTCCACGAAGGGTAATTGAGGTTGATGGATTCGTAAACACGTTGGCCAAACCTGTTGAAAATGTAAAAGTTGCTAATCCTGGAAAAACCGATGATTAGCGGCCGCAAATAATCGTTGAGGCCATCGCCATTGGGAGAGAATGCGTTGGGTACGAAAATGTATTCCTTGGCCACTACACGAATGTTGACGGTATCGGTACCCGTACAACCTTCCTCGCTGGTGCCGGTCAATACATAAGTGTAGTAACCGGTATCGGGGAAATCGGTAGCGGGCTTGGCTATATTGGGATTGTCGAGATAATCGGACGGCGACCATTGGTAATATTGCGCGCCACTGCCATTGAGCGAAAACGGATAACCCAACACCACAACGGTATCGTTGCCCGCATTGGGGTCGAAGGCGGCCAAAGGAAACTGTTTGGTAACGGAATCCCTGCAACCCAGCGTGCTGGTGGCTATCAATTGCACAGCCTTGGTGCCGCCCGGCTTGGCAAATGTATGTACAGGGTTTTGCGAAGACGATGTGCCGCCATCGCCAAAATCCCATTGCCAGCTTATTACCGGCGGGTAGGTGGCTACCGACGAATCGAGGAATTGGATAGGTTCGTCCGGGCACAATATTCCCGACCAACCAAAATAGGCCTTGAACACGGGGTATATTTTCACCAACCTGCTGATGCTGTCGGGGCAGGTAGAGCCTTCGTTTACCCAAAGCGTAACCACGTAAGTACCCGTATCGGGAAATGTATAGGTGGGTTCAAACTCGGTGGAGCCGGCACCCGTGCCAAAATCCCAACGGTAAGAAAAACCACCGGTACTGAGGTTGGTAAAATGTACCGTATAGCCCTCACATTCTATGGCATAAGTATTGGGTGCGTAAGAGAGTTCGGGCATATTGGCCACTACCGTCTTGGAACAATTGGTCACGACGAATTGCACATCGCGAGAGAGGGTATTGACCACCACGCCGTTTTTCCATTCGGATACACATACGGTAACTATGTACCTCCCCGTGTTGGTAGGCGTACCGGTCATGATGCCGGTTTGGGCGTTTATTTGCAAGGGTGGCGCGCCGGCCATGGGGTAAGTGGCCGAATAGGGAGGCATATAAGGTACCGTAACCGACCCCGGCGGGTTCATTTCGGCACCATAGGGTTTGGCTTCGGAAGGAGAGCCACCCGGATAAGCGGCACATAATTGATAGGACAAGGAATCGCCGTCGATATCCGTGGCGCTAAAATCATACACGAAAGGGTTGTTGGCACAAATTATTTGCGGCGGAAAATTATTGAATACGGCACTGTTGTTGGGGCATTGGCCCGAAGCAAATGCCGGGATGGTGGCATAGTAAGTAACCCCCACATTGCCCGGATTTTGGATATTGTTTATGGAAGCATTCCTACAACACCTTTCGTACACTATGTAATAGGGGCCGCCGGGCGGCAAAGTCCTGTTGAATGTAAAAACCTGGCGGCGCATACAGGTACTGGGATAATTGGTGATGCAGCTATTGCTGAAATTGGGGTCCACTATTGCGGTACTTGTGGCATCTACGCTATCGGCATCTATCAACACCCCTTGGCTGTTGAATATGGAAAAATTGGCCGGGTCGTCTTCGTCTATGGCCTTCGGCTCTCCGTACAAACAATCCTGGTAGAGGGTAATGGTAATTTCAAACACGTTGTTGCCCAAACAACGGTAGGTAATATCGCCCCCCATCATGTGCGAAGCCTGGGCACCAAACACCAACAGGCACATGGCCAACAGCAGTATAGTATATTTCAATCCAACTTTAAACATAGAACGGACGGGTATTGCAATACCGGCAAAACAAGCCGGGGTGGTAATACGGCAACAAATGTAAGACACTTATGCTTCGCACCGGGTAAAAATGTGCAATCGGATTTCGTTGTTTCTTTGATTCAAGAAAAACCTTTTATTCCCGCTTTGTCATGCCGTAGGCATCTATGCAGGGTGTTTTTTAGATGCCTACGGCATGACAATGGGGAGCGTTGAACGCTTTTGTGCAATCACCCCTTTAACTTTATGTGATATTTATTGCACAAAATAATGCGGTGTACAGTATAACAAACACTACGGGTTTGCCAACGGACGTACTTGGTTAAATATACGGTAAAGGGAACATTCCCTACCAAAGCTAACGAATAAAAAAAAGTTTTTCAAATCTATATTTGAAATTGAAATTGATATTTTGTACTATTGCATCAGTCGAGAAAATATACTTTATGATGGTGATGAAAAGAATCTTGTTGTCGTTTGTGCTGCTGGTATCGGCCGTTGAAGGTTTTGGCCAAATAGAGATTGACGATAACCAAACGGCACAGGCCCTGGCCTCCATGCTGGTAGGCCCCGGCGTGGTGATGCTGAATCCCACCCTGTCTTGCCCCACGATTGCGAACGGGAAATTTAAAGTTACTTCCAGCAACTTGGGTATAGACAGCGGCATAGTACTTACCTCCGGCCGTGCCGAGACCAGCACGAGCGGCACGGGAGCCAACGGCTCGCCGACATTGTTTGCCAGTACTTCCAACAGTGCTTCCGGCGATGCCGACCTTACTACCTTGGTCAACAGCAACACCGGCGGCAGCCTTTCAACTTACGATGCCTGCGTGCTGCAATTCGATTTTGTGCCGGCCGGCGATACCGTGATGTTCGACTATGTGTTTGGCTCCGAAGAGTACCCTACCTATAACTGTTCGATTAACGATGTATTCGGCTTTTTCATTTCCGGCCCCGGCATTACCGGCAATGCGAATATAGCCCTGGTACCCGGCACTACCAACACCATGGTGGGCATCAGTACGGTGAACGACGGTACCGGCGGATATACAGGCAGTTCTTGCGACTTGAATACATTCGGCAATGGGCCATACACCCAGTATTACATAAGCAATACCGCTGCCTCGACTACCATTGTTTACAATGGCATGACCCAAGTTTTTACCGCAACAGCCATTGTAACGGCTTGCGATACTTATCATTTGAAACTTGCCATAGCAGACGCATCCGATGGCGTATTTGACTCGGGTGTGTTTATCAAAGCCGGCTCCTTGACCACTACGGGCGTAAAGACGACCCCCTCCACCGGCGGCGGCCAAAACGCAGACGTGACGCATACCGTGCGGGGGTGCATACCCGCAAAAATTGCCTTCGCCCGCTCCTCATGCAATTCGGACCAACCCTTGACCTATAAGCTATTCAGGGGCGGTACCGCCGTAAACGGGGTAGATTACGTGTACATACCCGATACCTTGGTGATACCCGCCTATACCGATATAGATACCTTGGAAATTCAAGCATTGAACGTGGCTAACCCCACCGGTACCAAATACGTGATAATCGGCGTGTACAACCCCGACTCCGTGGCCGCAGGTGTTACCAACCCACCCATTATATCGCGCGATACCGTTTGGATATACGACTCTTTGTATGTCAACATCGCCACGGCGGCCACCACCGTATGCCCGCGTACCGCCGTTACCATATCGGCCGAAATAGCCAGCGGGCTTGACTATGTATGGGCGCCGGCGGGACTGGTACCCGTAAACCCCGGGTTGACCATAAGCGTTACCCCATCGGTCTCCACCACCTATACCATCACCGTTACCCAGCCGGGCGCGCCGGCCACCTGCCCGCCCGTGAGCCGCGCGTACACCGTAACCGTGGAACCCATACCGGAAATAATATTGCCCAGCCACGACACCATTTTGTGTTTACAGGGCGACAGTACGGATTTGCAGGTGCGGGCTTTGCCCGATGGGCTGGATTACGTTTGGAGTTGGTCGCCGGCTACCTACCTGCGCGACAGCTATTCGGCCAACAACAAGTTTTTTGCGCCCGTGGGCAATTACAAATACGTAGTAACCGCCTTCACGCCCGTAGCCTATTGTTCGGCCAGCGACAGCATGCTCATAGAAGTGGTGCCGCCATTTACCTTTGATTGGGTTTCGCCGTTGGACACCACCATCAATTATGGCGACGAAATACAACTCAATTCCTCGAGCGAAGCCCTGTATTGGCTATGGAGCCCCATCACCTATTTAAGCGACCCCATAGCCAAAGACCCTTATGCCAAACCGTTGGAGTCTATTGTTTACACCCTGAAGGGCATCAACCAATACGGCTGTTACGATACGGCATCGGTAAAAATAAACGTGGTGTACGCCTCCAACAGCGGTATGCCCAACGCATTCACGCCCAATGGCGACGGCCTGAACGATGTGTTCCAAGTAGCCAACCTGCGTTTCGACAAGTTGACCGAGTTCAGGATATTCAACCGCTGGGGCCGGCAAGTATTTGAAACCAACGTGGCCACCGAGGGCTGGGACGGCACCATAAAGGGAGCACCCGCCGCCGCGGACGTGTATCATTACTACATTAAAATATCGCTACCCGATGGCACGCCGAAAGTATTGAAAGGGGACGTAACCTTGATAAGGTGATTGTTGGGTTTTGGCCTGTTAATCCGGTATCGTTTGTAGAAACTTTACCTGATTAACGATACCGGACAGACAGCCGCTACATAGAGATGGATAATTTTCCAAGGCATTGTTAATCAGAGATACCTTTTCTGCAACTTTGTCAACTTTTAAAAAGTTGACAAAGTTGGAAGTAAAGAAAAAATAAATTTAGGAAGGCTCTACCTATCCGTATGGGTACCTTAGTTCAACAATGCCCTTTTCCAATATATCCCCTTACGAGTTCATCGAACGCTGCGCCTTCGCCAAACAAAAATTCTGTGCCGATGGGCAGTACCACCATATTGACATTTGCTTCGGAAAACTCGCTTTTAAAGGGCAATAGCTTTACGGCATCTTTCGTAGTGGTCACTATGCGCCTGTGGCCGTGGGGCAAACTATGGTATCGGCCTATTATTTGCGCTATGTCTTTTGCGGCAAACGCATGATGGTCGGCAAAAAACAATGGGGACACGGCATCCCCATTGTTTTTGAGATGAGCCATTATGGGAGCCGGCCGGGCAATGGCGGCCACGAGCAAGGTGGCATTGCCCTTCGGACTTGCGGCGGCCGGCAGCCCGGTATAGAAGTCGGTAAGGGGCAGGTATTGAATGGCGGAAAAAAATACCGGAATCCCTTTTGCGCCAATTTTATCCTTTATCCGTTGTGCATCACGGAGCGGCAAATCCGGTGGGCATTTCGTCACGATTATTGCTTGCGCGCGTTGCTTGCCCGCACGGCTTTCCCTTAGGTTGCCCGCCGGCAATACAAAATCCCCATAAAAAGGATGACCGTATTCCGTCAGCAATATGTTGCAGCCCGCCTGCACGCTGCGGTGTTGCAAGGCATCGTCGAGCAGCAGTACTTGAATATCGGGGGCGGCTTCCAATAGTTGCGGTATGCCCGTAAGCCTGTCTTCGCACACCGCAATTTTCGTTTCGGGATAAGCTGCGTGCAGCTGCATGGGTTCGTCGCCAATGGCGGCGGCGGTGGCATTTTCACCTGCCATCACAAATCCTTTGGTCTTGCGCTTATAGCCCCTGCTGAGTACCCCAACCTTATAATCGGGTTGCAACAGCCTTATCAGGTATTCTGTTTGGGGCGTTTTGCCGGTGCCGCCTACCGAGAGGTTGCCCACGCATATTACGGGCAGGTGGAAGCGGGCGGAGCGCAATATTTTTTTGTCGTAAAGAAAGTTGCGCAAACGCATGATACCATCGTACAACACGGCAAAGGGCCAAAGCAAAAGACGCAATTTTTTCATTTGGCCACAAATGTAACGCCTTCTGTTTTTACAAGGGAGGTGCTTTTTATCGATATGGCTATATATGTAGAACCTGCTGCTTGGCTACCCCTTTGGCAAACAACAGCGCCACCAATCCGGCCAAAAAGAATATGGCCAGCGCAAATATGGCGTTGCGCATATTGCCGGTAATATGTTCGATGAAGCCGAAAGAAAACATGCCGACGACTATGGCCATTTTTTCGGTTACGTCATAAAAACTAAAGAACGAAGCCGTATCCTCGGTAGGCGGCATGAGCTTGGCATAGGTAGAACGGCTCATGGATTGTATGCCGCCCATTACCAAGCCTACCGCTACGGCCAAGCCGTAAAACTGCATTTCGGTACGGGTAAAAAAAGCCGCGGCACATATACATATCCACACAATCACCGTGAGGATAAGCACGCTAATATTGCCCCATGATTTACTGAGCCGTGCCATGAGCAAGGCGCCGCCAATGGCCACTAATTGTATCAGCAATATGGTAGTGACCAATTCCGTATCGCCAAGTGGCCGGCTGATGCCGTTTACTGTTTTGTGTATTTCCTTTTTGCCAAATTCTGCCGCTGCCAGCATTACCGTTTGCACGCCCATGCTGTAGC
>JASGFI010000107.1:0-10308 GCA_047605615.1 Edaphocola sp. | reverse complement strand
TCCCATAAGGCAAAGATACAGAATATTTATAAATATATTTCCGTTTGGTTAATAAGATACCCATACAGACATGTATATTCTATATAAATTTATTTTTGCTTGATTTACAATTTTGTAACCTTTTTAAAAGTTGACAAAGTTTCCGAAAAGGTATCTCTGATTAACAATGCCAAAGCCGATTGCACATTTTTGCCCGGAGAGAAGCATAAAGGGAATATTTTATATCTTGTTCTATTTCTTGAAATCGGGTTGTCAATGGCTGGTTATTGCCTTTGGGTTTGTTGCTGGTGCTGGTCGTGCATTCGGCAACGCGACACGGCAGTAAATTACTGGGCATTGACGGCAATTTGCTTTTAAGGTTGGCGCAAGACAGCTTTGACAAGATAGATAAGCCGGAAACAAAGCTACCATTCATGTCTTGGCAATTTGTAGCACCATTAGATTTATATAAAGTATTTTTGAGCCTCGAACGCAGACATCTTTCCTAAAACACTGCGTTGCTTACTTACATGAACAAGCGAATAAACATATTTTGCGCATTGCTGTTGCTGCCTTTCGCGGTTGCGGCGCAGCAGTTCCCGTTCAAGAACAAATGGGTTGACAGCGTTTACGACAACATGAACGAAACCGAGCGGCTGGGCCAGCTATTCATGGTGGCCGCTTACAGCGGTGGCGAAAATGCAAATGAAACACACATATTGGAGTTGGTAAAACGGGGCCAAATAGGCGGTGTCATCTTCATGCAGGGCACGCCCGAAGCGCAAGCAAAAATGACCAACAAAATACAAGCGGCGGCGCACACGAAATTGCTGATAGGCATGGATGCCGAATGGGGCTTGGGAATGCGCCTAAAGGGTGTGGCAAATTACCCCCGCCAGATGATGATAGGCGCTACCCAAGACAGCGCGCTTATGTACCAAATAGGGAGTGCCATAGCTGCGCAATGCCGCAGGTTGGGGGTACACATAGATTTTGCGCCCGTGGTGGACGTGAACAATAACCCCAAAAATCCGGTAATCAATTTCAGGTCTTTCGGCGATGACAAAGAACTGGTAAGCAAGTTGGGCATAGCCTATATGCACGGCTTGCAAAACAATGGCGTGATGGCCTGCGCCAAACATTTTCCCGGTCATGGCGACGTAGCCATAGATTCGCACTTGGATGTACCCATCATAAAGAAAAGCAAGGCAGAGCTGGAACAAACCGAATTATATCCGTTTGAAAAACTGATAGCCGCCGGTGTGCAAAGCATGATGATAGCACACCTGAGCGTTCCCGCATTGGACGACCAGCCAAAGGTGGTCACTACCATTTCAAAGAAAGTAGTAACCGATTTACTGAAAAACGAACTGAAGTTTGGCGGCCTGATATTTACCGATGCGCTCAACATGAAAGGGCTTACCAAAAACTACCCCGACGGAGAAACCGATTTATTGGCCTTTCTTGCCGGAAACGACATGCTTCTTTTTTCGCAAAACGTACCGCTCGCCATCAGCAAGATACAATGGGCGATAACCACCGGGAAAATAAGCAAAGAAGAAGTGGAACGAAGGGTAAGGAAAATACTAGCCGCAAAGTATGATGCCGGCCTGTGCCGCTACAGCCCCATAAAGGAAAGTAAAGTAACCGAAGACCTAAACGCACAAACCAACCACCTAAAGGAAAAAACCGCGCGCGCCGCCATTACCCTGATGAAAGACCAACATGGGCATATAACCAAATTGAAAGCCGCGGCACCAAACGTTGCCTACATCAATATAAATGGGGCTGCCGACAATAAGCTGGCCACGCAACTGCGGAAAAAATACAAAGGTTTGTCGCAAATCAACATACCGGCCAACACCAAAATTGCCGCACTGAAAAACCTGATAGACATACCCGACAATACTGGCACCGTAATAGTGGGGCTGCACGACCTAAGTCTTTACCCCGGCAAATCCGGCTCATTCGGCCTCGACGCCACCCAATTAACGGCACTAAAACAATTAAGTACAAATAAAAAGTGCATCTTCGCCGTAATGGGCAATGCTTATGCCGCCAAACCGGTATGCAACGCAGGAAGCATATTGGTAGCTTACGAAGACGACGAATATACCGAAGAGGCTGCATTTGAAGTATTGACCGGCAGCTTGAAACCCGAAGGGAAACTGCCGGTAAAGCCCTGTAAATAGTTTGAAGAACCTGTATCAAAACAATCCATGCGGAACATCATTTTGGCAGTAGCGGCGCTATGCTTCTTGGTATTGCACAACAATACCTATGCTCAAAAAAAGAGCAAAAAAGTTGCCTCAAAAACAACGGCAACTTCCAAATCGAAAAAGCCGGGAGCAAACACCAGAAGCAATAAAAGCAGCAAGGCAAAAGCCAAAAAAACCAGCGCTACCCCCGCTGCGCTACCCCCGCTGGTGCTAACCAGCGATTTTGAAAAGGCAAACACCTTGCACGGCAACGGCAAGGGTACCGATGCCGCCATCCTTAACCCTGCCGCTATCGAAAACCTAAATTCGTTCATCAATAGCTGCATAGCCCAACGTGCCTTTCCCGGCTGCCAGATATTGGCAGCAAAAGACGGCGCCATTATCTACAAGAAAAACTTCGGTTATTTTACCTACGACAAATCCACGCCCGTAACCGACACCACCATTTACGACATAGCATCCGTAAGCAAAGTGGCAGCCACTACTTTGGCCGTGATGAAACTTTATGAAGAAGGTAAAATAAACCTCAACACCTACCTCAAAAACTATTTGCCCTTTACCATCGGCACCAATAAAGCCTACCTGACCGTGGCCGATTTGTTGCTGCACCAAGCCGGACTGAAAGCGTACATCCCCTTTTACAAAGAAACGATAGATACGCAGACCGGCGGGCCGCGCAGCGATTTGTACAGGGTAGCCCCCGAACCAATGTTCAATACGCCCGTGGCTTCCAATTTCTATATCAAGAACTCGTTTCGCGACACTATATGGGGGGAAATATTGGCCAGCAACTTAGACAATAAAGGCCGCTACGTGTACAGCGATTTGGATTTTTATTTTCTGCAAAAAATAGTGGAGGCCGTAAGCGGCCTCAGCTTGGACCAATATGTCTATCAAAATTTCTACTCGCCCTTGGGGCTTCATTTTACCGGCTACAATCCGTGGAAGAAAGGTTGGAAAAACCAGTGCGCCCCGACGGAAAACGACGACTATTTTCGTTTCCAACTGACACAAGGCTATGTACACGACCCGGGTACGGCCATGCTGGGCGGCATAGCGGGCCATGCCGGCATATTCAGTACCGCAAGCGAATTGGCCATAATACTTCAAATGCTCAACAATGGCGGCATATACAAGGGCAAACGCTATTTGAAAAAGGAAACGGTTCAACTTTTTTCGGGCTACAATAGTGCCATAAGCCGCCGTGGCTACGGTTTCGACAAACCAGAGAAAGCCCGTGGCGACGGCGGTCCGGCTTGCGATTTGTGCAGCAAGACAACATTTGGCCACCAAGGCTTTACGGGCACCTGCGCCTGGGCCGACCCTGAAACCGGCATCACTTTCGTCTTCTTGTCGAACCGGGTATATCCCAGTGCCGACAATGGCTTAATCAACAAATTGGGCGTGCGCGGCAAAGCCCAAAATTACATATACCAGGCTTTGGGCTATGGCAAATAAAAATGAAACCAACAAGAAAATTGATAGTGATAGGTGGCGGTGCGGCGGGCTTCTTCTGCGCCGTCAATGCTGCCCTGCTCAGCCCGCAACTTGAAGTAACCATAGTTGAAAAAACAGCCAAACTATTGAGCAAAGTCAAAATAAGTGGCGGCGGCAGGTGCAATGTTACCAATGCTTGTTTTGCCGTTGCAGATTTGGTCAAGAAATATCCTCGGGGTACGCAGTTCTTAAAAAAGGCATTCCAACAATTCAATACCAACGATACGGTATCATGGTTCGAGCAGCGGGGCGTATCCTTAAAAACCGAAGCAGACGGCCGCATGTTCCCGTCCACCAATGTATCGCAAACCATAATAGATTGCCTGTTGGCAGAGGCATCGAGGCTAAAGGTGTTCATCAGGATGAACGCAGCAGTAACCGGCATTACCAAAGAAAGTGAGGCATTTACGCTGTCGTTGTACAACGGAAGCACCTTGCAGGCCGATTATGTGGTTATTGCCTCCGGCGGTTTCCCCAAGGAGCAAATGTTTGACTGGATAAAAAATACTGCCCATACCGTGCAACCGCCGGTACCTTCATTGTTTACCTTCAATATTCCCAAGCATAAAATAGTTTCCCTGATGGGGCTGAGCGTGGCCCATGCAACGGTAAAAATAAACGGCACGAAATTAAAAGAAACCGGAGCGGTATTGATAACCCATTGGGGATTGAGCGGCCCGGCCATATTGCGTTTGAGCGCATGGGGCGCACGCGAACTGAGCAACAAAAACTGGCAGTTTGAAATATCCGTGAACTGGCTGAACGATGTAAAGGAAGAAGCCCTGCGCGACATCTTCCTGCAACAACGCACGCAACACGGAGGCCAAATGCTGGCAGGCAAAAATATATTCGGCCTGCCCCAACGGCTATGGGAGTTTTTGGTAGCCGAAGCCGGGGCAGAACAGCCTACGCGATGGGCCGACTTGTCGGCCAAAGTACAAAACAAACTCATCAAAAACCTTTGTGCCTACGAGTTATCGGTAAGCGGCAAGACCACCTATAAGGACGAATTTGTGACCGCGGGCGGCGTAACCCTTGGCGAAGTAGATGCCAATACCTGCATGAGCCGCATAGTTCCGAACTTATATTTTGCCGGCGAAATATTGGATATTGACGGCATTACCGGCGGGTTCAACTTCCAAAATGCCTGGACTACCGGCTTCATTGCCGCCAAGGCCATAGCCGCTGCCGCCCTTGCCCCTACTGATTATTTATGAAATACAAATTGCATTGCCCCCAAAAAAAACAGCAATTACCGGCTGGTAACTGCTGCCTGAAAGAAATGTGCCATTGTAAAGCCTACACCTGCTCTGCCAACTTCTCGAATGTACTGTAGAAATAAGGGGTCTTGGCCTCGAACTCGGCAGCGCAAGTGTCCACCATTTTGAACACCCGTACTATGCCCGCCGCCTTGCGTGCTTCATACACGTCTTCGGCGGTGCAATCCTTCATCAGGGCGGCTATCTGCTCGTCGCTGAAGCCGTTTTCCTTGGCTTGGCGCAGCAAGTCGAGGGGCATTTTGTCTATGTGCTGGTATTCTTTCATTTTGTTTTCCAGCGTTACCAAGTCTTGTATTTGGTACAGGAACCAACGGTCTATTTGCGTATATTCCCTTATTGTTTTTATGGAAATGCCCGCATCCAAGGCTTCCTTGATGCGGAATATGCGGTCCCAAGTGGGGCGTTTCAGGTATTCTATCAATTCTTCGGCGCGCATTTTGCCGCGGCTGATGCCGGTAAGGCCGGTGGCGTTGTTTTCCAAACTCTGGCAAGCCTTCTGCAATGCCTCGTTGAAGGTGCGGCCTATGGCCATTACCTCGCCCACCGATTTCATTTGCAGGCCCAAGGTATCATCGGCACCTTTGAATTTATCGAAATTCCAACGGGGCATCTTTACTATTACGTAATCCAGCGCAGGCTCGAAATAGGCGGAGGTGGTTTCGGTAATTTGGTTCTTCAGTTCGTCCAAGGTATAACCTATGGCCAGCTTGGAGGCTATCTTGGCAATGGGATAACCCGTGGCCTTGGAGGCCAACGCGGACGAGCGGCTAACCCGGGGGTTTATTTCTATGGCTATTATCTCCTCCGTTTCGGGATTGAGGGCAAATTGTACGTTGCAGCCTCCGGCAAAATTGCCCAAGTTGCGCATCATGGCTATGGCCGTATTGCGCATCAGCTGGAAAGCCGTGTCGCTAAGGGTCATGGCGGGTGCCACGGTTATGCTGTCGCCGGTGTGTATGCCCATGGGGTCGAAGTTTTCCACGGTACATATTATCACCACATTGTCGGCCTTGTCGCGCAGCAGTTCCAACTCGAATTCTTTCCAGCCCAACACGGCTTTTTCTACCAGCACCTCGTGTATGGGAGATGCCTTCAAACCCGCATCCAAGGCGGATTCCAGCTCTTCTTTTCGCTTCACGAAGCCGCCACCGCTGCCGCCCAGGGTAAACGATGGGCGTATAACCAAGGGAATGCCTATTTCTTGGGCAAACTCCTTGCCTTCCAGCATGGAGTTGGCCACACGGGCCGGTGCCACGGGTATGCCCATTTCCAACATCCAGTTGCGGAACAAGTCGCGGTCTTCTGCCTTGTCTATGGCTTTTATGTCCACGCCTATCAGGCGCACGTTGTATTTGTACCAAATGCCCAGTTCTTCCACTTCCTTGGCAAGGTTGAGCGCGGTTTGCCCGCCCATGGTGGGCAATACGGCATCTATATTGTTCTCCTCCAGTATTTCTTCAATACTTTCTGCCGTCAAAGGTTTCAGGTACACCTTGTCCGCAACGATGGTATCGGTCATTATGGTGGCCGGGTTGGAGTTGATGAGTATCACCTCTATCCCCTCTTCGCGCAGGCTGCGGGCCGCTTGGGAACCAGAATAGTCAAATTCGCAGGCTTGGCCTATGACTATCGGCCCCGAACCGATGATAAGTACAGATTTTATGGAAGTATCTAATGGCATTTCTATTGAATGAAATTGGGGGGTTATTGCGTAAGCGAAACGCTGGCGAAATTAAGGCAAAAGCAGGAAATGCTATCGGTTTTTAACCGATTAATCGCAGAGATGGAACAAATAACCGAAGGCCAACGAACCGATACCGCGAATTGCAGGCAATAACACACATTTTTGATTGCCGTATGTTCTCTTCATTTTTCATGGAAAAAAAATCGGCAATTGCAAGGGAGAAGCAATGTGGTGGCTTGTTTGGTACGATTATGGCAGATAGTGCCTGCAGCTTTTGGATCAAGGGGCAATAAGAAAGGCTGAAAAACCAGTAAAATAAACTTTAAAATTTCTTTGAAAATTGGCAGGTTTTTTTATTATTGCACAATGGCAATAGCAATTAGCCCCAAAATGATTATTTCGATATGAAAAATACCAAAACGATGTTTACGGTTGAAGTGCCACTAAGGTGTTCGCCGCCCATATTGTTCGACTTTTTATCTACCGCCAATGGTTTGCAGGAGTGGTTTGCAGACAAAGTGGACCACAAGGACGATAATTTTTACTTCACCTGGAACGGCAGCACCGACGAGGCGGAACAAATAGCCAAGGAAGAAAACGAATACGTGCGCTACCGTTGGGATTATGGCGACGACGACGAATATTTTGAACTGCGCATAACCCAAAGCCCCGTTACCAACGAAACCATATTGCAGGTAACGGATTTTGCCGACAGCTACGACGTGAAAGACCAGCAACAATTGTGGCTTACGCAAATCAACAACCTGAAGCACAGGATTGGCAGCTAAGCCCCGCACGCAGCGAAATAAAACAGCGCACAAACCATTGGCAGATAAAATAGGCGTATCCTAAAAAGATACGCTTTAATTTTGCCCGCGGCCAATGGGTTAAAATCCTTGAAGGCTTACTACATGAATTTTCGCCTAAAAAAATTAGATTACCTCATACTGCGCAGTTTCATGGGTCCTTTCGTGGTGACCTTCTTCATAGTGCTGTTCACGCTTACCATGCAGTTTTACTGGCTGTACATGGACGAGTTGATAGGCAAGGGCTTTGGTGTGTTAGTCACCCTGCAACTGATGCTGTACATGTCGGCCACGCTGTTTCCCATTGCGCTGCCCCTGGGCATATTGCTGGCCTCCATAATGACCTTCGGTGCGCTGGGCGAAAATTTTGAACTGGTAGCCATAAAGTCTTCGGGCATATCGTTGTACCGATTCATGCGACCTTTGGTTGTATTCCTGGCCATCATATCGGTAGCCGCCTTCTACTTCAACAATTACGTGATACCCGTTACCAATTTAAAGAGCTATTCCCTGCTGTACGACATGCGCAACCAAAAGCCCGCCATGAACATACGCGAGGGTATTTTTTACAAAGAAATAGACGGCTACGCCATACGCATAGGCCGCAAAGGCAAAGATGGGCAAAGCATAAGCGACATAGTAATTTACGACCATGCTTCGGGCAGGGGCGCCAATAATTTGGTACTGGCAAAAGACGGCAAAATGTACCCCTCGAAAGACAAACGTTACCTGATATTTGAGCTGAACGAAGGCTGGCGCTACCAAGACGAGATGGGCAAGGGCGACAAATCGCAAACACGGACCCATTTTGCAAAATGGTACAAAGTATTCGACCTGTCGAAATTTGCCTTTACCCGCACCAGGGAAGAATTGTTCAAGAACAACAACGAGATGATGAACGTGCGGCAGCTGGGCACTAACATAGACACCTTGAACGACAAACTGAAGCTGGCGGAAAAAGATATAACACGCTACCTGAACCCCTACCTTACGCCGTTTTCGGGCAGGAAAGAAGATAGTGCCTTGGCCAAAACCATAGTGCGTGGAAAAGGCAAGATACGCAAATACAAAAAGAACTTTTTTGAAATGATGCCCGACTCGGTCCGTAGCCAAGTAGCTGCAACCACCGAAGGCAATGCAAGGAACATCCAACGCCTTATGTCCATTGTATCGTCCGATGCGAAGATTAAAAAGGAAAACAGGAACCAGTTCCTGGTGGCCTGGCACAAAAAATTCACCCTGTCGTTTGCCTGTATGCTCCTGTTTTTGATAGGTGCGCCGCTGGGCGCTATCATACGCAAAGGCGGCATGGGTATGCCGGTAGTGATAGCTATTGGGTTTTTCATCATCTACTTTATCATATCGAGCACCGGCGAAAAGTTGGCGCAGCAAGGCGCCGTGCAACCTTGGTACGGCATGTGGTTGGCCAGCGGCATATTGCTGCCCATTGCTTTCGTCATAATGGCCGCGGCACGCAACGATTCGCCCATTTTCAGCAAAGAAACTTACATGCGGCTTTGGTCGCGGACAAAAGACTTGCCGAACAGGCGCAAAACATCAAAAGAGGGTTTGTAATTTAGCAACGCATTGTTACCTACTAAAGCAATACAAGACAACAAGAGCAGCCGGGCGCATAGGCGACCCGCAAGGCAAGGCTTGTACCCGGCAAGGTTTTTCCTGTTGGCTTTTTTTGTTTGGGTTATCGTGGGTGCCTTGACCTTGGTTGGGGAAGAAAACAGGGGCATTTACAGGTTTGTAAACCTGCACCACACGCCCTTTGCCGATATTTCCTTCAGCTATCTCACCCATTTTGGCGAAGCCCCCGTAATATGCGCCTGTTTGCTCCTGCTTCCCTTGGCCGCAAAAAAGTTCAGGCAACCACGGTTTCTGCTAACGATGGTAGCGTGCAACATCGTACCGTTTTTGTTGACGCAGGCGGTAAAGGCACTTATAAATGCGCCGCGCCCATTGAAATATTTCGAGGAAGCAAGTTGGATAAACAGGGTAGCCGGCCAACCGGTAAATTACAATTACAGCTTCCCTTCGGGGCATAGCGAAGGTGTATTTGCCTTCACTTGTTTTTTGGCTTTGTTGCTGCCCTGCAAATACCGGCATTTTTCATGGCTATTGTTCCTGTTGGCATTGGCCGTGGGCTACTCCCGCATTTATTTGTCGCAACATTTTTATGCCGATGTGTATGCAGGCAGCATAATAGGCACGCTGGGCTGCTGCGCTACCTACCTGCTCATGAACCCATTCAAGCATATAGCCAACCCGTAGATTGTTACCGAATATGGCTTAGGCCCGCCACTACCGCCGCGCTGTTTTCGGGAAGTTTGCCGCCTTGCGGCACAGGTAAATTGCCCAAGGTTATTGTGGCTATTTGTGTGTCAGTGCTTCTTCCGTAAAAATGCTTGGTGTGCCGTTATGCGATATTTTAGATACAGCAAGAAGCCCTCTATTCCCATTTTTCCACGCCGTGGGAGGCATGGGAAAAAACCATGATCCCCACTTGCCATGCCGCAAGTAATGTCATCCCGAAAGGAACTAAAAAACAGACTCTCGCAGGACGACCACGAACCACCCCGCACTTGCATTTACAAAATAGATTACTTACATTTGTCTTCGTTGGGACATTGTGCGCCCACATTCGGGGGCGTGCCAAACCGGTTGAACAGTATGCGTTAACCGCCAAAAACAATTGAGTTATGGAACAGTTTTCCGCACCACGCCCGCGAACGGCACGGGCACAAAATTTCGTACCCGCAGTTATTCCCGATGCGGCATGTCCCGGCACGGTCAACACGCCGGCCCCCACCAATTCCTCGGCGCACGGCATGACC
>JASGFI010000106.1:0-10309 GCA_047605615.1 Edaphocola sp. | reverse complement strand
CAAATAATTTATTGGCAATCCAATTAATTGTATTTTTTGTCGTGTACTAAACGGATTTTCATAAAGGCACGTGCGGTTAAGGGGAATTTTGCATCAACAAACTCTTTAAAAATGAATTTAAAAAAGTATGCGATTGGCTCGTTTTTATTTTGTACCGTCGCGGTAGGATTTTTTATTGGATGTAACAAGAATGGCTCAACTGCTTCTTCGCAATCTGATGGCCAAAAGGTGCAACCAATGAGTGATTATTCTGGTTTGCAGACCTACATATACGTTGACATAGGAACCCATTTGTATAGCGGGTGTATCGGCGACAATCCTTGTGGCCCCTGCCCTGGTATTTGCATTAGGTGGGGTAAACGTCCAAGAAAAGTCGAAGTTTACAGTGTATCAGATTCGTTGGATTTTGGAGAGGGTGCTTTTAAAATTTAAACGTATCCTCGTCAACGATTACCTTGGAATTTAAAACAGATGGTTTCACTAACGCCGATTCCACTGGGCTGGAAGCGGATTTTTCATTGGGTAGCGATATTGCAACTGATTATGGCTACTCCGATATTATACTGAGCTAGGGAAGCTATTTTGTTGATTATGGAAATTCAACTTACGGCATTACAACAATCCCAATTACTACGGTGCCTTAAATCTCTTTAAACGACCTATGGTAGTACGTTCTTAATCGCACTGCCATAGGTTTTTAAGCGTATATGTCATACTATGAGAATATTCAAGCTATTGATGCTTTTTGTTATTATAAGTTTTAATTATTCATGCGGCACGTTTTCACGAGGCATTGTGGATATTATATCGTTAAAGAAGCCCAGGAGGGAAAGCTGCGTGTCACAAATAAATACCTTGAAAAAATGGCACATATCTACTAATAATTTGTTTTCTTTCAATTCGGTGTATATAGACAGCATGGCCGAATCATTAAAATATACATTGGACACCCACATGTATAGATGGAAAGACTTTTCTCCAATTCAGTTTCGTGTTTATGACAGTGTTGGTAAACTTGTCGCAGGGTGGGAATATTGTTTCGGGTCGCTTAAGAAACTAAACCTTATCACGGGCGATTCTCTGGTAAGCAAACCGTGGTTGCCACTAAACAGGGCGTTGAACATATATGATGACGTTAATTTAATAGCAGGGGGAAGTTGCTCCGGCGACACCCTGAATATACACACATTTAAGGATTACAATTATATAATCATTGCTTTCTGGGCATCTTATTATGGCCAAGGGGCAAAGCGTATGTTGCAGTATATAGAAGATTTTCAAAGAAATTCCAGAAAAAAAGTGCTTTTCATCAAGGTAAACTATGATGGGTCAGACGAATAAAAAGTGAAGACAACCTACTCCTGAGGCCGGATACGGGCCGGCTGCTCTTTTGTATCTCGCTACAGCCGGGACAAATTCGCCAACGAAATTTCCGGCATTTCCCCAAACCAATCCCCCCAAATTACCGTAAAGACAATTAAGGCTATCTTTGCCGCCCTTAATTACAGTCAATCATGCAATTGCCCCAACAGGTAACTATTGCCGCTTTAGAGCAACTGCTGCAAGGCGAGGTGCGGCTTTCTGCCGCCGACCTGCGCCGCATACGGCACAACCGCGATTACTTAGACAAAAAACTGGCCACCGGCCAGACGTACTATGGCATCAACACCGGCTTTGGCGCACTGTGCAACGTGCGCATAGACGATGACCAATTGCGCAAATTGCAACAAAACCTCGTTACCTCGCACAGTTGCGGCCTTGGCGAAGAAGTGCCCGCCGAGATAGTGCGGTTGATGCTGCTCTTAAAAATCAGGGGCTTGGCATTGGGCTTCAGCGGCATACACCCCGACACCTTGGAACGGCTATTGTTTTTCTACAACCAAAATATTTTACCGATAGTGTTCCAGCAAGGCTCTTTGGGTGCCTCCGGCGACTTGGCGCCGCTGGCGCACCTCAGCCTGCCTTTGCTGGGCATGGGCGAAGTCTTGTGCCAAAACCAAAAAATGGATTCGCTGGCGGCATTGCAATCCTACAATCTGCTGCCCCTCGACCTGCACCCCAAAGAAGGGTTGGCCTTGCTCAACGGTACCCAGTTTATGAGTGCCTATGCGGCTTGGGGCATCATGCAGGCACAACGTTTAAGCCGCTGGGCCGACGTGATAGCTACGCTGTCGCTCGAAGCATTCGACGGCAAGCAGGAACCGTTTCTGCCGGCAGTGCACAGGGTGCGTCCGCATCCCGGCCAAATAGCTACGGCCGAAGCCGTATGCAGTTTGTTGGACGGCAGCGCGCTACAGTCGCAACAGAAATCGCAGGTACAAGACCCATATTCGTTGCGTTGCGTGCCGCAGGTACACGGTGCCACCAAGGATGCGTTAAGACATGCACAGGAGGTGGTAGAGATAGAAATAAACGCCGTTACCGACAACCCCATAGTATTTGAAGAAGAAGACATGATATTGAGCGGCGGCAATTTCCACGGGCAACCTTTGGCCTTGCAGCTCGATTTTTTGGCCATAGCCATGGCCGAACTGGCCAATATTTCCGAAAGGCGCACCTATTTGCTCATCGGCGGACAACGCGGCTTGCCTTCTTTTTTGGCCACCAACCCGGGGCTGCACAGCGGCTTCATGATAGCCCAATATACTGCCGCATCCATCGTTAGCCAAAACAAACAATACTGCACGCCCGCATCGGTGGACAGCATAGTGAGCAGCAATGGCCAGGAAGACCACGTAAGCATGGGCGCCAATGCCGCCACCAAACTGAAACGGGTACTCGACAATGTGCAAAGGGTGCTGGCCATCGAATTGTTGTGTGCCGCACAAGCATTGCATTTCAGGGGCGTGGAAAAAACATCGGAACCATTGCAAAAATTAGTACAAAAATTGAACGAGGTGGTGCCTTTCAACGAAGCCGACCACGTGTTGCACTACGATTTGGTGCGCGCCGAGCGTTTCCTTGACCAAAAGGCCGATGATGTATTAGCTTTGTAGTCTATTCCGTATTTTTATTGCCAAAAGATACCATGACCATACCCGAGCTTTACGATATATACTTGGCGCATCCTACTGTTCAGACCGACAGCAGGAAAGCCCTGCACGGCCATTTGTTTTTTGCCCTGAAGGGCGACAATTTCGACGGCAACCAATTTGCGGCGCAGGCATTGGCCAATGGTGCTGCCTACGCCGTGGTGGACGATGCGGCGGTGGCCATCAACAACCAATATATTTTGGTGGAAGATGCATTGGCCATCTTGCAACAACTGGCCAACTACCATAGGCTGCAGCTCGCCGCCGACGTGATAGCCGTTACCGGTTCCAACGGCAAAACGACCACGAAGGAATTGCTCCACGCCGTATTGGCCGCCAAATACGTAACCTACGCCACCGAAGGCAACCTCAACAACCACATAGGCGTGCCGCTTACGCTGCTGAAGGTAAAAGCCGATGCAGAAAAAGTGATAGTGGAAATGGGCGCCAACCATATAGGCGAAATAGCGGGCTATTGCGCAGTAGCCAACCCGTCTTTTGGGTTGATAACCAACTGCGGCAAGGCGCACCTCGAAGGCTTTGGCAGCATAGATGGGGTGCGCAAGGCCAAGGGTGAGCTGTACGACCATATACGCAAATTCAAAGGCACCGTTTTCCGCAATGCCGACTTGGATTATTTGGCCGAAATGGCGCACGACATTGCCGAACAAGTTGCCTACGGCACCGATGGCCAGGCGCAATTGGTTGGCAAAAGTTTGGAAGGAAACACCTTGCTGGACGTAGCCATACTAACCGCAGGCATGGAAACTACCATACACACGCAATTGGTAGGCAGCTACAACCTGCCCAATGTACTGGCAGCAGTGGCCGTGGGACGTTATTTCGGCATGGACATAGATACCATGAAGGCCGCCATAGAGGCTTACGTACCCGGCAACAGCCGTTCGCAATTGTTGAAAAAAGGGAGCAACACCATCATATTGGATGCCTACAACGCCAACCCCACCAGCATGAAGCTGGCCTTGGAAAACATGGCTTCGCTACAAGCCGACAACAAATGGCTGCTGCTGGGGGCGATGAAAGAAATGGGGCAAGAATCGTTGGCCGAACACCAGGCATTGGTGGATTTGGCGGTGGCCCTTGGGTTCAAGAATGTGCTGTTGACCGGCAGCGAGTTCTACGACACGGAACACCCCTATCCGGTTTTTGCCACCTCGGCTCAAACCCGCGACTACATAGCGGCGCACAAGCCCGGCAATGCCAGCATCCTCGTAAAAGGTTCGCGGGGCAGCAAAATGGAAGTGGTGTTGGAAGCGTTTTAATGGAAAATACGATTGCGGCATGACAAAGCGGGCGAAAACCATGTTCTTAAAAACCTGCCAAACCCGGCATGGATTGCAAGCAAATATTGTTCCGTCAAGTATGCACGCGCAAGGGTGCGTGTGCATGTAAAGATTCTTCCCTCCTATATTCACATTGTTAATTATAGGTATCTTTTTTAAAAGATCATTCTAAAAATCATCTTGCATCGCCGTCTTCAAATCGCCAATCAGCCTCTTGATTCTCTCTTGAAATACCTCATCGCTCCCCCTACGACCATACGCTCCTTCTTCAGCAAAATCTTCCAAGTCCCATTTTCTTACATCATCAGCACTAAACACAGTGAACCCACTGGAAGAGCCTACACCTAACACACCGCTTCCAGCAGCACCTCCATAAGCTGAACTTCTACTTTTGCTTTTATTTTTTGGTGCAGACACAAATTCCCAAACTTGAAAATCAGTAAATTCATATTTATACAAATTGTTTTTTACACCTAACTTTAGTTTGAATATTATAACGAAGCGTTCTTTGCCTCTACATTCAAAATTTACGAACCCATTACCTATATACTTTCCTTCATCATAATCCCGATATGCAATAGGTTTATTTACTATTTGAACGGCAACATGAGATTTGTTCTTACAACGGATATTTTCAACCCTGTCAAAATTTTGGGAAACAATAAACTGTTCCGCTCTCTTAAATAGTTGTTCTTTGGCTGCATTGATGGTAACAGTATCCGTGTAGCAGATTTTATTTGTCCTTTTATCAATGGGATAGTCTTGGGCATTGGAGTTAATTACTAAGCCACAGGCCATAATAAGTAGAATTAGATATTTCATAGTTATAAACTTTTGCGGGCGAAGGTGTTAAGAAAAGCAGAAACAAACAATCAGTATCAAAAGAAAACAATTAGTTTTTCTGAAAAAATAATTACTTTTACTTATCGTAAATCAGCTCCGATTATGGAAAACATAGAAAAGGTATTGGAAAAACTAAAGGAAGCACGCAAGGAAAAAGGCTATTCGCACGAGAATATGGCTGCCGAGTTGGGCATTAGCCAGGGAGCCTACACCAACCTTGAAAAGAACCACTCCAGCCTTACCGTAGAGCGGTTGATAAAAATATCGGAAATATTGGAAAAACCTACCTACTACTTTTTTGAAGCAACACCCAATAACATCTACAACCAAAATTTCTCCGATAATTCTTACGGCCATATAGACAACCTGTACCAAGAAAACAAAGAAATATATCACAAGCTGTCGGAGAGCTACGAAGCTACCATCAACAACCTGAAAGACGAAGTGGCTTTCCTGCGCAAAATGGTAGAGCAGAAAAAGGCATAGCTATCGAAAAAGGCCACGAAGGCACAAAGACACTATGGTTTTAGATGTGTTCTTAGTGTCTTTGTGGCTAATTTTAAGCAAGTAACATAGATACCTTTACTCCCGCTTGTCATGCTGCAAGCATCCAAAAAACAGCCCCTTTCAGGGTGACAAGAGCGAGTGCAAGGCTGAACCGCACTCCCTAAGCATAATACGGCGCTATCATCAAATAAACCACCACGCCCGTCAAGGCTATGTAGAACCAGAGGGGCCAAGTCCTTTTGGCCAGTTTTTTGTGCCTTTTGTATTCGCCGGTCAAGGCCCTGTAAGCGGTAAAAAGTATGAAGGGCAATATAACCGCGGCCAAAAATATATGGGTAATCAAGATGAAATAATACACGTACCGCACACGACCCACGGCCGCCAGTTCTACGGCACTCAACACACCGTCGTGGTTTGCATCGCCAAATTTGGTGTCGCCGGCAAAAAGGTGATGACCTATGTAAAACACCAAGAACAACACCGAAAGCACTATGGCCACCAGCATTATTTTTTTGTGTGCCTCAAACTTTTTCTGCTTGGCGGTAAACAGACCCGCCAGCAACAACAAAGTAACCGCCGAATTGATAAGCGCATTGATTAAGGCAAACACATGCACATTGAAACCAAAGGGAAACGGCGGCGGCGGTATGCGGCCCAATGCGGCCACTACGCCGAATATCACTACCGATACTATGCCTATCAGCCAATTGGCCAGTTTGTCGTTCTTCTTTAATGCGGGTGCCAGCGACATGGTTAATTTTCATTTTTAGCCTCCGCAAACATTGTTCGCGAAGCTCGTTTTTGGTTAAATAAACAGGAGGCCATCAACGCCCCTTCTTTCGTTTTTCTACGCTTAGTATGTAAATATCGTCTGCTATCAACTTGGTCTGGGCCTTGTCCGTACCGTCGAAATAACCCCTTATGTTGCGTGCCGTATCGAGCAACACCATTTTTCCCGAATGTACAACATCGCCGGACACGTCGGCCTCGGTAAGCAATAAGCCCAACTCGTTTTTGGCATAGTCAAAAATGCTGTCCTTGTTTCCGGTCAGGAACCACCACCGGTCGTGTTCGGCCGTATAGCGGTCGGCATAGGCGCGCAACACGGGTACCGAGTCGCGGGCGGGGTCCACGCTTATGGATATAAACTGTACCAAATCGGGGTTTTTCTTGGAATATGCCTGCTGCAAGTCCTTCATGTTGGCACTCAGGTTGGGGCATACCGATTTGCAGGTGGTAAACATAAAATCGACCACCAGTATTTTACCTTTCAAATCGGTGTTCAAATCGACCTTTTGCCCGAGTTGGTTGGTCAATGTTATGCCTTTTGCACGGTGAAAAAATGTATCGTTCGCCATTTTGCCGTTTACCTGTATTTGTTGCACGCTGTCGGGACGGTAATAAGCGGGCATTTTTATCTTGCCGTCCGAAAAATGCCTGGCCACAAAAAACAAAGATAGCGGCACGATTGCCGCTACCGCTATCCCTGTAAAGTATTTCAATGTTTTATTTGCAGCCATGAACATTTGTTAAGCCTACTGTTTCCTTGCAAATACTTTGTTCGCCAAAAAAGACAAAGCAATTGCCCCGGTTACTTATTAATCATTTTAATTTCCCTTACGGTTTCGGCTTGGGTATTGTTCATCTTCAAAGAGAAAGAACCGTCCGAAAGGAAAGCTATGATGGCCCATGTCAACAGGAACAAGGGGCCGATGACGGTATAGACAAACGCCTTCTTCTCATCGCCCAAGTGCATGAATACTTTTACAATCAAGGCCGCCTTCACTAAGGTGAGGCCAAGGAAATAAACCGCCAAGATGCCCTTGGGTACGCCGCCGTAAACATGGGCAAACAAACCCACGCCTACTTCAAAAATGGTGATGAGCGACAGCCAAAAAGTTATTTTCCAGATGCGCTTAATCTGCGCCTTGCTTTCGGAAGATTCGTAATCGCCGTGGTGCGCCAATACGCCGCTGTATAATTTCGACTGGTCGCCTTCGTAAAGTGCCTGTATATTGTCGTGATGATGATGTGACATTATAAAATTCGCTTTAAAGTTTATTAAAACGCTAACTGCGTATGGATTTGATTACAATAGATAGAAACAGGTAAACACAAATACCCAAACCAAATCTACAAAGTGCCAGTAAAGACCTATTTTTTCTACCATTTCGTAGTGGCCGCGGCGTTCGTAAGTGCCGTTGACGGTATTTATCAAAATCATGACGTTGAATACAACGCCGGACAATACGTGCGCACCGTGGAAACCGGTAATGGTAAAGAAGAAGTTGAAAAAGCTATGGGTAGCATCGATACCGTCGGCCAAATTCATGCTGTCGTAAACCGATTTTTTGTAAAAGTGTTCCAAATCGGTTTTCTTAACCGCAGAGGCATCGATGAACGAACCCCACCAAGCACCTTCGCCGTGCAAATGCACCCATTCCCAACATTGGCAGCTCAAGAAAGCAATACCGCCAACAATGGTCAACAACAACCATGTTACCACCGCTTTTTTGTTGTTGCAATGGCCCGCATGTACCGCCAGCACCATAGTTACCGAACTCAAAATCAAGATGAACGTCATCAAGCTCACGAACACCAAGGGCAAATTGGCATGGCCCGCCCCGGGGAAGGAACGGAAAACGTGGTTGGCATCGGGCCATACGTTGGAAAAAAAACGCTTGGCGCCCAAGCTAATCAACAACGCCCCGAACGTAAATGCATCGGAGAGCAGGAAAAACCACATCATTATTTTGCCGTAGCCAAGATTGTAGGGCGACGTGCCGCCTCCCCATCTGCCGGTAGTAGTAGCTGTAGTAGCCTGTGTCATAAAAATGTAAAAATTTTCAGCTAAAAAGACGGTGCAAGTTAGTGTATGTTGTTTACTTATAAAAGCCTGTCATCTATATTTTTTGAAAATCAATATAAACAAGGGGCATTTTTACCGGTATATCAGGAAAAACACGAACAGATAAAGCCACAAAATATCCACGAAGTGCCAATAGGTAGCGGCTATTTCCAGTCCGGTGCCGCCGGTGGTGTTCGGTTTTTTGCCAAATGTTTTTATCCATAAAACAAGCAAAGCCACCACGCCGCCTATTATGTGCAGCGCATGTACCGACACGATGACTATCATGTATTGAAACGAAACATTGTCGCGCCAACGGCCCAAGGTGGCCAATAGCTCCTTGAAACCCACGTACTGCAATATGGTAAAGGCAATGCCCAACACAAAGGTGGCCGAAACCAAGCGGCGGTATTGCCGTATGTGCTGCGCTTTCAGCGATTTTTTGGCCAACCAAATAGTAAGGCTGCTCAACAGTATAAGTACCGTGGAGGCATAAAATGCGGGCGGCATACCAAAATGCTCCCAGTTGCCCTGCCCTTCGCGCACTATGTAGCCGCTGGTAAGGCCGCCAAACATCATGATGATGCTGCCAATGGCTATCCACATGGCAAATTTCTGCGGATGTATCTTTTTTCTTTGGCTATCGTTAACTGCGGTCATCATTTTTTTACTTGGTTATAATCTGCCCCCTTATATTTTGTCCAGCAACAAGGCCAGCAACACCATGGGCAAATACAGAAATGAGGTGTACATAAGCCCCTTGGCCGAAGAACGGTCGTTCCTGAGGTAAAATACATACGAGGCAACGGTGTACATGATACCCACGCCAATGCTTACCCACATGCCCGTGGCGCCGCAAAGCCCTATCTGGCGGGGCAGCATGGCCAAAGGTATCAGGGTAAGGCTATAAAAAATACATTGCAACCCCGTAAAGGAAGTGCGCCCCTCACGGCTGGGCAACATGCGTATGCCGGCCTTCAAATAATCTTCGTAGCCCACCCAGGCTATGGCCCAAAAATGCGGGAATTGCCAAAAAAACTGAATCATGAACAACGACCAGCCACCCAAGCCAAAATGGCCCGTGGCGGCCACCCAGCCAATCAGCGGCGGCAATGCACCCGGAATGGCGCCTATGAATGTGGCTATCGAGTGTATTTTTTTCATGGGCGTGTAGGCAAAACCATAAATCAACAACGACAACAGGCTCAAAAGCGCGGCTTGGATATTGAAAAAACAGGCCAAAATGGCAAAACCGGTAACGGCGGAAAAGATGCTTAGCAAGGCGGCTTCGGCTACGGACATGCGGCCGTCGGGCAGGGGGCGCAGCATGGTGCGGCGCATGAGGCGGTCGCTGTAACGCTCCAATATTTGGTTGATGATGTTGGCGCCGTTGGTCACCAACATACCGCCGGCAAACAGCAGCAATACGTCCTTCCACAAAAACCGAACGCCCGGCGCTATCAGGTAGCCCACCACGCTCGAAAACACCACCATGAAACTCAGGTTGGGTTTCATCAATTGTGCATAGTCTTTAGTTTTGGCTACCAGCAAGGGGTATTCTTTTGCTTTAAGCGGTTGTTCCGTAAGCATTTAATTTTTTGTTGAAAGGCGCAAATGCGCCAATGGCCTGCAAAGGTAGTAGATTTGGCCGTTTTTATGGCAAAAGCGTTTTGGTGGGGTTCATTTAAAATTGTCGCCTTAAAGGGAATGACACGAGTTCCCTCGTTGCGTTCGGGATGACACCCGCCGCTTGTCATGCCTATACTCCCTATTGT
>JASGFI010000105.1:0-10364 GCA_047605615.1 Edaphocola sp. | reverse complement strand
CGTTTTTGTCCCATAAACCAAAATTACGATAGCACCTCAAAAAAAGAATTAGCCATCCTTCCGGTTCGGCATCGTCAACATGAGAACGGCCACCCGTACGGGGATTTGATAGTGGATAGATGAAAAAATGTGTCAATCATAATATCTGTCGCATTCGACACTTGAAATTAAGGCGAGGTTCTTTTTCTGAAAAACTAAAAAATGAAAGATTTTATCTTCGTTTCCGTTTTTTGTTTAGCGTGTTTTTTGCGAAGGCCCAAACGCAGTCTATCCGCATTTACTACGATACCAGAGGAGGTTGACCTATACAAAGTATATCCCAACCCATCGGGGGGCTATGTAAACCTATGGCCAAGCGATTCATTGTTGGGCAAGCAACCATCCCTGAAACTAACCGATTTACGGGCAAAGTGTTGCAAGCGCACAAGCAAGTACGGCAAGCCACAACCCGTATCGTTACCGATGGCTTGGCCGATGGCACCTATGTGTTGATTATCGGTTGGGGCAACGGCCACCGTACCGTAAAACTGGTGAAGCAAACCGGGGCAAACCAGTAACTCGAGTATAATCGAATACGCCCTCCATTTGACTATTGTCATCATTTTTATTACGTGGCTGTCATTTTTCTGTCATAATTGCTTGCGGGTACATCAATCCTGAACAACGCAATGTACTTTCGCTGCCGAAAAATTATTTGAACTATGAAGCTAAAATACACTTTGGCAGCCGCCGCACTGGCCATGACAACTGCCGCAAATGCACAAACTTGGGTGAACGACACTATTTACCTGGGGTCCAGCTATGCCAACAACGTTTTCTACGGATTGGATAGCGGCACCTTGAAAACACAAGCGGCCAACGACTGGGATATTGCAATCCGTGCCAACTCTTACAGCGTTGGGGTGTATGCGAACCACGCCAGCAACGGGGTAAGGGTGTATCCATATACCGATGCCAGTGCCGCCGCGAAATTCGGCACGGACCTTACGGCCGATACTGCCGGGCTCATACTTGACAGCACGGCCCTGTATAATTCAATAGAAAGCTGGGAAGCGGGTGCATTCAATATGGATGTAGATACTTCCAACGCATTTGACTACGGTTGGGGCGTTTACAGCACTACTACCCACTACATCACCGGCGACAAAATTTATTTCGTGTTGGCCGGAGGTACTTATTATCAATTGTGGATTGAACAAGACCAAGCAACTGCATCCAACGCCCATTGGAAATTCCATGTGGCCAAGTTGGACGGCACCGATTCCGTTACCCAAGAGTTCGACATGTTCCCAACTTATTCCGACAGGCTTTTTGCTTATTACAGTTTCTCCAACCAAGCGTTTGTGGACAGGGAACCCGCCACCGATTCATGGGACTTGCTCTTTGGAAAATACATGAAGGAAACAGCCTATGGCACCAGCACCATTATGTATGCCTATACCGGTGTATTGTTAAACGAAAATCGTGGGGTTTACAAGTTGACGGGTACCGGGGTGCAGGGAACGGCGTATGATAGCGCATCCATGACTCCATTATTTGACAGCGTAATATCAACCATAGGGGCAGACTGGAAAGGCTCTTACAGTACAACCACGGGACTATATACCACTAAAGATACCATTACTTATTTTGTATCTACTGCCAGCCGCGACATTTGGCAATTGGAATTTGATTATGCAACGTTGGGTTCCACGCCTACCGGTGTCGAACCCGGTGCCATGGGATTCCGCAAGAGAAAAGTTTACACTTATGTAGCTCCGGAAGAAACCGGCATAAACAATTTGAATGGTTTGGTGAACAACATCGTCGTAGCACCCAACCCTGCCGAAAATGGCCGCACCAACCTGTTGGTCGATGCCAAACAAACTTTGCAAAATGCCCAAATAACCGTTACCGACATCAGCGGAAGAGTAGTATTGCATACCACCAAAACCATACCTGCGGGCTTGCAGCAAATAAGGATAGACCTGAACCAACATCCTGCCGGTATGTACATGGTCAATTTAAATGGCGAGGGTTACGAAGCATCACTTAAAGTAGTGAAATAAGCCATTAAAGACGGAAGGCAACCTACATAAGGGTCAATTATGAAAACATGCCCCGGTGCCGCAACAGCATCGGGGCATATTGCCACTTACAACCAAATATTAAGTACATGTACTTTCCCCAAAGCATATTCGCCGTGCTGTGTTGCACCCTTGCCACCCTCGTGGCCACCGCCTACCCGGTAAAAATAAAGGTGGTGGACGAAACGGGCGATGCCTTGCCCGGCGTATCTGTCAAGCTGCTTCGACAAGGGGCGGGCGAAAACGAAACAGGTACGGTAAGCGATGCAGAGGGCATGGCAGTCCTGAATATAGACACATGGCCTGCTGCGCTGGAAGTGACCAATGTTGGTTTCAAACCCTATAAGGTAGCGATAAAAACGGCTCCCCCAAGCGGAGCCTGCACCATATCATTGGGCCGTCAATATACGGGTTTGAACGAGGTAGTGGTTACGGGCCTGGGCCGGCCCACCAAATTGGACGAAGCGGTTTCTGTTTACAGGGTAATAGGTGCGGAGAAAATGCGTGCCATGGGAGCCGTAAACCTTACAGATGCCTTGCGCAACGAACTGGGCATAAACATGAACCAGGATGCATCGCTGGGTACGCAAATAAATATGCGTGGATTGAGCGGGAACAACATAAAAATATTGCTGGACGGCCTGCCCCTAAATGGCCGCGAAGGCAACAACATAGACCTATCGCAGATAAACCTGAACAATGTGGAACGCATAGAAACCGTGCAAGGCCCCATGAACGTAATGTACGGTTCGGATGCCATAGGCGGCATCATCAACGTGATAACCAAAACCAACATTCAAGCCAAATCCATAGGTGCCAACGCCTACTACGAATCGGTAGGCAGGTACAATTTTGGCGTGGACGGGGCCATTGTCCATAACCGCCACAACCTTAGCATAAGCGGTGCCCGCAATTTTTTCCAAGGTTGGGACCCCGATTACGATACCGTGCGCAACCCCTTGTGGAAACCCAAACTGCAATACGTAGGCAATCTGAAATATACCTATCGTTTCCAAAACGATGCCTCAGTTACTTGGGCATCCGATTACCTGAACGAGCTGTTGGCAATAAAGGGTAGTTTCCCGGACGGTTACAGCAACGACAACCGATTTGTAAGCGACGCGTATTACAGGACGCAAAGGTTGAACAACCGCCTCCAGTTCAAATGGAAAGCCGGCGCCAATGGATATTGGGAAAGCAACAACAGCTATGCCCTTTATCATAGGGACAGGACTACCCGGCGCGTGGACCTAAGCACCATGGATTATACGCTTTCCACCGTTTCCGGCGACCAGTCGGTCAATAGTTTCAACAACTTTACCTCGCGCACTACCTACAACAACAGGGCCGGTATCTTCAACTATACATTTGGTTACGACGCAAACCTCGAATTTGCCAAAGGGGTGGACAAAATAGCCGGTGGCAGCAAGCACATTGGCGATTATGCCTTGTTCCTTACCACAGACATCAAACTCTGGCAAAAGTTGACCATTCAACCGGCTTTCCGATTTATACACAATACGGCCTACAATGCACCCATATCGCCATCCCTAAGTTTCTTATATAAGCCCGATGCGGCTTGGGCTTTCAGGGCTTCGTACAGCCGTGGGTTCAGGGCGCCCACACTCAAGGAATTGTACCTCGATTTTGTGGACAACAACCACCAGATATATGGCAATACCGATTTGAAGGCAGAGTATAGCCAGCATCTCCAGGCTTCTGCCGGTTGTGCTTTGTTCAACGAAAAAGATAAAACGGGACACTTGTCGCTTACGGGGTTTTATGACGATGTGCGCGACCAGATTGCCTTGGCGCAATATGCCGACTCTTCTTCTTCCGGCACTACTACCGTGCCTTACCATTACGTGAACATCGGCCGTACCCGCATATTGGTATTGCAGCTTACTTCCGGTTTTGCCTTTGGCAACTTGGCCTTCGATGCGGGCGGAAGCTATACCAAGAGTTTTGAGACGGTAGCAGCAACCGATACCACCCCCAATTTCCATTATTACGAAGTAAATGGAAACGTGCGCTACGATATTCCTAAATGGGCGGCGGGCATGGCTATGTATTATAAATACACCGGTTCGCAACCTATAGTGGGCAGCATAGAAGGGGGCAGCTTATTCAGTAGCGAGCATACCAAAGGCTATCATAATATCGACATTTCGGCCAACAAATATTTATGGGGAAAGAGGTTGAACCTCACCGTAGGCTTGCGCAATTTGTTCAACAATTCCATCATTGGTTTCGTGGGCCAATCAAATAGTGGCGGCACATCGGGCGGCCACAGTTTGGGCAGCGGATTGAACCTTACTACCGGCCGCACAGCCTTTGCTTCGTTGAGGTTTAACTTGACCAAATAACGAAAACTTGGTCGATATGCCATCTTCCCTTTGTGCAACATGTGGTGGTCTTTGCGGCAAAAAACATTATGGCGCTTCCCGCTTGCCATGCCGAAAGCACCTAAGCATGCGCCCGATTGTTACCCGCTTAAAACAGTGTAAAAAAAGTCGATACTCCAGGGTATCGACTTTTTGCGCAACCTGCCATTTTTTGTAAAATTATTCCCCAACTATTTTCACGTTGTCCACCTCCCAGGTAGTGGCGCCGCTTGTGGTAGAAGTGTATTTGAACGCTATGTAAACCGATTGGCCATTGTAGCCGGAAAGGTCAACGGAGCCTGAATTGGTCCAAGTGAAGGCGTTGGAATTGTCGTAAGTGGCCGACAGCAAGGTCCAGCTTGCGGCAGAAGGTGCGCCCGTGCCGGTATAGTTGGTGGATACATAACACTCCAACGCCGGCCCGGAATATTTGGATGCCGTAACAAATGAAAGCGTGTAGGTGCTGAGGCCGCTAACGTTTAGGCTTATGGGGTCTTGGGTTATCAGCCAGTCTTCGTTGGCTTTGGCGCCGCCGCTATAGCCGTTCATGATGGCGCAGGGCGCGGGGCTGCCGTACGACGACGAAATGCTCCATGCTTCGCTGCCCGTAACGCTTACGGCATTCCAATTGCTTAAATCGCTAAAGGCATCGGTAAATATTGTTTGTATGTTGGAAGAAGATCCATCGCAACGCGAATTGACGAACCGAACGTCCGATGTGTCCCTGATGTAGAGCTGGGGCGTAGTGTTGTATCTTGTGTAAATACCCACTATCACACCATTGCCGCCGGGTACTATTATGGGCTGGAACTTTGCATAACCGCTGTTCCTCAAAGTAATGGTACCGCCCGAACAGTCTTGGACGGTGCGGTTGGTTGCGGTGGCCAAACTCGATAATTGGGCATAAGGCAAGCCCAAATCGGCATCTGCAAACTCTGCATCTTTTACCGCCACCAATGTATTGAGGAGGGGTTTATTGGCATCGGGCGAGGCAAGTTGTGCCAAGGTAAAAGTGTCGGGTACTACGGTGTTTGGATAATTGGCCTTCACTATGAAGTCGCCGATTAAGGTAGCCGGAATATTGCTGATGCTTCCGCCGGCATCGGGCGTATAGCCAAGCTGTATCAAACTGCCGTAAGCACCCAAAAACAATCCCTTGCATTGGATGTAAATCTTGCGCCCTATGGGATAATCGTTGTACAAGCTGTTTTGGTCAATAAGCACTTGTATGCCTCCCGTAGAGTCCTGTATCACTATGGATTTGTAATAATTGCCGCTTTCATCGTCCATCACCACTATGCCGGCCACTACCACGTTGCTGTCTATGGCCACGCCCTGGGTCATGGCTTGCAACTGCGCTATGGTGTGGGTGACGGTAAGTTGCGGGTCGTAGCTACTGTTGTCGGGCGGCGCATCATAATCTTGCCTACAGGCCGAAAAGGTAATGGCGGACAAGGATAAAGACAGGAGGGCAATGCTTGTAAAAAATTTGCTCATTTGGTTGTTTGCTTGATTACGAAAAGTAGTGCAAAATAAATAAATATGTGTCATGTTGGTAACATTCTCCAGAATAATTTTACGTTATGGATAAAACGAAAGGCGCGCGGCCAAGGTTATTTTTGAAATTCCGGGCGGCTATCGAATTATTTCCCAAAAAAGAGTACGGACTTTTGAAGCATTAAAATGTACATTTGTCGCCGATAAGTTCATTTTTTTTAAACGAAAAACCATAAACGATATGCGTTGGAGAGGCGAACGCGAAAGTAGCAACGTAGAGGACAGGCGCGGCATAAGCGGCGGCGGAAAAGTGGCCATTGGCGGCGTGGGTACCCTGATAATACTGGCAATAGGTTTGTTGACCGGTAGGGATTTTTCGGGCTTGCTGGACAATCTTCAGCAGACTGCCGGCCAGCAGCAGTCTTCCGTGCCGGTAAATCCTGCCAATGATACAACGGCCCGGTTGGTAAAGGTAGTGTTGGCAAGTACCGAAGACGTATGGACCAGTATTTTCAGGCAAAGCAATGCGCAATACCAAGCACCTACCTTGGTGATGTTTAGCAACGGCACCCAAAGCGGCTGTGGCGGCGCATCGTCGTCCATGGGGCCGTTTTATTGCCCGGCAGACCAAAAAGTGTATATAGACCTTTCGTTTTGCAGCGAACTGCGCGACCAGTTTCATGCACCCGGCAATTTTGCCGTGGCCTACGTAGTGGCGCATGAAGTGGGGCACCATATCCAGAACCTTATGGGCATCAACGAGCAAGTACAAAACCAACGCAGCCGATTGAGCGAAGCCGCTTACAACAAGTTGTCGGTGAAGTTGGAATTGCAGGCCGATTTCCTGGCAGGCGTATGGGCTTACCATGCCAACAAGATGCGCAATATTTTAGACCCCGGCGACTTGGAAGCCGCGCTTACCGCCGCCAATGCCATAGGCGACGATAAATTGCAAAAAGAAGCACAAGGCTATGTAGTGCCCGATGCCTTTACTCACGGCACCTCGCAGCAACGTATGTATTGGTTCAAAAAAGGATTTGAAACCGGCGATTTGAACCAAGGCAGGTACCAGGACATACATTAGTGACGGCCCAACAATATTTCCATGTCGATAGTAGTAACGGAATTAAGAAAAGAATACGGCGAACAAGTAGCGGTAAACGATATTTCCTTTGAAATAAAAAAAGGTACGGTCGTAGGTTTCTTGGGGCCGAATGGTGCGGGCAAATCTACCACCATGAAAATGTTGAGCACCTACATAGACCCCACCGCGGGCAAAGCATTGGTATGTGGCCATGACGTAGCTGCCCAACCCATGGAAGTGCGCCGATGCGTAGGCTACCTGCCCGAAAGCAATCCCCTGTACTACGACATGTACGTGCGCGAATACTTGGAATTTGTGGCCAATGTACATCGCTTGGGCAAGGTACGGACATCAAGGATAGACGAGATGATAGCCGCCACCGGACTTGCCAAAGAAATGCGCAAGAAGATAGGCGCGCTGTCAAAGGGATACAAACAGCGTGTGGGGCTGGCCCAGGCATTGATGCACAACCCCGAAGTGTTGATACTCGACGAGCCTACCAGCGGCCTGGATCCCAACCAGATAATGGACATACGCGATTTGATAACGGAATTGGGCAAGGAAAAAACGGTGTTGCTGTCCACGCACATCATGCAGGAAGTGCAGGCCATGTGCAGCAGGGTCATCATCATCAACAACGGCGCCATAGTGGCCGACGATGCCTTGGAGAAAATACAAGCCGTGCCGCAGCAATCGGAAACTTCCCTGGTGTTGAAATTGGACAGAACGGTTGACGCTGCCGCATTGCGCGCGCTGCCTTGGGCAGATACCGTAGCCTTGGCCGAAGCCAATACATGGTTGATAGCTTCGCAAAACACCGACAAGCTACGCAAGGAAATAATGAAATGGGCCGTGAACGAAGACATTGGCATAGTGGCCATGCAAGAACAAAGCCATAGTTTGGAAGAGGCTTTCCGTATGCTGACTACGGGTAAATAACGGTGCTTTCGCTTTTGGCCGCTAAACCAAACATGAGCAGTACATTGCGACGAAGCGAAAACCTTGGGCTGCCCGCCTTTTTTGTTGCCTCATTGTTTTATCCTTAGTTTTACCCTTTCTAATTCATCATCAATCTAAATGAAACACGCACTAATTTTAAGTGGTATGGTTGTGGCCGGTATGGTATCTTCTTGCGGCAATAAAGAACAGGCCGGCAGCAATAGGGAGAACCCGCTATTTGCCGTCAGCACATTGCCCTATCAGGCCCCGGATTTCGGCAAAATAAAAGATGCTGATTTTGAGCCAGCCATGCTGCAAGGCATAAAAGAACAGCAGGCCGAGGTGGAGGCCATAGCCAACGATACCGCCGCGCCTACCTTTGACAATACGTTGGTGGCCTTGGAGAAAAGCGGTGCCTTGCTCAACAGGGCGCACATGGTGTTCAACGTATTGACCGGAGCCAATACCAACGATGGTTTGCAGAAGGTAGAAGAAGCCATGGCACCCAAGCTGGCCGCCCACCACGATGCCATATTTTTGAATACAAAGCTTTTTGAAAAAGTAAAATCAATTTACGAAAAGCGAAACAACTTGGGCTTGGATGCGGAATCCATACGCTTGGCCGAATATTACTACAACGAATTCAAAATGGCCGGTGCCGCCTTGTCGGATGCAGATAAAAGCCTATTGAAAAAACTGAACGAAGAAGAGGCAAGTTTGAGCACCAAATTCAGCAATCAGTTGTTGGCCGCGGCCAAAGCCGGTGCATACGTAGTGGCCGACAAGGCACTGCTGGCGGGTCTTTCGCAGGCAGATGTGGATGCGGCGGCCAAAGACGCAAACGAAAACAAGCAAGCCGGAAAATGGTTGTTCCCCTTGCAAAATACCACCCAGCAACCTCCTTTGCAGTCAATGTCCGTTCGCGAAACACGCCAACAACTTTTTGACGCTTCCTGGAACAGGGCCGAAAAAGGCGATGCCAACGATACGCGGCAATTGGTGCTGAAATTGGCAAAAATAAGGGCGGAAAAGGCCGCACTTTTGGGCTTCAAGAATTATGCCGCTTGGAAATTGCAAGACCAGATGGCCAAGATACCCGAAGCCGTCAATGCTTTTTTTGCCGCCCTCGTACCCGCAGCCACGGCGCGCGCCCGCAGCGAAGCTGCCGATATTCAGGCGGTAATCAACAGCGAACACGACACCTTCAAGCTGCAAGCCTACGATTGGAATTTTTATGCCGAAAAAGTACGCAAAGCCAAATATAACTTGGACGAGGCCGAGGTGAAACCATACTTCGTGTTGGACAGCGTATTGAAGAACGGCGTATTCTATGCCGCCACCCAGCTGTATGGCATCACCTTTAAGCAACGCACGGATTTGCCGGTATATAACCCCGATGTAACCGTCTATGAATTGTTCGAAGAAAACGGGCAAAGCATAGGCTTGTTTTATGCCGATTACTTTAAACGCGACAACAAAGGCGGCGGTGCCTGGATGGACAACATGGTAGGCCAATCGAAGCTATTGGGCACCAAACCCGTCATCTTCAACGTGTGCAATTTTACCAAACCCGCCGCCGGCCAACCGGCACTCATCAGCTTCGACGACGTTACCACCATGTTCCATGAATTTGGTCACGCATTGCACGGTTTCTTTGCCGACCAACAGTACCCTTCCTTGTCGGGTACGGCCACAGCACGGGATTTTGTGGAGTTCCCGTCGCAGTTCAACGAAAATTGGGCGCTATACCCCGGTGTCCTGAAAAATTATGCAAAGCATTACGAAACCCGTGCCACCATTCCCGACGAATTGGTGACCAAAATCAAAAATGCAGCCACCTTCAACCAAGGCTATGCCATAACCGAACTACTGGCCGCCGCCAATTTGGATATGCAATGGCACTCGCTTGGCAAAGACGAAAAGGTGGGCGACGTAGACACCTTTGAAAAAAGTGCATTAAGCAAGGTCAACTTACTGCTGCCCGAGGTGCCTACAAGGTACAGGTCTTCTTACTTCCAGCATATATGGGGCGGCGGCTATTCGGCCAGCTACTACGCCTATCTATGGACCGAAATGCTGGACCACGATGCCTACAATTGGTTTGAAGAACATGGCGGCTTGATCAGGGAAAATGGCCAACGTTTCAGGGAAATGGTCTTGTCGCGCGGCAGCACCATCGAATACGCCAAAATGTACCAAGACTTTAGGGGCAAACCGCCGGTGATAGCCCCCATGCTGAAAGCAAGGGGCTTGAAATGATTACAGGTTAGGGGTTTTCGGCAACTACGGTTATGCCGATGTGTGTTGCCCGCTCTCGTCATACAGAAAGCACCCATGTTGGTAGTTATGGTCGGAAGATTTTTTCTTCCGACTTTTTTGTTTTAAAAAATCTGA
>JASGFI010000104.1:0-10389 GCA_047605615.1 Edaphocola sp. | reverse complement strand
GTTTTTCTCAATAAACAAGCAATGGACACACTTTTAAGTGTGTCCATTGCTTGTTTTAGGTAGAGAGCTGTACTTTATTATGCCTTATAACCGGTAAAACTTCTACTCGTTCTTATCTCACCCTGCCGCGCCCCGAAAACCTTTTGGTGGGAAAGGGTCAATGTATTAGATGCCGCGGCATGACATGTGGAGTGCCGCACTACTTCGTAACGTACAAAACCTCTTTGGCGGTTTTCACCACACGTTCTACATTGGGCAGGTAGGCCGCTACCAAGTTGGGCGCATAGTGCATGTTGCTGTCGGCGGAGCAGATGCGGCGTATGGGAGCATCCAAATAATCGAAGGCATCTTTCTGTACCACATAAGCTATTTCGGTAGATACGGAACCAAACGGCCATTGTTCTTCCACTATAATCAACCTATTGGTTTTCTTCACGGAATTGATAATCGTTTCGGAATCCAGGGGACGTATGGTACGCAAGTCTATCACCTCGGCACTGATGCCTTCTTTCGCCAATTCTTCGGCGGCGGCCAAAGCCACTTTCATCATTTTGTTGAAGGAAACAATGGTTACGTCGGTGCCTTCGCGGCGAACGGCGGCTTTGCCGATGGGTATCAGATATTCGCCTTCGGGCACTTCGCCCAAGTCGCCGTACATTACTTCCGATTCCATGAACACCACGGGGTCGTTGTCGCGTATAGCAGACTTCAGCAAGCCTTTGGCATCATAAGGGTTGGAAACCGATATTACCTTCAAACCGGGAATATTGGCATACCAGCTTTCAAATGCGGTAGAGTGCTGCGCACCCAACTGGCCGGCCGAGCCGTTGGGCCCGCGAAAAACTATGGGACATTCAAACTGGCCCGCACTCATGGACAGCATTTTGGAGGCGTGGTTCATTATCTGGTCCAAGGCCAATACGGCAAAGTTCCAGGTCATGTATTCCACTATGGGGCGCAAACCGTTGCTGGCGGCACCCACGGCTATGGCGGTAAAGCCCAGTTCCGCGATAGGAGTATCGATAACACGCCTTGGGCCAAATTCTTCCAACATGCCTTGGCTTACTTTATAAGCACCGTTATATTCGGCTACTTCTTCACCCATTAGGAAGACACGCTCGTCCCTGCGCATCTCTTCGTTCATTGCTTCGCGCAGTGCTTGGCGAAAGGCTATTTCCGGCATAGTATAATGTTGATTTATGTTGTTTTTTGAGGCGTAAAAGTAATGTATTTGGGTAAAAAAAGGAAAACCGAAACAATGGATTTGGCTTGACGAGATACCGAATAGAATCAGAAAAAATATAAAAACATACAAAATATATAAACACAAATATATTAATGTATTTATACTGCCATTTTATGCAATCTTTGAAAATAGCCAGTTTGTGGTACAGCCACCAAATTCCATGTGTTTGAAAAATTTAAATCCAAATTTCCGTCCGGCCTAAGCCTATATACTTTGTATTTGTCGCCAAGAAAACGTTCTACATCGCCAATGGTAAAATGCTTTTTGGTGACATGGTTATATTCAAAAATAATCAGCGGGGTGTTTTGACGTATCAATTGTTCGCCACCTTTCATAATGCTCAGCTCGGCCCCCTCGGTATCTATCAGGAATACAAAATGGCCACTGTCACCGGTATCAAAAAATTCTTTGTCGATTGTGGTGGCTCTTAGCACGGTACCCACACTACCATCGGTGGTAATGCCGGAAGCAGTAGAATTAGTAGCATTGAAATTGAACAAAATATCTTCTTCTTTGCCGGAAACGGGAGATTTTACCAAACGGGTAGCCTTAAAATTGTTCAACTCGATGGTGGCCTCGAGGGCTTTTTGTTGTTCGGGCTGGGGTTCAAAAGCCGTTACGCTCTTCACGAACGGATGTCCCGAATAGTCCAATACAAATTCCCCTACATTGGCTCCAATATCAACGAAATTAAATTGAGTACCTTTTCCGTCATCAAAAACCCTATCGAGAAATAGGTGGGTTTCCCTTTCGTTAAACCTGCCGTTGATTAAATGGCCATAGTTGTCGGCAATTTTATGGTTGAAATACAGTTTTTTCGATTTAACCGAAAAAACTGTATCTTTTTTTATTTGCCTGTACAAGAAACCCAAGCCAGGAATATTAACTGCAAAACGTTCATGAAAAAAACCATGCAAACGGGCGTACATTTTAACAATTCCAATCATGAACACTATAAATATAGTTAATTGTAATTAATATATGTTTTTCATTCAATAATTCATAGCAACAACGAGCTATTGGGTTATTTCTTTTCTGCCGCATTTTTACCCGCATCTTTTTTTGCATCGTCTTCTTTGGCGGGGCGCAAATCCACGAATACATCTTGGCCTATCGGCTGGTGTACGCGCAAACGCAAGCTATCGCCGGAGGCATGTACAATGTCGAAAGTCAACACCTGGCCGGGGCCGGCGGGGTTGCCGGATTTTCTGTCGAACGGGTCGAGGAACAATTTTTTGCCATCGTCCGCCGTGTACCAATTGAGGGTGTCGGTACCGTTTGGATTGATGAGTATGGCCTCGCCATTGCTTTTCAATTCAAACTTGAAGTCTTCGGCGGCTTTTTTCATCTGGCCTTTGCTGTCTTCAAATTGTTTGTTGATTTCTGCTTTTGCCTTGGTCTTAAAATCGTTGAGGTCGGTAGTGCCGTAACGTTTGGCCATGGTGGTATCTACCGTGCCGAGGGTGTCTATCCGTGCCAATTCTTCTTTCAATTGGATTTGCATCATGGAATCCCTTTGGGGCATGGTCAACTTGGTGGCCTGCCATTTACCTACCAGGGCACCTTTATGTCCGTTTTGGCAGGCGGCCAAAAACAGCAGGCACGCGCCCGCTACGAATACGATATTTTTCCTTTTCATGGGCGCAAAGGTAGGCATTTGGCAAATAAAGTGCATTTCCCCATTATTTTATTTATCTCCACGCCTTTGTCGTAAATGGCAAGGGGCTAAATGGTTCCCGTTTCAATGTACAGGTACGCGGCAACCCTTGCGCCGCCACCCACCCTATTTTTTCAAACCGGCACAGCTTTGCTGTTGTAGGGTGCTACCCAAATATATTTTTGCTTGGTTGTGCAACGGGATAGCAACCGTTTACTTGCCGTAAAGGTCGTATATCTCGGTAATATTGGCCAGCACCTTGTCGAAGTCAATCTTCAAATCCACCAAATGGCCGGTATGGATGTCGAACACCCAGCCATGAATGGTTACGCCGCGTTTGATGACCGCCTCTTGTACCGCAGCGGTTTTCAGCACGTTCACGCATTGTTCTTCCACATTCAGCTCTACCAGCCTTTCGTACCGCTTTTCTTCGTCGGTTATGGCCATCAGTTCGTTGCGGTGCAACCTATACACATCTCGAATGTTGCGCAACCAAGGGTTCAGCAAACCCAGGTCGGCGGCCTGCATGGCAGCTTTTACGCCGCCACAATTATAGTGGCCGCACACTACTATGTGGTTTACTTTCAGGTGGCGCACGGCATATTCGATAACCGACATTACGTTGAGGTCCACATTGCTCACCACATTGGCTATGTTGCGGTGTATGAACGCCTCGCCGGGGTCTATGCCCATTATTTCCTCGGCGGTAACGCGGCTGTCGGAGCAGCCGATGTACAGCAGTTCGGGGGTTTGGCCCTCGGCCAGTTTTTCAAAATAGGATTCATCTACCTTCAGTTTTTCCTGAATCCACTTGGCGTTGTTGGCAAATACTTCTTTGATAATCATAAAAATTGTTGGTTTGTCATTTTGCGGCAGGCAACCGGAAAGCCCGGACGTTTTACCCTACGGACGATACAGAACACAAAAAAAAGCAAATGGTTGCATTGAACGATCACATTATGCGGAAATCTCCGACATTGGCATGTCGGCAAAAAAATCTTTGTCGGCGTATGGGTGGCAAAGCCGACACGAATATCAACAAATAGTTGTCCTTATTTATTAATGGCAGAAATTTTCAGTAAAGTTTAAAATAAATGATTACATTTGTCAAACATCAATATGAATTAATTCCCAAAATCCATTTTTATGAAGCAACTCCTAAAGTTAAGAATGTTGTTTTGGGTGCTTTTGTGTTGTGGCGGAAGCGGTCTTTGCCCGCACAAAACCCAATTCAATCGGCCAACCAGGAACTGAGGCATTTATTCCGTTGGGCTTACCCCAATCCCTCGGACGGCAACAGGCTCCATATAAAATACAGGCTGGAAGCCAATGCTCCCGCATCTGTTTCCGTCTATGGTATATCGGGTAATTTATTGGGCACAGTTGTAATGCCCTTTGAAGACAATACGCTGGAAAGTCATTTTACATTGGACTTGGGCAAGTTTGGCCTGGCACAGGGCGTGAACATAATCAAGTTGCAGTCATCGAAGGAACAGTACAACAAAAGGTTCATAATTATAAAATAAATTTTACATAAAAAAAATACATTTTATATTCTGGTTACCCTTCTCGTATGGACAACAATTTCATGTAGAAAATCAAAAGTCATAGGAAACTTCTACATAACGGGCACCTTGATAGACAGCACGCTAAGAGGCGTTCCCAATGTGGAATTAACTGTAAAGTATAAAACCTATTCATCGGGATTGGGTCCGGGAAAATCAGAAAAAGGGTATAGCGGAACGGGCATTACCGATGAATTGGGGAATTTTGTAGTTAAAAGTGAACTCATGATGGATGCAGAGTATGAATTGTTGCCAGTTTATATAAATATTTGGGATTGTTAAAGTGATATAGCTTTACAGACACAGAACACATATCTACATGTACTTTTGTTTGATTTACAACTTTGCCAACTTTCAAAAAGTTGGCAAAGTTTTTAAAAACTATATCAGATTAACAATGCCAAATATTTATACCCCTCCTTACGAGGATACGGTACGATTGGGTATTATCCAATATCCCAAGTAATGCCAAAGAGGGTGGAACAATATCCTTTGATGACAATACGCTGGAAAGCCATTTTACCTTGTATTCGGAAGAAACGGCAGTTTGGGCCGTGCCGCACAATTATTATCCCGAAACCGAAAAATCAATTTCGGCCTTTCCTGAAATTCGTCATTTTGCGAAGTTTGCTACGCTATCATGCTTTTTTTTCAAAAATAAAATGGGCAATAACAATTGCTGCTTACCTTTAAGCGGTAAAATTTGACCTAAGCAAAAGGCACACCTACAATCATGGCACACAAAAACCAAAAGAACAAAGGCGATTCGGACAAGAAAAAAAACAGGCAAAAAGGCGAAAGCGGCCGCACGGCGGTGGGCATACTGGACGTGAGCCGTAGCGGCATGGGCTTCGTAAAGGCGGAGGGTTGGGAGCAAGACATACTTATACGCCGCGACTTGATGGGCAATGCCTTTGACGGCGACGAAGTACGCGTAAGCATAGGCTACATAAGCAACAAAGGCCGGCCCGAAGGCAAGGTGCTGGAAGTATTGAAGCGCACACAAACCGAGTTTACGGGCAAACTGGAAATTTCGGAAAAATTTGCGTTCCTGATACCCGACAAGCAGGGGATGCGTACCGATATTTTTGTGCCGCTCGGCAAAACAAACGGTGCCAAAAACGGCGAGAGCGTGGTGGTGAAAGTAACCGAATGGAATACCGGTGGGCGCAATCCGGTAGGCGAAGTAGTGGAAATACTGAGCAACCAAAGGCAAAACCAGATAGCCATGAAAAGCATATTGGTAGAGGCCGGGTTCCCGCTCCAATTCTCCGAAGAAGCACTGGAAGAAGCCGCGCGCATACCCGACCTGTTAGATGCCAAGGAAATCAAAAAACGCAAAGACTGCCGCGAGGTATTGACCTTCACCATAGACCCCGTGGATGCCAAGGATTTTGACGACGCCATTTCCATAAGGCCATTGAAAGGCGGCTATTACGAGGTGGGCGTGCACATTGCAGACGTAAGCTACTATGTGCAACCCGATACGCAATTGGACACGGAAGCCTACGAGCGCGCCACATCCGTGTACCTGCCCGACCGGGTATTGCCCATGCTGCCCGAGCATATTTCCAACGTATTGTGTTCGTTGCGGCCCAACGAAGATAAATTTACCTTCTCCGCCATATTCCAAATAAATGCGGAAGCCAAGATAAAACAGCATTGGATAGGCCGCACGGTGATACACAGCAACAGGAGGTTCACCTACGAAGAAGCACAAAACATAATAGAAACCGGAAAGGGCGACCATGCCGAGGAAATAAAATTGCTCCACGGCATCACCAAAATATTGCGGGCAGAAAGGTTCAAAAAAGGAGCCATCAATTTTTCGTCGCAGGAGGTAAGGTTCAAGTTGGACGAAGAAGGCATACCCATTGGCATAGAGATAAAAGAAAGCAAGGAGGCCAACCAATTGATAGAGGAACTGATGCTGTTGGCCAACCGCACGGTGGCCGCTTACGTGGGCAAACACGAAGTGAACAATGCCCCCATTCCCTTCCCCTATCGGGTACACGACACGCCCAAGGAGGACAAGCTGGCGGTTTTTGCGGCTTTCGCTTCGCGCTACGGCTATAAGTTCAACCTTAACGACCCCGACAAAGTGGCCGCCTCCTTCAACAGCATGCTGAAAGACGTGGCCGGCAAACCGGAGCAGCACGTATTGGAACAATTGGGCATACGCACCATGGCCAAGGCACTGTACACCACCGAAAACATTGGCCACTACGGCCTGGGCTTCGACGATTATTGCCACTTCACCTCGCCCATCCGCCGCTATCCCGACGTTATGGTGCACCGCATAGTGCAACAATGCATAGACGACCAAGTAAAGGTGGACAAGAAAATGGAAACCAAATGCCGCCACTGCAGCGACCAGGAACGCAAGGCCATGGAAGCCGAACGTGCCGCCAATAAATACAAACAGGTAGAATACATGCAGGGCCTCGTGGGCGAAGAATTTGAAGCGGTGATTAGCGGCGTGTCGTCCTTTGGCTTCTGGGCCGAAACCGTGGAACAAAAATGCGAAGGCTTGATAAGCATTGCCGACCTTGCGGCCATAGACGAATTTGTGTTTCTGGAACACGACTATGCCTTGTCGGGTGTCCATACCGGCCTCAAGTTCCGCATGGGCGACACCGTAACCGTGCAAGTATTGGCCACTAATCTGGAAAAAAGGCAAATAGATTATGGCTATGTAGCACCCACCGCACCGACACCCCAAAAGCAACCCAAAAACGCACCGAAGAAAGAAGCCAAAACCGCAAACCAACCTAAAAAAACGGCCGCAAAGAAAACCACGAGAGCCGCACCGGCAAAGAAAAAGGGTACGGCTACGGCACCCAAAGCAGCCACGGCAGCACCAAAAAAGGGCAGGAAGCCAACGGGGAAATAAAAATGTTCGTCTATAAGGGAGTTAGCGGCAATGGCGGACAGAACCCCGCAAACTCGACACGAAAAGACAAAATAACATGACAGCACAACAACCATATCCTTTGCGAAAGAAAACAGACGGCAAGCTGTTTTCTGCTCATCTGCTGTTCATTGGCTGTTTATTGTTTTACTCGGTTGCAGGTTATGCCCAAAACACCTGTCAGCCATCTCCACCCACAAGCAGCTTTACAAATCCGCCCCCTGATTTCAATTTTTCACTAAACGAATTTTCATTTTTTTATCAAGGCACAGACGGAAACCTCACTTACAAATACACGCCTTCGGGCAACAGTTCGTTTGTCAATATTCAATGCATCGTTAACAACACATATACTTTCAATCCGACTTTGGGAGGAATCACCTTAGACGCAGGAACGGAAATGTTTCCATGGACGGCAGGTGTTACAGTTACCCTGCTGGATGTTACGGCATCTGGCGACACACTAACCACTAAATGGAAAATGAAATTCGGAACGGATTCATTGCTGTATGATTTCAAACTCTACCTTTCCGCAAGAACCCTTGTGGTAGAAGCAATAGCACACAATCCGAAAGCTATGCGGCTTACATTTGACAGGAGCGAAGGAACGCTTAATTCCAAAATAATTCCTATTCCGTATCTTCCATATTGTAATGTGCTTTATACGGATGACAGTGCGGGCAACAAGGTTTTTGTTTCTTCATTTTTTGATTGGGAACAAACGGGGGCTTCTGAAATCAATCCATTCGATGATTCTGTTTCGTCAACATCAAAAGCATATTCGCAGTATGCACGATATTTGAAGAATACAAACGGTAGCAGAAACCTGCTGAGTGAAAAATTTTACCTTACCGTTTCGCCTTCATTTACCGACGTGCTTCCAAATATTCCCAATCCTGTATCGTCTTTTAAACAAACAACATCCGATTATCTGGTGTGGGATTCGTGGCATTATCAGGGTTTCACCGATGGGTTAAACGACCTGACGATGTGCGAAAATGCGGGTATCGGCAATCTTTGGGTTATTATTCACGACTGGCAAAACGGTGGTTATGACAATATGTATCCCGATGTTGTTCCCGCAAATAATTCTTATGGAGGAAGTGCGGGACTTAGTGCGATAAGCACTGCCTGCGCTAATTTCAATTACCTTTTTTCGCTGCATGAAAATTATGTTGATTTTTATCCGAATGCTCCATCTTACAATACGAATGATTTATCGAAAGACGAAAACGGAAACTTTAAAAATGCGTGGTTTAATCCCAATGTTTCTATTCAGTCGTATCAGATGAAGCCGACAAAAACGAGTTACTATTCCAATATTTTTTCACCGCAAATTCACTCGCTATATTCCACTAACGCTTCTTATCTTGATGTGCATACTTCCGCTAATCCTTCCTACATGATTGACCACGATGCCACGGTGTCCAATTCAGCTGCCTTTAATCAGGTGTTGCAGTCCAACAAGCAGTTGGCGGGCTTGCTCCACAATTATCATCAAGGGCCTGTTTCGGGTGAGGGCATGTTTCATTTTTTGTATGCAGGATATATTGACGATGCCGAAGCACAAATTAACACAGGCAAAAATGGTGGCTACTGGCAGGGTGTTCGTCTTCCTTTGCTTGTTGATTTCAACCTGCATAAAATTCATCCGCTGATGGTTTCGCATGGAGTGGGTTATTACGAGCGCTTTTTCTCAACGAATGACGGAAGCCCTTTTTATCATCCCTTTCCCACAGATACCATATTGATTTATATTGCTACTGAACTTGCCTATGGCAATAGTGGTTTTATTCCTTTTAAAGAAAGAACTGCCAATTTTTTACAAACAGCTTCGCTGGAGCACAAGCATGTTTTGCCTGCCCAACAGCTTTATGCAAATGCAACTGTTACATCGGTAAAATATGATGACAACGGACAGGAAACAGACGCTTCGGAATATATAAAAAATCACCCGAACACTTTTGATGACATCGAAAGTGCCGACTTTATGAGCAAAGTAAAAGTTACCTATGACAATGGAACAGTGGTTTATGTAAACAGGCATCCATCGCAGAGTTGGCTTATTACGCCCGGTGCTGCAGGAAGTTCGTACAATTTTCACGCTGTCATTAATACAACCGATTCGTTAAATGTGGTGTCCAATACAACTATTACCGCATGGACACTTCCGCCAAAAAGTGGCTGGCTTGTCATTGCACCGTTGGTAACAGGGCTTTCTGACGTAGGAAATCCGCAGCAACCAATATTTGCTTATCCAAATCCGAACAACGGTAAATTCATGCTTAAAAACAGCTGCAATCCGACCCGATGTGATATTGATATTTACAATGTTTTAGGGCAAAGGGTTTATCACGTTGCTGATGTGATACTGAATGTTTCAACAGCGATTGATATTTCAGGACAGTTAAGCGGAGTTTATTTTATTTCCGTCAAAATCGGCAAAGAGCTATACAAGCAGACAATTGTGGTGCAGCAATAATTTGACATTACCGTGTATGCCCCAGCAACAGAACCACCAGCCACCGAGCAAGGATTCTGGCGAAATGAGGAAAGAATAGATGAAACTTTTGTGATTAAACGAATAGTTGGGTATCTAATTGAACATTCGTGCTAAAAATTCCCCACTGCGGCAATACTCGAACCGTTATACTTCGCACCGGGTAAAAATGTGCAATCGTAAGCCTTTTGTCTTAGCCGGGTGCATTCAAGATTGTTGCTGTCCGTCATTGCGAGGAACGAAGCAATCTACCTACAATAACCTTTGCTTCGAGATTGCTTCGTTCCTCGATGACGTGGTATTATTAAAACGAAAATCTAAAACGCACCCTCTCCCCCCTTGTTGGGCATTCATTGCAGAAAATTATCCGGTGCGCAGTATAATTACCTACCATGGAAGTTGTTTAAACTTTTAATTTTTGAATAAATCTGGTAATAAATGCGAGCCAATGCAATCCCATCCATGTGGCAATTTTCTTCTCATATCGCACCAGCAGGGCTTTGAAGGCGT
>JASGFI010000103.1:0-10615 GCA_047605615.1 Edaphocola sp. | reverse complement strand
TGGGGCCTATGTCCACGGGTATGCTGGTGCTGGGCTGGGTGGTGGCGGTGAAGGTATCGTTGGCTGGCACGAAGTCTGCTTGGCCGTTGGGCAGGTAGGTCCAAGCCTTTATGGTGGCGGTGGTATTGGGCAGGAACAGGCCGGTGCCGAGGGTAACGGTGGCGCTGTCGCCGGGGGCCAGGCTACCCGTCCAGTTGTAGGTGGTTTGGCCCACGCCGTTGAGCTGCCAATATACCTTCATGCTGTAGAGCGTTGCCGCCCCGGGGTTCTTGATGCGCACCTGCACCTGCTTCAGGCTGCTGCAATAGGTGCCGGTGGGGGCCACCAATGCCGTGGCGGCCGCATCGGGGCCAAACTCGAAGGCACCCGGCGTGGGCGTTGCGGAGCGGGTGTGGCCGTTGATGTCGGTGGGTACGTAGGCCAATAGGTTGGTGCCGTTGGCCTGCAAGCTGGTGTTGGTGGGCGTAAAATCGCCGGTGGCGGGCGAAAAGTATTGCGGGTCCACGCTTAGCGAGCCTACCTCTTGCGCGGGGAAAGCCGTTTGGTAAGCGGCCAAGGTGCTGTAATTGGTGCCGAACCAATAGGTGTGATACTGGGAGCCCGATTGCGAACTGTTGAGGTAGTAGTTGTTGCGCTGCGACTCGAAAGTGGTAAATCCTGTCGTGTTGTAACCATAGTAATAGGCACCGTATTTATTGCCGGTGGTGCCTGAGGTATAAGTTACTATATTATTTTTCACGTAAACATTGGTCGAAGTACTATCATGATAGTTCTTGTATCCATATATGCCGTACATCGTTCCCGCCGAATTGCTGAGTGCCGAACCGTAATCCATGGTGTTATGCAATATCCTTATATTGCGACTGTAGGAGGTGGTGGAGGAATAGTAATAACTATAAGTCTGGAATCCTATTCCAAAAATTGCATAACCGGAAGAAGTATTATTGCCGGAATTGTTGACATTGTAAATTACGTTATTGGCAATGAGCATATCGTCCGTACCACTAAGTGTGGAACCAGTGTAATAGTAGTTGTACACGTAGATTCCATAAAAATAATAAGCGGCAGTTCCTTGTCCCGGGTCATGAACCCTGTTGCCAATGATTTTTGAAGAAGAATTGCCATTGCCACTACTATTGTAGTACCCCGTCCAACTTCTTATACCCCAAAAATAAGTAGTGGCGGTTTTGTTCGTCCTATGAATATTATTATACAAAACTTGAGAATTATTATTGCCTCCGAACATAATACCGTAGTACGCGAAGTTTTCTACTTCGTTATGAGCTATTATGTTGCCCGTATCGTTTTGTGTTTGGTAATAATTAGTTGCCCATCCACCATCCGCAATGCCAACGCAAGGGCCGCCGGCCCCATTGCTTGCGGTTACGTGGTTGTAACCCACATAACATCCATACGAAGGGGCATAATTGCTGACAGTGCCGTAATAATAAGAAAGCGAAATGCCCACCGAATTATAAACAGAACTTGAGGTTGTCTGCAAAGAACTCATATCTACCAAGCAATGGGTTATGCTGTCGTACCTTGCCGTGTCTGTAAAGCGTATGCCCACACCCAGGCTTACGCCCAGGCTGCGCACGGTAAGGCTATCGATAGTCATGTAGCGGGTGCCGCTGAGCGTGAGGACAGCATAAGTGCCCACATCGGTATTGGTTTGCAGTATTTCCCCATTGCCATTGAGCCGTATCGTGTTCGTGGTGCTGGCTCCGGGTATGTCGTTGAAGATAGGGGCTTCGGTATAGGGGCCGCTGCCGGGCGTTACGTTCAGCGTCACTGCGCCGGTTATGCCGCAACTCATGGCCGCTGCCGCCGCACCGAACGAGGTGAAATTGCTGCTGCTGCTGGGTGCGTTTTGGTTAATGGTGTAGGTGCCGCCCGCCAGCCCGCTGCCCAGGGCTACCGTAACGGTGTTCGATAAGCTCTGGGCGCTGCCATTGGCACAAGTGGTCTTGAGCCTGTATTGCGTGGCGGCGGTTATGCCGTAGATATTGGTATAGCTGGCCGGGCTTGTTGCGCCCGCTATGTCCACCCAGGTCAACAAGGTGGTATTGTAATACTGCCATATATAGCTCAATCCCGCACCCAAGCTGTAACCCGAAGAGGTCAATGTAAACGGAGCGTTGGCGCAAATAGCCGAAGGCCCCGAAACCACCGGGGTGCTTGGCGTGCCGCTGCAAGCAGCGCCATTTATAAAGGTCAATTTTCCTATCCAGCCCCGGTTGGCCGTAGTGGGCGCGGCAGGAGGCACGGCGGTGGTGGCATAACCAATGTTGGTGCCGGTTATTATATTGCAGCCGCCCCCCGATATGGTCAAGCTGGCGCCCGAAGTATCTACGCGCTGCGCGCCGGTGGTAGCGTAAATGGCTATGGCAATGCCGTAAGTGCTGCCCGCGGGAACGGTGAGGCCGATACCCGAAAATATGGGTTGCGTAACCGTGGTGGTTGTATTGGCCACACCTACTATGCCCGTCACGGTACCTGCCGATGTCCATCCGTTGGCCGCGTTGATGTTGCCCGGAGTTCCCGAAATGGCGGAGGTCGTGTAATAAATTTCGGCAGCATAGTTAGTGCCGTAGCCCTCCACGATGCCTTCCACGTCGGTAATGATAACGGGGTAGGTATTGGTATTTTGAAAATTGAAGGTGACGGTGCTTGCCGTGGCCCCGTTGCTGAAATTGGCGGTAGTACCTATGGTTGTTTGTCCATTTGTTTTAAATGCCAAGGCCAGTAGCGGCAACAAAAAAGGCATTATCAATTTGTAAGGCTGCTTCATATATAGAGATTGTTAATTATGATACAATTACGGAATCGGAGCAATATAGGAAATTGGTTGACAATTTGCAAGTACCCGGGCCACAATTCCCTTTGACGGTCTTTTAGCCCTTTTGGGTTTGGTAAGAGATGAAATTAAAATTGTGTACGGGTACGTTTCCCTCAAAAAAGCCATTTTTTTATCCGCTTTTTCCCCTTAACTTAGCGAAATAAAAAAATGGCTTTGTTCACGTTCCCGCAAAACAGAAAGCCCTGCCTTTCTTTTCCGCACCCGCATGAAGCCGCCAAACCGCAGGGGTCGGACCTTGTTCGCCCCCCTTTGACAAGAACATGGAAGCAACAATCGTAAACAAGGTAGCCGACAGCGGCATCGTTACGCTCAGTTTGGAGCAGTTTTTGCCCGGGGCGGAAAGCATGGCCCTTTTCGACATCAAGCCATTTTTGTTCCAGGAAATGATTTTGCGCGAAAAGGATTTCAGGGAAGCCATGACGGCGTTTGACTGGCGTGTTTTCGACCGGAAAAACGTGGCCGTTACCTGTACCGCCGATGCCATTGTGCCCATGTGGGCTTATATGTTGGTGGCCGCCCGCCTGCAACCCTACGCCTCAAGCGTAACGTGGGGCAGCATGTCCGATTTGGACACGGCATTGATATTGAAAGGCATAGAAAACTTTTCGGCAGAAGCCCTTGCCGACAAGCGCGTGGTGATAAAAGGCTGCGGCAACCGCACATTGCCCGAGGCCGCTTATCTGGCCATTAGTTTAAAATTATTGCCCTTGGTCAAGAGCCTTATGTACGGCGAGCCTTGCAGCACCGTACCGGTATATAAAAAGAAGTAAGCATTATGGAGATGGACGAATTGGCCGCGTATGCCAATTTTACTGCTATAGATTTTGAAACCGCCCACGGCAACCCCAACAGTATTTGCCAAGTGGGGCTGGTGCGCATGGAAGATGGCCAAATAGTGGAGGAAATAGACATATTGGTGCAGCCGCCGGACAATAAATACCACTGGGGCAATTCGCGGGTGCACGGCATCACCAAAAAACACACCGCCAATGCACCGCAGTTCAAAGATATATGGCCGCAGCTATTGCCCCACATAGAAGGGCAGCACATAGTGGCGCACAACGCACCTTTCGACTGTACCGCCCTGGACCACACACTGGCTTTTTACGGCTTGGCCAAGCCCGACTACCAGCGACATTGTACCGTGGAAATCTACCAACGCAACCTGGCGTTATTGTGCAGGGAATACCACATAGAATTGAAGCACCACAACGCCCTGTCGGATGCCAAGGCTTGTGCCGAATTGTTCCTGAGGCACCTGCGTGGGCAGTCGGCCGGCATGATGGCCGAATTGGATTTGCGCCACCCCCTAAAAAAAGCCGGCAATGCCCGATAGCAACCAACTGCATACGGCTTATTTATTGCTGGGCAGCAACATGGGCAACCGGCTGGAAATGCTGCAACGCGCACGGGCGGCATTGGAAAAGGAAGCGGGCCGCATAGCAAAAGCATCGGGCATATACGAAACCGCCAGCTGGGGCGTGGAAGGCTTGCCCGCACACCTCAACCAGGCATTGGCCATGGAAACGTCCTTGTCGCCCATGGAGCTGCTGGCCGCCATTCAACTGATAGAATCCCGATTGGGGCGCGAGCGTATCGGGAAATGGGGCAACCGTTCCATTGACATAGACATTATTTACTACGACGATTGGGTGGTTGACACGCCTACATTGACCATACCTCACCCGCTCATGCAGCAGCGCAATTTTGTATTGGCACCTTTGGCCGCAATAGCCCCGCACTTCCTTCATCCTGTATTGAACCTTGACAATAGTTATCTTTTTCGGCATACCACGGATAAATTGGCAGTTAATTTGGTAGAAAACCCGTAAAATAGACTCCTAAAACCCAATTAGGGGGGTTTCGACTGTCGTCTGTATCAAAAAAACGATATTTTTAGGCCGAAATACAAGAAAAGCAATCAATATGAATATGAAGAAACTTACTTTTTTGGCAGCCTCCGCCGCCACCTTGCTGTTTGCTGCCGCCTGCACCAAAGACGGCGACAACAAAAATCTGGACGATGACAACGATAGCGTGGAAGACTACATGAGCACCACTGCCGGGAGTTGGTGGCTGTATGGCTCTACCGACGGCAGCATTACCCGCCGCGTGGCTACCGGCAAAGACAGCCTGAAACTGAATAGGGAGTACAACTACTACGAAAATACCGATACGGTCACTCTATACTTCAAGCCCGAATACTTTGCCAAAAACGGCTCGTACTTTTTGACCCTCGTCGATTTGGACGGTAGCGCCACCAACTACATGGAAGTGATAGTTAGCAAAGACAGTGCGGTACAAGGCGATGAATTTACCAATACCGGCGACATTACCTACTCGGGCGTACCCATAGACCTGAAAGCCGAAGGCACCGTAACCGCCACGGGCCTCACCATGACCATTGGCAGCCATACTTATACCGACGTGATGCAGATAACAAACGCACTGAAAGCAAAGCTATCGGTATCGCCCATTTGGACCGATTGCGGCACCACCACGGCTTGGTTCAAACGCGGGGTGGGCATCATCAAAACCAATTATGACGTGCATATACTAACTTTTTTCAACCAGAACTATACCGATTCTTTGCTGGACTACCACATAGAGGAATAGATTGCCCACCCGATAAATTTAAACCGGCGAACCGCTTTCAGCGGTTCGCCGGTTTTTTTATGCTATTTTCTATCTCGTTTTTTATTTTTTCTTTGCTCATTTTTGCTTACTTTTTTTCCCTTTCGCAAACAAATCCGCCGTATATCTTTCGTACAAATCAAACAAAAATTCCATTCTGCTTGCTTCTGTTGTAAATGCCTGTTGCCTGTAAGCCAAGTCCACGGCTTTGTCCAACTCGTTGTGGGCTTTTACTAACGTTGGCGGCATCGTGAGCGGATTGTACAAATCTGCCAAACTGCTGCTTGGAAATTCTGCCCGAACGCCCAACACTTTTTGCGCTTTTTCTTCTATCGTTTTTACCTGTTTGTCGCTTGGGTTTTGCGGGAACGGATAGTTGTTGTAAACGATGTCTTTTGAATAACGGAAATCGCTCTTCAATCGTCCACAAACAGTTTTCACCCAAGCCATGTGCATCGCGGAAGTCAATATGCCGAAATGAAAAAGTGTGCCGTCAGGGACAAAACGAATAGAATCGGACGGGATGTATTCGTTGCCGTAAAAGTTTATGGGTATATACTTTCTGTTTTCGCTCGATGTTTTCGGAATTGCAATGAAAAAATCGGGATTGTTCAAATCACGAAATTGATGCGCCCTGTCTGCCAACCTATGGGTTCCCTTGTCTTTTGCGTTTAACCGTTCTTGCTTTACTTTTTCCACAAGAGATAGAACGTTTTTCATCTCGCGCAATTCATTTGGCTGAATATCTTTGAGCCAAAGACAAAAACGCATACCGCCATTTATCAACTCTTTGCCGCCTATCAGCTTCCTGAACCATTTTTCCGACTTTGGTTCTTTGGCTAAAAAGTCATTCATTTCCTCGCCTGTAAAAACAAAATAACCGTAATCATAAGCAACATTTCCTGCTATCATTTCAGGTACGTCGCAAAGCGGCGTAGTTCGTTTTTCTATCAACACATCTTTCGCGTCCACCAAATACGGGTTGATGTTTTTGGCTTTTATTTCATGGGCGATGCCTTTGATGTCTTCGTAGTCGAAAATGGTTTTGTTTGCGGTGTCGAAGTTCGCAAAGCCAATAATGACGCAATACACGGCGGCATTGCCCCTGGCTTCGTTGCTCCACTTGAACGTGCGGTGCGCAAAATGGATCTTAATGCCGTATTTGTTGAGCATTTGCCCCCACAAAATACTTGTTTGCTCGCCTTGTACGATTGAATTTGTGGAAACGAAAGCAACCTTTGTTTTCGGCAAGGGGGCAGCAGACAAGGGGGCATGCCCCCTTGCCAGAGCATGCCCTTTCGGCAAGGGGGCATGCCCCCTTGTCAAGTATTTTGCCGCTTTGACGTACCAGCCCGTAACGTAGTCCAACACGCCGCTGCCTTGCACATTCTCAAATTGTTTTACAATTTGGTTGCGTTGGGCTTGGGTCATTATTTTTGAGCCGATGAAGGGCGGATTGCCGATAATGTACGAAAGTTCATTTTTAGCAACAACGCTTTCCCAATCGGTTTCGAGCGCATCTCCGTGAACAATTTTTGCCGATTTATTCAATGGCAGCCGCACGAAATATTGCCCAAACTCGTTGCTTACCTGCATATTCATTTGGTGGTCTATCAGCCACATTGCCACCTGTGCTATTTGTGCCGGAAATTCTTCGTATTCGATACCATAAAATTGGTCAACTTCAATTTGTATAATATCGCCCACGTTCAAAAAACCTTGCCCCGATTTGTTCAACGCCCTGATGACTTCCAACTCCAACAACCGCAATTCACGGTACGTTACCACCAAAAAGTTGCCGCAACCGCAAGCCGGGTCGAGGAATTTGAGCGAGCTTAGTTTTTTATGAAATTCGGGAAGTTTGTTTTTGTTTGTTTTTACGCTTTCAAATTCTTTCCAAAGTTCATCAAGAAACAACGGTTTAATCAGTTTCAAGATGTTGGTTTCGCTGGTGTAGTGTGCGCCCAGGTTCCTGCGTTCTTTGGGGTTCATCACGCTTTGGAACATGGAGCCGAAAATGGCAGGCGAAATTTTGCTCCAATCAATGTAACAGCAATCGAGCAAGGCTTGCCGCATCTTGCCGTCGAAACTTGCCGTAGGCAAAATTTCTTCAAACAATTTTCCGTTCACGTATGGAAAATCGGCAAGTTGTTCGTCAAGATTTTTAAAGCGTTTTTCTTCGGGCGTGTCCAGCACTTGAAACAGTTCTTGCAGTTTAGAAGCCAAGTCGCTGCCGTCTTCGCTCGTGCGTTGCTCTATGTATTCCTGGAATTGTTGCTTGTTGAAAATGGTAGTGTCTTCGGCAAAAAGCAAGAACAAAACACGCACCAGATACACTTCCAAGGGGTGTCCTTCGTAGCCGATTGCTTTCAAATTGTCGTGCAGCTTGCCCATCAATTCGGCAGCTTTTATGTTTGCCGGGTCTTGTTCTTTGTAAACCTTTTTCTGGTAGCCGAGCAAATAACCGAAGTGCTGCACGTTGTTTACAAGGTCGTTGAGTTTAAACTCAATAACTTTATTTTCTTCAAGGTCTGTAACACGAAAGTTTTCAAAGTCGGAAACCAAAATATATTTTGGCAATTCGTGGTCTTTAAGTCCGTGTAAATAATCTTTGGCTTGCGTAAAGGCTTTGTCGAGGTTTTTGCCCTTGCTTTTCATCTCTATCAAAATCGTTCCTTTCCAAAGCAAGTCAATGTAGCCGTCTTTGTCGTCTAATTTTTTTACACGATGTTCAAACGTAGAAACTCGTTTGCTTGTAATGCCAAATACATTGAAAAATTCAACCAAAAACGGCTTTGCGTCCGCTTCTTCGTTTTCTGTCCCTTGCCATTCTTTGGAGAATTTCAAGGCCCGGTCTTTTATTTCGTTCCAGCTAAGTGCCATTTTCGTTTTTGTCCGTGTCAGCCGACTAAGTTATGATAAAAATTGTTTCGTGGGCATGAGGTTGGCCTTTTCGTTGCAACGACAAACAATATTTGGAACAATAATAATAATGAATATTTTTGTAATTCTTTTGATAAACAAAACAAAATCGGATATGAAATCATTACTACTGAAAAAAAGCAAAATGGCGGCAATGGCACTCATTGCCCTTGCAAGCGGAACGGCGCAAGCCCAGCTATCGTTGACCGGCAGCAGCTACACCCAAAATTTTAGCGACTTGGGATCGGGCTTGCCCACGGGGTGGTCGGTGCGTACCTACGTTACTTCCGGCGATACCGGCACCAATGTTAGTGCCGCCTTCATTGCCACCCCTAGCAGCGCCACTTGGAGCGGCACGACTGGCGGGTTTAAGAACGTAGCATCGGCCGCAAGCTACAGCTCCTATTCGGCGGGTACTACCGCTTTGCAAACGGCAGACACCAACCGTGCTTTGGCGGTGCGCCAGGTGGCCTATACCAGCGCCGCCTTTGGTGGCAGCGACTCCGGTGCCGCATTTGTGCTGACCTTGGCTGGTACTGCCGGGCTTACCGATTTCGATTTGTCCTTCAATCTTCAGTCGCTCGACTCTACCATTTCCCGGGTCACTACGTGGAAGGTTGATTATGCCGTTGGAGCCGCCCCTACCTCTTTCACGCAAGCCACCCTTACCGGCACCAACACAACCGGCGGCAACACTTTTTCCAACAATACCATAACGGTTGATTTCGGCTCTGCCCTCGACAACAAATCCGAACCGGTTCAAATCCGAATCGTGGCATTGAACCTAACCACCGGTAGCGGCAGCAGGCCAACTACAGCCATAGACAATTTTTCATTGACCTGGAGCGGTTCGGGGGTTGCCAGTCAAATAGACGTTGTTAGCAAAACCCCAACCGGGAGCAACATCCCCTTGTCCACCAATAGCCTGCAAGTTAAATTCAGCCAAGACATAGCCGCCGGAACGGGCAATATATCCCTGTACGAAGCCGGCACCGCCACGGTTGTATTTACCGCAGCCTCGAGTGCGGCTACCATAGGTGCCGATTCCACGGCAACGTTTAGTGGCTTCTCGCTCGCCAACAATACCGGTTATTACGTACACCTCGATTCCGCTGCCTTCATATCTGCCACTACGTCCGTGCCCAATTTGGCTATTGACGATAGCGCCACATGGGCATTCAGCACGGTGGACACTACGCCGCCCACGCCGCTGACCGGGCTTGACGAAACCTTTACCGAATGTATCAGCACCGCCTTGGGCGATTTCGTGCAGTACAACGTTACCGGTACCAAATATTGGGGTTGTTCTTCTTACGGCCACGACGACAGCGCCGCAGTGTACATGAATGGCTATGTTTCGGGTACGGGTTCTGAAACGAACGAAGATTGGTTGATAACCAAGGCTCCTTTGGACTTATCGGCAATGTCGATGCCCGGGTTGAGCTTCTACCAAAAAAGGCGCTATTCCGGCACCACGCAGCGCGATGTTAAAATAGCTACCGATTACGTTTTGGACACCGACCCAAACACCGCAACCTGGACCAGCCTCGATGTTAGTGGCATCGCCAGCGCCCCCGACTCGAATGTATGGACATCCCTTTATGCAGACCTTACGCAGTATAAAGCCACGCCTTTTTATTTGGCCTTTACTTATGTTTCTTCAAGCTCGGAAAGTACCTACGAATTGACCTATGACGACATTGCCATTGCGGACTATGACTTGGGCATATTGCAAACCCGCAACAATGCCTTGGGGCTGAAGGTGCTTGGCGATGCCTCCAACAACGACATAGTATTGTCCCTGGAAGGGCAGAAAGCCGAAAACATGGATGTTGGTATATTCGACATGACGGGCAGGAAGGTTTATGCGCATACATTCGCCGTAAAGAAGGGTAACAACGTGCTGCATATTGGCAGCAACACCTTCAATAAGGGTATGTATTTGATACGCATCAACAACGGCACGCAGCAAGGCATGGTAAAAGCCATGATTCAATAAGGTGCAGTGCCTGCGCCATTGCTATTATGGCGGGCATTCTGTGGATACTATATTCTCCAAGATTGGTTACGGCCCGCGCAGCGGGCCGTAACCAATCTTGGTTTTTACCGAACTTTTTCCCCTTGCGAATTTTTAGCAAAAACCAGGCTTAATGGACAAAAAATGATGCTCAAAATCGCTGTAATCCTTATGGGTATTAG
>JASGFI010000102.1:0-10826 GCA_047605615.1 Edaphocola sp. | reverse complement strand
ATACCGACACGGCCCAACAACCACGAATTCTTGCTTGCGGACGATGGAATTGAGGGGGGGGGGTGTACTAGTACAAATGTGGTAGCGGGGCCTTTAATGGCCACGCAATGGGGGCAGGGCTGCGGCTACAATGACAACACACCGGTTTGCGGCACCGGCCAAAACTGCGGCCATACGCTTACGGGTTGCGTGGCCACCGCCATGGCCCAGGTATTGAAATACTGGTCGCACCCGGTTACGGGTATCAATTATGCCGCCATGAACGACATAGGCAGCACCACCGCTACTGCGCATTTGATGTCGCTTTGCGGCACGTCTTTGCCTTCTATTAGCTATGGCTGTAGTGGAACTTATGCTTCTGCTTCCGATGTACCCAATGCGTTGATAAATAATTTTGGGATGGCTACCGCCAGTTATATGCCGGGTTGGTTTCCTGCGTTCTATAGTACTATTTTTACAGAGTTGGACAATGGTAGGCCAATATTGCTGAACGGATGTAGCGTGGAATACACCTCAACGTTTTTGTTTTGGACTTATGTTACCGGCTACGATAAATGCCACGAATGGGTGTGCGATGGATACAGAAAAACAGGGGACGAGTGTCATCCGCAATTGTATCTCCACATGAACTGGGGCTGGAATGGCAATCATAACGATTGGTATTATTACGACGATTGGGATATACCCGCTGAGTCTTTGAACTTCCAGTATGCCCACAGTTACATATTCAACATTCACCCATAAAACTACAAACATGAAAACTCATAGTTTGATAAAATTGTTGCCCGTATTTGTGGTTTGTATGGTGTTTGCCGCTTGCAAACAAGCTGTTATATGTGGCGATTGTTGGATCATTCAACCGGTACGCGATACTTATTTCAAGATATTCAGGAACGGCCAAGTATTTAACGACTCCATGCTTTCCTGTACCAAACTTTACTATAAGGACGGTGGCAAGACAATAAGCGATCCCGGGTACGATGATACCTCTTTCATGTATGTGGCGTACAGTTATTTTGGCGCAGAAGAGTTCAGGAACTCCAATATTGCCATGTTCCGTTACTTGGTAAGCATCAGCATCAACGAAGGCATACACGATTTCTACCTGCAATATCCCGATGGCGACATAGATACCCTCTGGGTTACGGGGGAGAGAGTGTCCAACGAACAAGGCAAAAAAGAAAGGTGCTACTGTACTACCCCCCTCCGCGAACTTAAATTCAACGGCAAGGATGCGGTGGAAGACACCAGCATACACCTGAGCGACGGGCAGCCGGTGTATATCTTCGAGAAGTAAGGTATGGGCGCGGCGTGCTTTATTGCCAAAGGTTGTGGGTGTTTTTAATCGTCCAAATAAAAGGATATGGAACATTGTTTTCCTCCGACAAAAAAAACAATCAAATTCCCCCTGAAACGATTGCCGATAAAGGATTTAAGACGATTTTAAACTATGCCTCTCTCCAAGTGTGCAACCTGGTGCGGATAAGTGGTTCCATGCGTTTGCAGGACAATAGCTTTACTAAATGCACGGTAATTTCCAAAGATTTTTATCACGAAATTTTACCCCGCCACTGTGTGGAAAAAATGTGGATTAGCCTTAACTTCGCCCAAAACTTGTGGAAATAGTAATTCAAATCGTGGCATTTCGCCTAAGAATAGGTTCAAAACCTGTGATTAGGAACGTTAAAAATTAATTGGCCGCCCTACCCCGGGAATGTGCGATTTGAACTTACCTTAGCCACCCTTAAAAAGTACTTAACCTTTTCTTGATAGTAGAATTTACATAGAGAAAGTTCGGCCCCGAATGACCCAAACAAAACGCACAACCGCATTTGCGAAGGCATGGAAAAAGCGAACCCGAACCAAGATTATCGAACAGGAAGAGCAACCCCGCACAACGGCTACGCTCTTGCTTCTTCCCATCATTGCCGCTGCCCTGCGGCATGACATTCGAAGAAGAAAAGGTTCTTTTTACTTTGAAAGTTTTTGATGGTAAAAACGGGGCAAACGCCCTTCAAAGAAAAGAACATGGCAGTGAACATAAAGAAAGAACTGGGCATCCGTAGCCGCAAGGCCGACCTCGGCAACGTGATGTATGGCAAAATACCTCCCCAAGCCAAAGAACTGGAAGAAGCAGTATTGGGCGCCATATTGCTGGAAAAAGACAAGCTATCCGATGTGTTGGAAATATTGCCCACCCCCGATTGCTTTTACGAACCGGCGCACCAACGCATTTTCGAGGCCATAAAACGCCTGCCCGAAAAAGGCCAAGTGGTAGATTTGCTGACCGTTACCGAAGAATTGCGCCGTTCGGACGAGCTGGAACTGGTGGGCGGCGCCTACTACCTCACCAAGCTCACCATGAACGTGGTGACCAGTGCCCACGTGCTGGCACATGCCCGCATTGTGATGGAAAAGTACATCCAACGCGAGCTAATACGCATTTGCGGCGAAATGATAACCACTGCTTATGAAGACAAGACCGACGTATTTGACCTAATGGACAAGGCCGAGACCGATTTGTTTGAAATAAGCAACAATTTCCTGCGCAAGAACTACTCCAGCATGCAGGAAATCATAGTAGATACCCTGGAGCAAATAGCCCAGGCCAGAGAGGAAAAGGACGACGTGACCGGCGTACCCTCCGGCTACCCGTCTTTGGATGCCATAACCGGCGGCTGGCAAAAAAGCGACCTCATCATCCTGGCAGCCCGTCCCGCCGTGGGCAAAACCGCCTTTGCCCTGAACCTGGCCATGAATGCCGCCATGGACAAGCACAAACCGCGCGGCGTAGCCGTCTTCTCGCTGGAAATGGGCAATACGCAGATTGTAAAACGTATGCTGAGCTGCGTAACCCAGGTGCGCCTGGAAAACATCAGCCGGGGCCGCTTGGAAGATTTTGAATTTGCGCAGATACAGCAACGCATGGAACCGCTGGCAAAGGCTCCCATCTTCATCGACGACCAAGCCGGCCTCAACATATTTGAACTGCGGGCCAAATGCCGGAGGCTGAAAACAAAAAACGACATTGGCATGGTCATCATAGACTACCTGCAACTGATGCAAGGCAGCGACAAAGCCGGCAACCGCGAACAGGAAATAAGCAAAATATCGCGCGAGTTGAAAATGATGGCCAAGGAACTGGACATACCGGTATTGGCACTGTCGCAATTGAGCCGTGCGGTGGAAACCCGCGGTGGCGGCGACAAAGGGAAAATACCCCAGTTGAGCGACCTGCGCGAATCGGGCGCCATAGAACAAGATGCCGACATGGTAATGTTCATCTACCGGCCCGAATATTACGGCATAGCCAACGACGAAACCACCGGCCAACCATTTGACGGCGAAACGCACATAAACATTGCCAAGCACCGCAACGGCAGGCTGGACACCGTGAAGCTGAAAGCACTGCTGGAATACCAGCAATTTGTAGAACCCCCGAAAGACAACGGCTGGAACGGCGGCAACGGATTTAACGGCGGCGGCTTCGACGACCCCGGCGGCGGCCTGAAAAAATACGGCGACGACATGGGCAACAGCAAGCTGATTGTATCGCAAAGCTACCAAACCATGCAATCCAAAGCCAACAACATGGATTTCGACGATGACGAATTTGGCGCCAACCCCAAGAAATCGAAACTGAAAGGATACAGGCCGCCCGAAGACGATGACGCGCCGTTTTAAAGGCATCGGAAGTACCCAACAAAGCGGATTGGATATCCTCTCCGCAGATTAAATAAATTTTACCCCACTAATGGCAACCCTTGGCAACGCGCTGCTCGAATTGGAAACGTTGGAACAAATAGCGCTCCAAAAAGAAAAAATAGATTTGGACGAACAAGCACTAAAGGAAGTGGAAGCTTGCTTTTTGTTTCTCCAAGAATTTTCGCAGGACAAATTGATTTACGGCATCAATACCGGTTTTGGCCCCATGGCCCAGTACCGTATCGAAGACGAAGCGCGCGTGCAGTTACAACTGAACCTTATACGCAGCCATAGCAGCGGCATGGGCCAATACCTTACGGCACCGCAGCTACGCGCTACCATGATAGCCCGGCTCAACACCATGTTGCGTGCTTACAGCGGCATACACCCACGGGTGGTGTTGCTCATGCGCGACCTTATCAACAACGAAGCCTACCCCTGCATATACCGGCATGGCGGCGTGGGCGCCAGCGGCGATTTGGTGCAGTTGGCACACTTGGCCTTGGGCCTAATAGGTGAAGGGAAATTTATATTCAAAGACAAGGTAGCACCCGCGCAGGAAGTGTACAGCACCTTGGGGCTGCAACCCTTGCAAGTAAAAATAAGAGAAGGCTTGGCCATGCTGAACGGTACCAGTAGCATGACGGGCATAGGCGCAATAAATGTATTACATGCGCGCAAGCTGCTTACCGGGCAAATACTGTTTTCCATGATGGTGAACGAAATAATGGAAGCCTACGACGACCATTTTTCTGAAGTGTTGAACGGCGTGAAGCTACACAAAGGACAGCAAACAGTAGCCCGTGCCATGCGCGCCATCGGGAGCAAAAGCAAGCTGCTGCGCAAACGCCACGAACACCTGTACGAGAAAAAAGTGACCGAAACGGTAATTGAAGACAAAGTGCAGGAGTATTACTCGCTAAGATGCGTACCGCAAATATTGGGACCCATTTATGATACCATAGAAAATGCCGCACAGATTATAACACAAGAGCTGAACTCGGTTAACGACAACCCGATAATAGATTACAAGGGAAGCAACATCTATCATGGCGGCAATTTTCACGGCGATTATATTTCCTTGGAAATGGACAAACTGAAAATAGCCATAACTAAATTAGGTATGCTGGCCGACAGGCAGCTCAACTTTTTGCTGAACCCTGCCTTGAATAAAAAATTGCCGCCTTTCGTCAATGCGGGGGTGTTGGGTTTGAACTTTGGCGTGCAAGGCATGCAATACCCTGCCGTAAGCAATTGTGCGGAGAACCAAACCCTCAGCAATCCGGTGTATGTACACAGCATACCCAACAACAACGACAACCAAGATATAGTGAGCATGGGCACCAATGCCGCATTGATTTGCGCAAAGGTGGTAGAAAATACTTTTGAAATATTATCGGTGTACGCATTGGCACTGATACAGGCCATACACTACAAAGGATTTGAACACAGGCTATCCACCGCTACCAAGTGGATGTATGGCGAGCTGAGCAAGCTGGCACCGCCGTTTGTGGAAGACGCACCCGCTTACGAAAGATTGGAAGCCATAAAACGCTGGCTAATGGAAACAGAAGTAGGCGAACGGATGAAAAAACTCTTGGAGTTTGAATAACCATGATGGGCGTTACTATGCGCAATTCAATTGCAGGATGCGCTTTGGTATTGGCTACCCTATCTCCCTATTATCCTCACCACCACACGCCTGTTGGCTACGGCATGGGCATTGTTGTACTCATCGTCCTGAAACAAGGGTTGCGTACGGCCAAAACCTGTGTAGCCAAGCCTTTCGGGAGCTATGCCCCTATCCGTCAAATGCCGGTATATGGCCCTTGCCCTACTGACCGACAGTGCCCAGCAGTCGGTATTTTCAAAATAGCCGTCGGGATAAATACAACAACATACGTGTCCCTCCAACCTTATGCGCAATCCGGGGTTGGCATCCAAAATATGGTACAAATTTTCCAATTCCGAATGGGCATCGGGCAATAGTATGGCCATGCCCGGATAGAAATTCAGGTTGCGCAATGCCACGGCATCTTGTTCTTTCAAGGTATCGAGGTTGATGAAGGTTATTTTCGCGGAGTCTGTTTTACGGGCAAGTTCGTTCTTTGCGTTAGGGGTAGCTGTGTTGTGCAGGATACCTGCGGTATCTTTTTTGCCTGTGGCAATGGTTTTGGCCACTGTCGTACCGGGGGTGTTTCTCTTTATAAAAATGTCTGTACGCCTGTTCCGGCTATTGCCGTGTTCGCTTGGGGTCAATGCCACGGTATTTATTTGCCCCAAACCACTACACTCCCTTATCCTTTCCGGCGGAAATCCTTTTGCCAATAAATATTGCCGCACACTCTTTGCCCTCCTGTCCGCAAGTAGCCTGTTACTCTTTTCCGAACCCAAATAATCGGCACTGCTGTAAATCAATACATAAGTTTCTACGGTATGCACCACGCTATCCAATATTGCCTTTTGGCCAACATTCAAATCATTATTGCCGATAGGATAATACAAGTGCAAGGTATCGAAGTATTGCGCCCTCGACACAGATGCCATACCTAAGAAAATCAGTATCAATGCACAAACCTTGGCCATATACGGGCAAGCTAATTAAGTGGTTCTTTCTTTTGATTTTTTCCTATACCCAGCCCATAGCCCACCAGCACCGTAGCGGCACCTATATTGTTGTTGCCGTGGTCGCTGCCCTTTTGGATAGTTATAAACCCTGCATTGCCGCCTGCCTCTATAAACAATTTGCCCGGCCCCAAGGTGCGCGATACGCCGAGGGCACCTTGAAAGCCGACATTTATTTTTTTCAATTGGTCTTTTGCCGGATACAAAGTGTCAACCTTGGCACCAAAAAAGTTAACCACATATTGTTGCGGTATTTCCGTTTTCCCTTCGCCGTCCACATACACGCGCAAGGGGTCGGCCTGTACCAGTTGTTTGGCATAGATTAGGTAGCCCACGTAGGGGCCGGCTTGGGCAAATGCGTGCCACTTGCCGTTTTTGGAGAGCGGCAGGTTGTATTTCAACATCACCGGCAGCTGCAGGTAATTTATTTTAGAGGTGGAGTTGAGGTTGGCATAAATATAATCGTTGGTGGTGTTGAAAGCCATTTGAAAAGCAGCCAAATATTCGGACGGAATGGTGAACGGTTGTATGCCCTTGCGCTTGCCGCCTTCCGCCGCATATACCAGCTCCGGCTGCAACGAAAAACGTTTGCTTATGGGCATTTCTGCAAAGCCACCAAAATAAAGACCCGTACGCGAGGTGTAATTTTTGTTCCAGTCATTGCCCGAATCGCCACCATGCAGGCTGGGTACGCTTACGCCTGCTTTGAGACCTGCGAAATATTCGTCTTGGGCGGCACAAGCAGAGGCGATGCAGCCAAACAACAATGCGGGGAAATAGTATTTCTTCTTCATCGTGGAAAAACGTGGATTGAGCCTACAAGTTAGCAAAATAAAATCATGTTGTGCGAAACCTTTTTGGGGGCGGCGGCGGCGGAATGGTGCCGAAAGTCCGCTATACCCGCAGGCTTGTGGCGGATTAGCGGCAAGCAAGACCATTGCCAGATGGCCCATATTCCACCTTTGCGAAGAATCACTTAACCCACGACCAAACGCTAAAAACAAACGCATGATTGGGCAAGGTGCAAATGTGCAAAAACAGCCCGCTTTTCCACATTTCGGGCATGTTCTTTTATGTTGATTTTCGTTTATCCGACTTGGAAGGGGGCCATATTTTGCGTAACTTTGCCTATCGGTAAACATCCGCCCGACACAAATACATCGGGCTATTTTTACTTATTCGATACGTTTCACTAAAACGACATAATGAGTACAGAACAAACAGCGCAACAGGAAGATGTTTTGGTTCCTGCTGCATCCGGTTACGGTGCAGACAGCATTCAGGTATTGGAAGGATTGGAAGCGGTGCGCAAGCGTCCTTCGATGTACATAGGCGACATAGGCGTAAAGGGCCTGCACCATTTGGTGTACGAAGTGGTGGACAACTCGATAGACGAAGCCCTGGCCGGTTACTGCAAGAACATTACCGTAACCATAAAGGAAGACAATTCGATAGTAGTGGAAGACGATGGCCGAGGCATCCCCACGGGCATCAACAGCAAAGAAGGCAAGTCGGCACTGGAAATGGTGATGACCATGCTGCACGCCGGCGGCAAGTTCGACAAAAATACCTACAAGGTTTCCGGCGGCTTGCACGGCGTGGGCGTAAGTTGCGTGAACGCATTGAGCAACCCCTTGCACGTAGCCGTTCACCGCGAGGGCAAGATATTTGAACAAGAATACCGCGAAGGCGTGCCCCAATACGCCGTGCGCGAAATAGGCGTTACCGACCGTACCGGCACCATAGTACACTTCAAACCCGACGGCACCATTTTTAAAGATACGGTGTACAACCGCGACATTCTTGCCGGCCGCCTGCGCGAGCTATCGTTCCTCAACAAAGGCATCCGCATCATCTTGATTGACGAAAGGGCCAACGAAGAAAACGGCGACACGCCACGCGAAGAGTTTTACAGCGAAGGCGGCATAGTGGAATTCGTACAAATGCTCGATGCCAACGGAAAGCGCGACAGCCTGTTGCCCGAACCCATTTACGTGGAAGGCTACGACGAAAGCAGCAACGTAACCGTGGACGTGGCACTTACCTACAACGGTTCCTTCAGCGAGCATATTTTTTCCTACGTAAACAACATCAACACCATAGAAGGCGGCACCCACGTAGCCGGTTTCCGCAGAGCCATCACCCGTGTGTTCAAAGCCTACGGCGACAAGAACAAGTTGTTTGAAAAAGCCAAGGTAGAAATAACCGGCGACGACTTCCGCGAGGGACTGACGGCCATAGTTTCCGTAAAAGTGCCCGAACCCCAATTTGAAGGCCAAACAAAAACCAAATTAGGCAACAACGAAGTGAGTGGCGTGGTGGACGTGAGCGTGAGCCGCATCCTGGATGCTTACTTGGAAGAACACCCCAAGGCCGCCAAGCTGATTATAGACAAAGTGATATTGGCCGCCCAAGCGCGCGCGGCGGCCGCCAAGGCCCGCCAAATGGTGCAGCGCAAAACGGTATTAACCGGTGGCGGCCTACCCGGCAAGCTGGCCGACTGTTCCGAAAAAGACCCCGAAAGCTGCGAACTGTACTTAGTCGAAGGCGACTCGGCGGGCGGTACCGCCAAGCAAGGCCGCGACCGCTCGTACCAAGCCATCTTGCCGCTGCGCGGCAAGATACTGAACGTGGAAAAAGCACAAGAACACAAGATATACGAGAACGAAGAAATCAAAAACATATACACCGCCCTGGGCGTTACGGTGGGCACGCCCGAAGACCCGAAAGCGCTGAACCTTACCAAACTGCGCTACCACAAGGTAATCATCATGACCGATGCCGACGTGGACGGTAGCCACATTGCCACCTTGATATTGACCTTCTTCTTCCGCTACATGACCGCCTTGGTGGAACAAGGCCACGTATATTTGGCACAGCCACCTTTGTATTTGGTCAAAAAAGGCAAAGAATCGGAATATAGCTGGACGGAGGACGAACGTAAGGCCGCCGTAACGCGCTTGGCCGCAGGAGGCAAGGAAGAAAGCGTAAACATCCAACGCTACAAGGGTTTGGGTGAAATGAACGCCGAACAATTATGGGAAACCACCATGAACCCGGCCACACGTTCCTTGAAACAAGTAACCATAGAAAGTGCGGCCATGGCCGACGAAGTGTTTGCCATGCTGATGGGCGAAGAAGTAGGCCCGCGCCGCGATTTCATCGAAAAAAATGCCAAATACGCCAAGATTGATATTTAGGCCAAGCCAAGTAAGTAATCAAAAAACTCCCTGCCAATTCAGTAGGGAGTTTTTTTTGCCAGTATTTTTTTGAGGGGATTGCGCCGCGATTAACCCAAACCATTGGTCGCCGCCTCGCGGTGTATCTTTTTCACCAAGCCCTGCAACACGTTGCCGGGGCCACATTCGGTAAATTCCGAGGCTCCGTCGGCCACCATGTTTTGTATGGTTTGGGTCCAGCGCACGGGGGCGGTCAGTTGGTTGATTAGGTTGCGCTTTATCGTCACGGGGTCGTTGTTGGGCAAGGCATTTACGTTTTGGTAAACGGGGCAAGCCGGCACCATGAATACCGCTTCGTCAATGGCCGCTTCCAACTCTTGGCGCGCGGGTTCCATCAGCGGCGAGTGGAAGGCACCGCCCACTTGCAGCATCAATGCCCTTTTGGCGCCGGCGGCTTTCAGGGCTTCGCAGGCTTTTTCCACGCCGCCTATGGTGCCGCTTATCACCAATTGGCCGGGGCAGTTGTAGTTGGCCGGTACCACTATTTCGCCGTCTATGCCGGCGCAGATACTTTCCACCTTGTCGTCGTCCATGCCCAATATGGCGGCCATGGTAGAGGGGCTTATCTCGCAGGCCTGCTGCATGGCGGCCGCACGTTGGGCCACCAGCCCCAGCCCGTATTCGAACGACAAAGCACCCGCCGCCACAAGTGCCGAAAATTCGCCCAAGGAGTGGCCGGCCACCATGTCGGGACGCAAGTCGGGGTGTACCAGAAAAGTGACGACGGAATGGAGGAACACTGCCGGTTGCGTTACCTTGGTTTGTTTCAGTTCTTCGTCGCTTCCGCCAAACATGATGTCCGAAATGCGGAAGCCCAGCACCTCGTTGGCCTGTTCAAACAGCTCTTTGGCTTGGGCGTTCGATTCGTACAGGGCCTTGCCCATTCCCGGAAATTGTGCCCCTTGCCCGGGAAACACGTAAGCATGTTTTGACATTTATTGGATGTAAGTTTTTAGTTTTTTTACAAAATATTTTTCGGGTGCGCCCCGCACGGGCAAGGTTTTTGCCAAAGCATTCCGGCCGCCGCCAATTTTTGCTGCAATGTTACGATGTTGCTTCGATATGGGCAAAGGCCGCTATTTACCTATATCGTCTGTGAAGTTCGGGGCTTGTGTGTATTTTCGGGTTACCTGCCATATTTCCCGACCGCACGCCCAAACCAAACATCAAAAAAAATTGCTACCTTTGTGCAAAACTTAACAGACGCTGAATTCAAGCTGCAAATGCAACATTATATGAAGATATCATTTTAACAGG
>JASGFI010000101.1:0-10971 GCA_047605615.1 Edaphocola sp. | reverse complement strand
GTTATACGAAAGTGAATTACAAAATAGACCAAAAACATTTTTACTCACATCATCACTCAATTCGAAAAATCATTCATCAAAAAAGAGTCAACTTATTGTAGGACAAGACAAAATTTGCCGCATTGCGAATGTTCGCCCTCTCCAATACCCAAAAAACTTTAAGTGCCGCACCGAACCTCCGAAAGTGGCATAATTTTTGATGAATGAACATAATCACCCCCTCGTAAACCGATTTACCCATGTTGCCTGTGTTATCGTGATGAAAAATTTAGTGGTCTTGTGCATATTGCTGATGTTCTCTGTTTGGAATGCCCATTCGCGGCTACCCCAACAGCGGGATATTGCCAAGACCCTGAATGACGGCAATATAGAAAACGTGTCGAAATATTTCGACAATGTGGTGGATGTGGCCCTCGGTGCCGGGCAAACCAGCTACAGCAAACACCAAGCCGAAATGGTATTGCGAAACTTCTTTGAAAAAAACAAGGTTCAGTCTTTCTCCATCAAATACCGGGGCGATTCGCCAGCCGACAATTCTTTTTACCTCATAGGCCAATTGAAGACCGTTTCCAACGAACAATACAAGGTTTTCCTCTTTTTCAAGGAAAAAAACAAGGTGCATTACTTGCAGGAAATAAAAATAGAGCAATAAGGATTTGGTGCTTTGGGCGGCGGGGTGACAGGCGGCTTGTTGTCGATATGGCCCCGACGACAGCGAACAGAAAGCCCGAATGCCACAGGAGTACGAAATCATTTTTTGTTCGATAATTTCTGCGTCTCTCAAATTTTATTCCCCAGCCGGAGGAGCTATTGCCGAACATCCAAAAGTTCTTTTGTTCCGGTACGTTTTTTAATTCCCCCCGCAACGCCTCAATTTCCCTACCTTTGCCAAGCTAAAAAAATGTGCTTTATCCGTTTATCCAATGGCAAAAATTATTCCGTTTAGAGGCTGGCGACCAAACAAAGGCTTGGCCGAAAAAGTGGCAACCTTGCCCTACGATGTATGCAGCGTGGCCGAAGCCCGGCAATTCAACAAAGACCCCTACAATTTTTACCACGTTACCCGTGCCGAAATAGATTTGCCGGAGGGCGCGGATGTGCATAGCCCGGCCGTATATGAACGCGCTGCCAAGAACCTAAAGGAAATGCAAAGCTCCGGGGTATTGGCACAAGATAGGCAGCCCTCCTATTACATATACCAACTGGCGATGAACGGCCACGAACAAACCGGCCTGGTGTGCGGCTCTTCCATAGATGATTACAACAACGACATCATCAAAAAACACGAACTTACCCGTCCCGAAAAAGAACAAGACCGAATAGACCATATACGCACCACCAAAGCGCAAACAGGCGTGGTGTTCCTGGCCTACAAAGATGTGGCGGAGATGAACGCCATCATCGACAAATGGAAAGACTACCACCAACCTACCTACGATTTTGTGGCCGATGACGGCGTGCGCCATACCTTATGGGCGGTAAGCAGGTATAGCGCGGTGTGCAAAATTACCCATATCTTCGACGAAGAAGTACCGGCCACCTACATTGCCGACGGCCACCATCGGGCGGCATCGGCGGCCAAAGTAGCCAAGGAATATACCGAGCAGGGCTTGCGCATCAGTGGAGACGAACCGTTCAATTATTTCCTTACCTGCATATTCCCGGCAAGCCAATTGCAGATAATGGACTACAACCGTGTGGCAAAGGACCTGAACGGTTTTTCGGTGCAAGATTTCATAGAACACCTAAAGGCCGATTTTGAAGTGGAAGCCAAAGGCAGGGAGGCCGTAAAGCCCGCACACCTGCACGAATTTGGCTTGTATGTGCAGCAAGAATGGTACAAATTGACGGCCAAGCCCGGCAGCTATGCCACCGACCCCATATCCGTGTTGGACGTAAGCATTTTACAAAATAACGTTTTGGCCAAGTTGCTGGGCATCAACGACCCGCGCACCGACCACCGGGTAGAGTTCGTGGGCGGCATACGCGGACTGGGCGAACTGGAAAGAAGGGTAAACAGCGGCGAAATGGCCGCAGCGTTTTCTTGTTATCCGGTAAGCATGACACAGCTTTTTGAAGTGGCCGACAGCGGCGAAGTGATGCCGCCCAAAAGCACTTGGTTCGAACCAAAAACCCGCGATGGCTTGGTAGTATATCCCATTTAAGCAATCACCACAAACAGGCCAAACAATGTTGGACACGCTGGCGCAATACGAAGCAATAAGCGGGCAATGCCGCGATGTATTTGTAAAAAAAACAAAAGATTACGGCACCTCATGGCGGGTGTACAGGATTATATCCATAACCGACCAGATATACATAAAAGCCTGGCGCATAAGACAAATACAACAAGGCGGCGAACAAAAAATAGCCGACAGCATAGAAAGCGAATTTGCCGCCATAGTCAATTATGGCATCATGGGCCTCGTACAGCTTGCCCTGCCCGATTATGACGGCCAATTGCTCGATTTGGAAGCCGCCTGCCAAGCGTACGATACCGAAGCCCGAAAAGTGAAGGAACTGATGTTGCAAAAAAACCACGACTACGGCGAGGCTTGGCGCAACATGAACCAGGAATCGTTTGCCGATTTGATATTGGCCAAGCTGCTGCGCATAAGGCAAATATTGGGCAACGACGGCAAGACCCTCATATCCGAAGGCATAGACGCCAACTTTGCCGACATTGTCAATTACGCTGTTTTTGCGTTGATAAAGATGCAGTGGGCTAACTAAACCCGATGTGGTACATAAATTGTAGGGTGATTTGCCTCCGGCTTTTGGTCGGAGTTTTTTTATTCCTCCACATTGCTCAAATCCATTCTTATGCGCAGGTTTTTGGGCAGGTAATTATTCATCCTGTTGGGCAGCCATTTGCCCCAACCCAAGCCCAGACCTTCAAAAGTGGCCAACTGCCACCCCTTTACGGCATTGTCTTTGCGCACTTCTTCTTTTTTGAGAAACATAAGTGCCTCGTCCTTTGAAAGGGGTATTTGCGCCACTTCCTTGTGTAGGTACACGCTCCAGGCCAACTCTTGGTCGGGCAAGGCGTCTTTGCCGGCTATTCTGCCCAGTGCGGTGCCTGTTTTCTTTATCCTCAATGCTTCGCCCAGCATACGGTAGTCCCATTTATGGGCCGGATGAATGGCGTAATAGCCCTCGCCTTTTTCTATTGTTTCCGTGGGGATACTCAGCCAAGGCCGCCACAGGTCGGCATTTTGACTTTTGCCCTTTGAAGTTTTCTTTTCCGCGTCCCTGCGCCTATCCTTATTTTGCCTTGGTTCCTTTAGCTCGGGCAATCCGTTTTCGGTGGAAGGTTTTTTCCTGAAAACTGTCATGAAAAAACCTTCCCCATCCAATTGCCAAGGGTAGCAATGGTAGCCTTCGGCGCGGCCAACAGCGGATGTTGCTATATGCCAATCGGTGGCCAATGCCAATTTTTCCGGCACCAGGTTTTGCGCCAGCAACCATTGCATCATTTGTTCGTTTTCCTCGGCGGAATAAGAGCAAGTGGCATAAATCAACAGCCCGCCCTCTTTTAATGCAGGCAAGGCATCGTTCAATATTCTCTTTTGCCGTTCGCTGCACAATTTTACATGCGCCGCCGACCATTCGCCTATTGCCTTTGGGTCTTTGCGCCACAAGCCGCTACCCGTACACGGGGCATCTACCAGCATCACATCAAAATAATTGTGCAGCTTGCCTATTTCCCTTGGGTCGTTGTTGGTGACCCAAGTATTCATTTGCCCCCAACGGCTAAGGTTTTCAGATAAGATGGCAGCCCTGTTTTGAATTACTTCGTTGGCTACCAGCAAATCATCTTCTTTCAACAAAGAGGCCAACAAGGTACTCTTGCCACCCGGTGCCGCACACAAATCCAGTACGCGCAAGGAGGCGTGGGCAGTGTCCACCAATTGCCGAAACGCTTGGCTTATCAACATCGAACTGGCTTCCTGAACGTAATAAGCACCTGCATGAAATAGCGGGTCGGCGGTAAACAAGGGTCTTTGGGGCATATACCTTGCGGTGGCGGCGCACCAAGGAACAGGCCGCAAACTGTTGTCGGGCGGGCATTTCAGCGGGTTGTAGCGAATGGAGGTTACTGCAGGTTGTTGGTGTGCGGCCAGCACCTCGGCTATTGGCAAGGATGCATTTTGTGCATCGGCATTTATTTGCGGTAAGATATGATGCAGTTTATCTAAAAAAATCTTTTCCATTTGCAGAAAATAAAATCCTAAGAAACTATATCCCTATGCCAATGCCCATTTCAAAAAGTTCGGCCACGGACATGTGTGTTTTGAGTATGGCCGAAAAAAACGCTTCTTTGACGATGCCTTTTTCTTTTTGGATAAAATAAAAATTGCCGCCAAGCTTCTGGTAGTAATTTTCTTTCTGGTCGGCCATTTTATGCAAATAGTAACCAGCCTGAAACATTAAACCCAAGCGGCCCACCAAAAATTCGTTGCCGGCAAATATGGCCATTTGCGTGGAATGGCTGTATTCTTCGCCCTTGAAATGTTCAACGCTTTTGAGCCGGGCATAAGTGGCGCTGTTGTAATAATAATCTACGCCACCGTAAACTTTATTTTTGCTCCAATATCTTTTGCCGGCAAACAATGCGCCCATGTAAATCGGATTGTAAGGCCCGTCGGCAGGGGCACTTTGTATGAAGGCCATGCTGTAACGCGCCTGTACCAGCCACCTGTTTCTCAATGGTTCGGGGTGGGAATATATCTTAACCGGATTGGCCGTAACCGGAAAATACCTTAGCCCCGCGTGCGCGCCATACATGTTGATGCCCAGGTTGGGCTGTTCAAAGGCGGCATTGGACACGTGGCTGAAGTTGGCACCCGCTTGCAGGTCCCAATGATTGTCCAGATGATACCGCACATCGGTCGAAAAAGGACTTAGGTTGTTCCAATGGCCGCCAATGGCGCGGTTGTTGGTATTGGCCGGCGACAGGCGGCTGTATGGTTTGGTATCGTAACACACGCCCATGCCGGCACGCACGGTCCATTCTACCTTTTGCCCTTTTACCAAGTTGAGCTGAATGTTGGGGGCTATGCCCAATACTTGCCCGTATTCGTCTTGGTTGTTGTAATTATTGTAATAAAGCGTAACGCCGACCTGCGGATAATTGCGCCGCTGTTGCCAGTCTTTTTGACCCCAGGTTTTCTTGAAAAGGTTTGCCTCGGCGGCGTAGGAATGTGTGGGCAAGGTGCCTACAAAACTGGAACTGTGCCTTATCATTTTGCCAATCATCACATTGCCCTCGATGCCAAATCCGCTCCAGGGCTGGTTTTGGGCCGTCCCCCTTTCGTTCAATAGCGAAAGGCAGATACATGTAATACAGAAATGGCTTTTAAGTGTAGTGAAATATTGCTTCGCCATTATTTTTTGTATTATCCGGTATTACAAGCAAATGCCAACCTGAAATAGATTGGCAAAGAAATTTCAAGAGTTTACGGCCACCAACATAGAGCAACTATTCGTAAATTTTGTACTTGGCCAATTTCCATTTGGCCAACCTATGTTGCAACGATACGCGCAACACGCCACGCCCATACTTCATGCTTCTTTTGAAATTGATGCTCGAAGCTTCTTCAAAATATTTGGTGGGGCAGGTTATTTCGGCTATCTCGTAGCCTTTCATGAATATCTGCGACAGCATCTCGTTGTCGAAAACAAAATCGTCGTTATTGGCATTGAAGTTGATGTTGCGCAATACCTCGCCCGAAAATGCGCGGTAGCCGGTATGGTATTCGCTCAATTTTTGACCAATCAATACATTCTCGAACAAGGTCAAGAATCTATTGAAAATATATTTGTACACGGGCATGCCGCCATTCAGTGCGCCCTTGCCCAAGATGCGGCTACCCAACACCACCGGATACAAATCGTTGGCTATGACGTAGCACATGGAAGGAATCAACTTGGGCGTATATTGATAGTCGGGGTGCAGCATGATGACTATATCGGCACCCAGCTCCAAAGCCTTGTTGTAGCAGCTTTTTTGGTTGCCCCCATAGCCTTTGTTGGCCTCGTGCCTGATGATGTGCTTGATGCCTATCTTCCTGCCTATCTCCGAGGTATCGTCCTTGCTATGGTCATCTACCAGCACCACCTCATCTACCATGTCGAATGGTATTTCGTTGTAGGTGCGCTCCAAAGTAAGTGCCGCATTGTAGGCTGGCAGCACTACCACTATTTTTTTTCCGTTTAACATCCTAAGTTTTTAATGTATTAATCGTGGGCTTTGGCCTTCATGCCGGTTACCACCAAATTGCTGCCGGCCTTTGCCAGCAATATATCTTTTTCGTTGTGCACCGATACAGATGCGTTGATTATTTTTTTCCCGTGCCTTATTATTTCCGCGGTGGCAAAAATGCGTTCCCCTTCGGCGGCGGCAAACAAAAAATCGGTGTTGAGGCTTACGCTTGTGTAATGGGCATCGGCCTCAAGGCTCACCACGGCCCAACCTATGGCTTCGTCTATCACCAACGACATCATGCCGCCATGGATATTGCCAAATGGGTTGCACATCTCCCGCCTAATCAAAACGGACATGGTTACTTTGCCCCTTTCGGCGGCTTCCAGCCTGGGCCGCAGCCAATTGCCCGCCGGGGAACGGCTGTTGGCCACTTCTTTCCCCACCAAATGCTGAATGTCTTGAAGAAACCTGGAAATCATCTACAACCTGTACACCGTATTTTTTGAACGTGCAAAACTACAATCTATTATCTTTGTTTGCGCAACTAAATTAGCAAAAAATATATGACCATAACCCAATTGGAATACGTAGTGTCCGTGGCTACTTACAAAAGCTTCGTGGCCGCGGCGGAAAAGAGTTTCGTTACCCAGCCTACGTTGAGCATGCAAATCCATAAGCTGGAGGAGGAATTGAACGTAAGGCTATTTGACCGCAACAAGCACCCCATAGCCACTACCGAAGTAGGAGAGGAGATAGTACAACAAGCCAAAATAGTGTTGGCCGAAGCCGGAAAGATACAAGAGATAATACAACACCGCCAAGGCACGGTAGCCGGCGTGTTCAGAATAGGCGTGATACCCACTTTGGCTCCCTACATACTGCCCCAACTGTTGGAAAACCATGCTAAGGCGCACCCCGGCTTGAAATTGGCAGTTACCGAGCTGCAAACACAAGACATACTGCGCAAACTGAAAGACGACGAACTGGATTGCGGCCTGCTGAGTACGCCACTTGAAGACAACCACATCAAGGAGTATCCACTGTTTTATGAATCCCTAATCGCTTATTTTGGCAAGGGCGAACCTGCGTTGACCAAGCGCACCATAGCACCTGCCGACATAGACATGAAACGCATTTGGATGTTGAACGAAGGCAATTGCCTCCGCAACCAAATCATCAACCTTTGTAGCGAACATATAGAAAAACTTCAGGAAGGCCGCCCTTACAAATACGAATCGGGCAATGTGGAAACATTGCGCAAAATGGTGGACAAAAACGGCGGCGTAACCATACTGCCCGAATTGGCCACCTTCGACTTCAACGAAGACCAAGCCGAACGCCTGCGCTACTTCGATGCCGAAGAACCGGTAAGGGAAATATCGCTGGCCACCAACGACCATTTCGTAAGGCTGTCGGTACTGCAAACCTTGATGGACGAGATACTGAAATTAGTGCCGGAAAAAATGCGGGTGCAGAAGAAAAACCGGAAAATACTGCGCATCCAAACTGCCAGGCTTTAGTTGTGAAATCCCTCCCCAAATATTTGCAAACGCTGCGGCGGGAGGGATTTTTTTTATGCCAAACAAGATGAAATCATGGAGCGAAGCGTTTGTCGCGCCATAGCGAAACGCTTTCTATGTCATTGCCGTGCGGAACAATTATCTTCAACGCACCGTTGTTGAAGTGCCAGAAATAATGGTTGCTCATCCGGAACAACAACTTTTTGGAAACTTGGTCGTCTCGGTCGAAAGCGAAGGAAACGACTGCATTGTTTTTCAAACCCACGATGTCCATCCTCTGCGAGCCATTCAAAGATTGTGCCGTTGATTTATACGCCAATTCCAGGTACGCATGACATTCTTTAAGCCATTTTTGGCCAATGGTAATTTCAATATTCCCGGTATCCGTTGTGCCGTTTTTGTTCCACCACAAAGAAACTATTTTGCCCAAAGCATCTTTCTTGTTTCCTTGGCCATAATATTGCCCTATGAAAACCGGCAAACGCCACATGGATATGGTATCGCTTGCTCCCAACAAGGTATCGTGTACCTTTGGCCGGGGTAGTTTTTGCAATAGATTTTCGGTAGCCCAAAGGCTTTTATTGCCCACCACCCCATAAGGCCGGTAATGGCCAAAAATATATTCGGCCACCAAGTAATACCGTAATTCGTTCTCTATTTCGTCCGTTGCATCGAAATAGGTACGCGGATAGTTGGCATAAACCACCACGGGTACATGCTGCGTGTCCGTTCTGCGCAACATATCAAGTTGCAGGTAATCGTCCACGCTGTTTTGCATATTCTGGCTAAAATAACCCAACACTTTCCTGCGGCAATGGAAATACAAAGAAGGTGTATTGGAAAAGTCGAGGAAGGTTTGGTCGGGTTTTAAATTTTGGTCCAGCAATCTTTTTATTTGCCCAAAATTTTCTTCGTAAAAGCTACTGTCGCGTTCGCTTCTCCCTACATATTTTGCCTTGTCTATTTGTGTGTAATCGGGCTTGAAAGCGTTATTGGCCAAAGCCGTTTGCAGAGGTGTATATGGTACGTCCAAAGGGAAATATTTCAGGCAAACGAACCCGAAAAAGGAAAGGAAAAAGAAAGCGGCCGCCCGAAGCCACGCATTGGCAGGCACAAGCAGCAAAGATGCCAGCAGCGCCACGGCCGGGTAAAATAAGGTGCCGACAATGTTGTCGCTATTTTCCAGGAAACCATGCCGCACCATGGCCCGTTGGAGATTGCCAAAATAAATCAACAACAATACGAAAGCCACCCACATCAGGGTCTTGTCGGCCAAGGCAAGGCAAGTATATTTCCTTGAAACCAACACAATCATAACGCAAACCAATAAAGCTACCGCCGGCATCAACACATAGTAAATGTAGAATTGCTGATTGGGGTTATGGGTCAGCACCGGGTAACCATGCGCTTGGCTGTTGGCAAATAAATGCAGGTTCAGTTGAATGGCGGCTTGTACCGTAGCTGCCGACGAACACGCAACTAACAGCAAGGCCACCAGTGCCACCACGGACAAGAAAATTGCGATTGCCTTTAAAAAGGACGACAGCGGAAAAGTACGGCGTGTGCCGTACCAAAATAAGGGCAACACAAAAATTGCCGCAAAAGCACTGGCCACACCCGTATCGAGCCGCCACGCCATGCACGCAGCCAACAAAAAGAAAAAGAGTAAAAAATTGGGGACACTGCTATGCGTCCACAATCTTTTCAACATCAGGAAAGGCACTATCGACAATAGGATATCGGGAATATAGACATAATACAACAGCGGGAAACCTACCACCATAAAGGCCGACAGCAAGGGCTTTCTCCACAAGACATTGAACAGCGCAGCTAATGCCCAACAGAAAAACAGCAAGTTGAAAAAACCGTAAACCATGAAGTCTTCGGTACCATTGAAGCCGTTGATAAAGCCATACAAATAACCATACCATTGCTCGCTAAAAAGATGCGCGCTAAAGAAATCGAGTATGGGCCTTTGGTGAAAATAAAACACATTCATCACGGTATTGGCGGGGCTTGAGGACTCGAACAATTCGTGTTGGGCAGGCAATAGGGGCCGGTAAAAAACCAACAACACGAAAGCCGCAACAATGGACGGCGCCAAGCCATATTTTACCAACGAAAACACCTTGGTGCGCTTACGGCAAACCTTCCCGGACACCGCCATGGCAAGGGACGTAAACAATAACAACAGCAGGAAAATAACCTTATGGGAAAAATGGCCGCCACTGCCATTCAATTTTTGTTGAAGGAACCATTCAAGGCTCACGAATGCCCAAAACGGCACAAGTACCAACGGATACAGCAACCATGTAGCGTAGGCAATCGTTTTACCAAAACGATACAACAGCATACATGCCAAAACACAAACCATAAAAACCCCCACTATACCCCTGCGCACCCAATCGTGGTAACCAATGAGGAATAAGATGCCGAAACACAACAAGCCGCCAAACGCTACCGACAAAGAGAATACCGGAAGGCGGCTTAAAGCGGCCATTGGCCTACGAAGCGGCACGAGTACCGTTACGAACCTAATCCAGAAAAGCAGTTGCACCAGCGCCAATGCCTCCGCGGTGGCACAGCCCATAACCTGCATGAAAGCATAACAGACGGTAGCTGTGGAAAACAAAGATAGCTCCGGGCGGCCTGCCCACCGAAGCCAGCCGCCACGCTCCGCCTTCCTGAAAAACCAGTACAAGGCCAGCATAGCCAATAGCCCCAATAACAGCAGTTTATACACAATAATGGTTCTACCCGCTATGTCCACGCCATGGGCAGTGGCTTGGCTTACCACCAACCATTTTTGCTTATGTAGGTCAAAACTTTGCGCGGGCCTCCACAATGCCAACAAGCAAGCCGCAACCGCAAAGGCATGTAGCAATGACAGAAACCAGCCCCTGGCCCATATTCCTTTTATAGCCGATTGGTATCGAAACATAAATTATCTTGGATGAAAGTAAGCCCACAAAGATGGAGAAAATACAAGACGATTGTACATGTTGCCTCATCGCCAAGCCATTGCCACAAAACCTTTGGCTTTCCTCGTCGGCTATGCGTTATAGTTAAATCGTAATGTTTTGGCATAATGATTTGGAGGTGTCATTCTGAACGAACCGAAGTGCAGTGAAGAATCTCAGGGATTCCTCCTGTCGTCGGAATGACATTTTAAACAGATTTAACTGTATTACCTGTTGTGCATTTAGGCTAAGTTGATTTTCAATTTGTTTAAACTTCTATTAA